>JAFPZY010000015.1 GCA_017417025.1 Paludibacteraceae bacterium | reverse complement strand
GAAAGCGGAGGACGGTACGGGAGGTGACAATGTGTCACACGGAAAAGACAGCGAGACGACTCGGAGACGACAGCAAGACACAAGCAAGAAAAGTGCACAAAAACAGCAATGACAAAATGAAAGCAAAAACAAGGAAAACACAGCAATATGTCAGCACACTGCAGTCAGCCATCCCGCCTGCCACTCCGTCAATTCGCGCACACGAACATCATATACCTGACGCACGGACATGGGCAGAGCACCGGCGCGGAAAGTGCCAAATTGCGACAAAACGCAAACAAAACCGCCAAATCGCGCCGGAAAGCGGCAGCAGGAAAGAGGAGATGTGTATATTTGCAGCGTCAATGCGTCCCCGGCAGGCCAAACATCTGCACCGCGGAGAAAGAATAACTGCCAAAAAGACGGGGAAAAGACGGGAAAAGGGCAAAAACGGGGCAGAAAACAAGCAAAAAACGGGGCAGAAACAGGGCAAAAAACAGGCAAAAAACAGGCCTATGAGCCTGTGCAAACATATAAAAGCCTTATTTTCAGAGAAAAATGCAAAAAAATGCAAAAAAATCCATGGTTTTCTTTGCGCCAAAACAGGACTCACGGATTATGCCTTTTTGCTTTTTTACGCAGATACGTTACCCGCTCATTTACAGCATATAAGCATATAGCCATGCAAAATCCGCTGCAAAGGTACAACAATTTTTTTATAGCGCAAAGAAAACCATGGTTTTTTTGATGCCGAAAGCAAGAGGTAACATTCAGGTAATCAGCCAAATCCAAAAACGCACTTTTGCCGCTGTACCTCGCCAGGCAGCGCAAAAACAGGCATAAAACAGCGCAGAACGCACACAAAACAGGCGCAGACAACTGGCAAACAACAAGTCAAAACACATAATATTGACAACAAACAAAACAATTAACCGGTGCTTCGGCACCACAATACTAACAAAACACAATCAAAACGAAATGAAAAAACTTTATTCGTTCATGCTGATGGCAACAATGTTGCTGGTCAGCACCAACATTTGGGCAAATCCCATAGAAGTAAGCACATGGGATGACCTCAAAGTTGCAATCAACGATGCCACTGAAGATGTGGACATTCAAGTTGTTGCAAATGCCGAACTTAATTATGGTACGATTACCGCAATGAGCGCAGGCATCACTGTTCCGAAAGACATTACTGTTAATTTGGATCTCAATGGAGCAACTCTTACCGGTACTAAAAACGGAGACGCTAAAACAGTATTTCTGATTCTGAATCTCGGTACTCTTAATATCAGCAATGGTACTTTGGTTAACAATTCCACAAGCGGCTCATACAACCGCTTGGTTGCCAACTATTCTAAAATGACCGCAGAGGGCCTTAACATTACAGTAGCTCGAGGCGTATGTTTGATGCCTTACTGGAATTCGGACACAGAATTGACGAACTGTAATTTTGTTAGCAACCACGCTGGTAATGGAAGAGGCAACTCTAATGACAACGCATGTATAGAATATACATATACGAAGCAGGATTTTGATGCAACCGCTGTTAGCGAATACAAACTTTCCATCAATGGTGGTAACTATGAAGGCGGATGGGGAGGTGCTATTTATTGCTACTATGCCCAAAATGTTATTATTGCTGATGGTGTTTTCAGAAACAATGATGGTGGAGAAGCAATTGTAGAAGTTCTTCTTGGCAGAATTTCTATAATAGGAGGTCAATTCAATACGAATATTGAAAGATACCTTGCTCAAGAATATGGCTATCGTATGGTTAGCGATATGTATGTTGTGGAAGAAATCACCAGTGCTAACATACATAATATATCTGCATCAAATCTGGAGCAGTTACAGGCAGCTGCACTGGCACCATCTACATACGAGCGCAACATCATTACAGTGTCAGGTAGTATCACTGTTGACAAAGTGGTAAATCTTGCCCGTCAGAATCAAATTGTTGTTACCGGGACTCTGAATGTGGTAAACGGAGGTGTTTTGAACAACGAAGGTGTTATTACAAATAACGGCACTATTAATTGCACCGGCTATATTAAAGATATTTTTAGTATTGAGGGAAATGAGTTGGCTATCCCTGAAAATATAACAATTAATTCTACAGAAAAGACCATCAATGTTTCTATTCAGAAGGGTATTGACTTTAACTGGATGCGTTATATTGTTGCAACAACAGATGGCATTGAAAATTATTGGTGGACTGTTAATATGGAAAATGACATAACTATGCCTGATGCTGCATTTGTTGCTATTCCATATTTCAGAGGTGATTTTGATGGTAACGGACATTCAATACGCAATCTGCATATTGTTAATGAAGGAAATTCTTACTATGGTATGTTTGTAAAAATGCCTGAAGGAAGTGTGAAGAATGTTACTTTTGACAATGTTGATGTTATAAATGGCGGCGGATATGTTGGTATAATAGCAGGTAGATTCGCTCCTACAGCAGAACAAACACGTGGTATAGTATTTGAGAACATTACAGTTTCCGGAAGCATGGTAGCTACAGGTGGTACATATGGTATGGGGTCTCTCGTCGGTATTCCGCAGGTTACTAATGGGCAAAAAGTGTGGTTTGTCAATTGCGTAAACAACGCCAATATTACGGCAGCAGGGGGATATAACACAGGTGCATTTGTGGGCTCATTCACGGGTAACAATGTTAAGGCAGGTTTTTACAACTGCGTAAACAATGGAACAATATCTTCAAATAACACCAATAATGTCTATATTGGTTATGGTGCTGGTACAGCAGCTGGCAAAGGTGCACTTGCCACTCTTGATGTTATCGCTTGCAAAAACACAAGTGCAGACTTTGTTAAAAACAACAAATTCAAAGCGAGCAATACTAACATTACTTACGCAGACCCCACTAAGTATGTAGCAGTATATGATGAGGGCGAGAGCAAATATATCGCTCGCGAGATAGGCACTATCAGCCAGCCTGTAAGCGCAACCTCCGACTGGGCACAGAACACCACATGGATTGACGAGAACAGCGGCAATGTGGTTCCCACTGCTTCCGACAATGTTGAAATCAGCCACAATGTTGTAATCAACAACGGCACTGACGCTGCAGCACAGGGCATCAACTTCCAAACCGGCGGAAGCCTCACAGTGAAGGACGGCGGAAGCCTGAATATTGGCAACGGTGGTCTCGACCTCACCAACGGTTCTATAGTAGTTGAAGGAGATGCCATAGTACGCGTCAATGGTGAAGTGGTTAATCCTGACGGTCAGCACATTGTCATCAAGAGCGGCGAAGACGGCACAGCGGTATTTGTTGTAAGTCCTGACTATCAGATGACCAACATTCCCGCAGAAATCCAGCTTTACACCACCGCACGCAAAGAGGGAAGCGAATATATTTACAACTATATCGGTATCCCGACCTCCACTCCTATCACATCAGCTACACTTGACCGCGCTGCTGTAAGCGGCAATACCGAAGACCTGACCTTCCGTCTGTCCGCATGGGACGTAGCTACAGGTTGGCATGCAGGCGGTTGGGATGACCTGTCGAAGCCTTTCCGTGGTGTGGCGCTCACCAGCGAATCAACCCAGGGAACAATCTTCACCTTCAAGGGCACTCTGGTAGGCAACAACGACGGCGCAATGAACTTCACCCGCAAGGGCTTCAACTTCTTTGCCAACTCCTACACCGGTCCTATCAACATCCAGACCATGCTGGCAGGTCTCTCTGCAAACGTGACAGCCACCATTTATATGTATGATTCAGACCGCGACCAGATCCGTTCAGTCAACAGCGGTGACTTCGCCGGCTACTTCACTCCCGCCTTCACGGTGATTCCTTCGATGCAGGGCTTCTTTATCTTCACCGAGAACAAGAGCGCACAGACCGAGAACATTGACTACCGCCAGATGGTATGGAACAACACCGCCGCCAATTCTCCTCTGCATGCTCCCGCACGCCAGGCTGAAAGCAGTTTCGACCGCGTATGCATCAACGTGACTTCTGCAGCAGGCAAGACCGACGATGTGAAACTTATCGGCGAAGAGACCTTCTCGACACAGTTCGACAACGGCTTTGACGCAGTGAAGTACATGAACAACGGCATGAACATCTACGCTGTTGCAGAGAACAACCTGCAGAACCTCTACACCGACAAACTCGAAGGCACATTCATCGGCTTCGCTGCCAACGCCAACGATGAGGTTTACACCCTCAGCTTCAGCAATATTGCAGGCGAGGAATATGCAATCAAAGACCTGTACACAGGTGTAGTAACCCCGATGACCTCTACAGCAATCTACACCTTCACCCAGACCGCAGGTGAGGACATGAGCCACCGCTTCCAGATTATCGGCCGCGCAGACGCTCCCACCGCAGTTGACAATGTGGAGAAAGCAGTAGCTGCTGAAGGCATCTACACACTCACCGGCATGTATATCGGCACAGTTGATATGTGGAACGCACTGCCCCAGGGTGTATATGTAATCAACGGCACCAAAGTGGTAAAATAAGCACAATAAACAATGAAAAAGGAATATTATAATCCTGTATCCGAACCTGTTCTGCTGCTGGCGGACAACAAACTGATGAGCCCCAGCGACGAATATGCAGACCCCAACAACACCACACCGGTTCCCGGAGGCAACATGTAAAAAGAAAATCAAGTTATCCGACGGCACGCAAAAGCGCCGTTGGATAACCAACAAAACAAACACAAAACAAAAACAATGAAAACAAGAATCTTTTCTCTCATGGCTGTTGTTGCAGTCAGCATCAGCCTTTCAGCCCAGAGTTTCAACCGCTTGGTGGTAAACATCAGCGAACAAGGCAAGGCCAAAGTGGGCGACGAACTGTTCTTTATTGAGTCACAGGACTTCACAGCCGACTTCGAGAACAGCTACGACGATATGAAAATGCTCAACAGCAACGGCATGAACATCTATGCCATTACAGCAGCAGGCGACCAGTCGAAAGTATATACCAACGACATCAAGGGTATCTCCATCGGCGTGAAAGCCAAAGCAGGTATTACAAAATATACCATCTCTTTCGACCAGATTCAGGATCTGACAGGTGCAGCATGGCAGTTTGCAGACTATGAACTCGGCAAGATTATCGACATCACAGCGACCACCACATACGATTTCGAGCTCAATAGCACCGAAGCCGTAAACGACCGCTTTGCTATCTACAAAGTCTTCACAGCCGATGCCGGCGACCTGGACATCTGCCACGAGAACGGCACACTGGTTATCAAGAACAACCCCTACACTGAAAACATAATCGTGAAGGATTATGAGGATGACAGCGAGAAGCTTAACAAACTGCCCCGCAATACTCCGCAAACAATATCTCTCGCCAGTCTTGCAAAAGATAAACAGTACAAAGTTGTTCTTGGCGACGGCGCAAAAGAAATGATAATCAAGGTGCAATAAGCACTTACCAGGGTATCTGCGCGGTTATTACAACATTAAAGCGCAGGTATATAAAGATTTTACGCATATTTAAGGAAGTGACCGGCTTGTGAAAGTCGGTCCTTCTGCAAGTTAAAGTCGAAAGGCGAAAGTCGAAGGTCGAAAGCAGAGTATGCTTTGTTTAGTCGTAAGTCAAAAGCCGAAGGTCGAAAGCAGGGCATGCTTTGTTGAGTCGAAAGCAGAGGATTTCATCGCAGGCCGGAAGCCTGCGTACCCGGTTATCAGTGGAGTTTGTTGATGCGGGCGGCATCAAGACGCAAGAGAATAAAGAGAAGAAGCGTAAAGCCCCAGAGCGACGAGCCGCCGTAACTGAAGAAAGGCAGAGGAATACCGATAACCGGCAACAGACCAAGCACCATGCCGATATTGATAGTGAAGTGGCAAAGGAAAATGGAAGCGACGGCATAAGCATAAACCTGCGAGAAGACATCGCGCTGCCGCTCGGCAATGCGTATGATGCGCAGGATAAAGAACATATAGAGCAACACCAGCCCCACCGAACCGACAAAACCCCACTCTTCGCCTACAGTGCAGAAGATGAAATCGGTGTCCTGCTCGGGCACAAAACGGAGTTTGGTCTGCGTCCCCTGCAAAAAGCCCTTGCCGAAGAAGCGGCCCGAGCCTATGGCAATAAGCGACTGCGCCACATTGTAGCCTGCACCGGCAGGGTCGTCTTTAAGGCCCAGCAGCACCTCGATACGCACACGCTGGTGGGGCTGCAGGACGGCATCCCACAGAGCATCAGGGATAGGGACAAAGCGCAGCACAAGCACCACGGCAAGAACAGCCAATGCCCCGTAGAGAAGAATCTTGCCTGTCATGCCCTGCCTGTAAAAGACAAGCAGGAAAGAGGCAAAGACGAGTGCGGAGCCTGTCTCCCGCTGAAGGACCATGATGATGAACATAGGCACACAGACCATAGCCGCCGGCACGACAAGGTCGCGCCACGTGCGCAACTGCCAGCCATACCTGCCCATGTACTTGGCAACGGCGATGGCGGTAAAACTCTTGGCGAACTCGGCAGGCTGCAGCGAGACAGGCCCGAGCGAGATCCAGGACATGGAGCCTTTGATGTCATGAGCAAGAAAGGGCGTGGCAAGCAGGACAAGCAGCATAAAGCCATAAAGCCAATAGCCGAGGATATCGTAGGTCTTCTCGTCGATAAGGAGAATGACGAAACCCAAGCCGAGAGCGGTGAGCAGCCAGACGAACTGCTTGCCGGCGCGGTTGGAGAAAGAGAGAATGGAACTCTGCTCGAAGTTATAGCCCGCGCCATAGATGTTCACCCAGCCGAAGAGTGCGATGACAAGGAAGAGGAAGACGGTCGTCCAGTCGATGCCTGCCCATATAGAGTTTCTTCTGTTCATTGTTCCGGTGTTGCTTGAATGAGTACAGCAGACTGAATGCGCTGCTGCAGGTCAGGTCTGGTTATGGTGTCAGTGAGGTACTTCTCCATCATTAGCGATGCGACAGGGCACGCCCATGTAGCTCCGAAGCCAGCGTTCTCGACGACGACAGCGACGGCTATACGCGGATTGTCCTTCGGGGCGAAGCCGATGAAGATAGCGTGGTCTTTGCCATGCGGGTTCTGGACAGTGCCGGTCTTGCCGCACATATCAAGCTCGGGCACAGCGTAATAGCGGCCTGTACCGGCAGTCATAACACGCGCCATGCCGGCACGCACCACCGCAAAATGCACGGAATCGACAAGTGTGCGCCGTGGAGTGTACATGCCATCGTCCAGCCCGACAAGGCGCAACTGCTCATCGGAGAGACGCGCGAGGTGGGGAGTGACGAACCAGCCGCCGTTGGCTATGCATGCCGCCTCATTAGCGAGCTGAAGCGGATTGACAAGAATCTCCCCCTGCCCGATACTGAGCGAGCGGATAGTGATGGCACGCCAGCCTTTCTGCCCGTAAATCTTGTCGTAGAACTTGCTTGAAGGAATACTCCCTGTGACCTGGTCGCGGATATCGGAGCCGAACCTGGAGCCAAAGCCGAAGCTGACAACCTGCTCGCGCCAAGTGTCGTAACGCCTGTGCAGCCGCGCGACATCATCGCCTCCGCCCAGCATATCGCGGAACGCCTGCCAGAAATACGGGTTGCACGACTGCTCGATGGCGCTTTCGAGGTCCACGGGGGAGCCGTGGTGGTGGGTGCACTTGATAGGCTGCGAAGACGGTCCGCCGCAGGGATAGAGCGTGCCGGGCTGAAGCACCCCCATCTGCAGGCCGACAAGCGACTGTATGAGCTTGAAAGTGGAGCCCGGGGGATACTGTGCCTGCACAGCGCGGTTCATCAGCGGCTTGTGCTTGTCCTTGAGCAGGTCGGAGTAGTTCTTTGAGCGCGGCCGCCCGACCAGTGTTTTAGGGTCCCATGCCGGCGACGAGACAAGCGCAAGCACCTCGCCCGTATGAGGTTCGATGGCAACGGCACTGCCTTTCTTGCCTGCCATGAGCTGCTCTGCGAACATCTGCAGCGAGATGTCGAGGGTGAGTGTGATGTCGGTGCCTGAATGTGCAGGCCTGTCCAGTTCGCCGTTATGATAGCTGCCCTGCAATCGTCCGCGTGCATCGCGCATAAGTACCTCCACGCCTTTCTCACCGCGAAGGAGCTTTTCGTAGGTTTTTTCTATACCGTCGCGCCCTGAATAGTCGCCAAGAGCGTAATAGGTGTCGCTGTCAAGGTCGCGCTGATTGACTTCGCCGACACTGCCGAGCACATGGGCGGCGGCATTGCAGGTGTAGTCGCGCAAGGTGCGTTTGCGGATAGCGACACCGGGAAAACGGTAAAGCCCTTCCTGCAGGACGGAGACATCCTCTTTTGAGAGAAGGCTCATAAAAACCTGCGGCGTATAGCGGGAGAAACCACGGTTTTTGCGGGTATTGCATACATCGTCCATGCGCAGGCGGAAATCTTCGGGCTGAATGTCAAGCGCATGGCAAAAAGCAAGCGTGTCAAAGTCCTTCCCCATCTCACGGAGTACGACCATGACATCATAGACAGGCTGGTTAAAGACGAGGAGGCTGTCGTTGCGGTCGTAGATGAGTCCGCGCGAGGGATAGACAGTCTGGTTGAGCAGTGCGTTCTTCGAGGCTTTGTCCTTGGTGGAGGAATCGATGACCTGCAGATAAAAGAGCCGGCAGACGAAGACCACGCCAACGGCAATGACGATGCCGGAAATCACCCAAGTGCGTTTATAATAGCGGTCGTTAGTCATGACTTACGCGTGAGTCCGTAGGCGAGAACAAACAACAAAGCGAGCGATGTGCTGCACAGCCAGCGCAAGAAGAGCCAAAGCGGACTTAAACAGCCCCATGCGTCCATAATGAAGACCACGGCATGGTGCAACGCACAAAGGAGCACGGCGAGCTTCACGAACTGCGACACGCCGACCGACTCTCCGCTGACGGAGGAGGTGATGCGCCCGTAGTCCTGCACAAGGTGAGCAAGCAGAATTGGCCGCAGCCATGAGACAAGCACACAAGCGGCGGTGTGCATGCCGAGAGAGGAGCAGAAAATATCCATAACCAGCCCCATGCAAAAGCCTATGAGCATCTCAATGCGGCGGTCGTAAACAGGCAGGCAGACGAGAGCAGCGACATAGACAAAGGGATAGCACAAGCCCATGAAATGCATGTTGTTGAAAAAGAGCACCTGCACGAGCAGCGCCAGCACCAGCTTCAGTATTTCACGCACGATGTTCATGGCACTTCACGCAGCAGGCTGTCCTGCAATGATTTAAGAGGGTTACGCACCACCTGCACATACCTCAATCCGGCAAAGCCCGCCGAGAGTTGCACCCGCAGAGTGTAATAAGTGTCCCCGTCCTTGAGTTCCGCCCTGTCAATAACGCCTACAAGCACGCCTTCTGGGAAGAGTCCCGTCAGTCCACTGGTGACCACCGTATCACCTTCAGCCACAGGCACATGCCGCGCAATATCAGTGAGCGCGGCATACTGCGCCGAAGTCCCCTGCCAGTGCAGGAACCCCGTATCCCCGCTTTTGGCAAGGCGGCAACTGAGGTTCATCTTAGGATGTATGACGGGTGTGACAAGCGCGAAATGGCTGTTCACTCCACTGACCACACCGACAGCCCCGCTATGGGAGAGGACACCCTGCCCCACCGTAATGCCGTCGCGCGAGCCTTTGTTGAGCACAAGGTAGTTGTGCATAGTCCTGGTCTCCGCATCTACCACTTTGGCCGGTGTGAACTGCCACTGCAAGTGAGAGTAGAGATAAGTGCTGTCCGTTTCGGCATCTCTTTCGGCAAAGCCGCTCAGCCGTGCATTCTCCTCCAGAAGCCGTGCATTCTCTTCGGCAAGCGCGCTATTGACTTTCCCCAAAGAGAAATAGCCGCTCACTGCGCCGGCTCCTTCATTAAGAAGCGCCGTGAAAGAGTTGGCAGCCGACCACATCCCGCTCCGCTGGAAGGGGTTGGAGAAGAAGAAGAGCAAAAACGCGACAACTTCCAGACAGAGAAATATCAGGAAGTTGCTGTGTTGCTGTATGAACTTAAGCAGACTATGCATAAGTCTCCTGCAGCCGGATTACCTAATCAGGAAAGCGAACCTGTGCACGTTCTTCAGAGCGATGCCTGTACCACGCGCCACAGCATGCAGCGGGTCGTCCGCCACATAGAAGGGTATGGTAATCTTGTCAGAGAGACGCTTGGCGAGGCCGTGGAGCAACGCACCTCCACCCGCAAGGAAGATACCGCGCTTCACTATGTCGGCATACAGTTCCGGAGGAGTGGACTCAAGAGCCTGCAGCACGGCATTCTCCACTTTGGCGATACTCTTTTCGAGGCAGTGCGCAATCTCCTGATAGCTGACAGGCACGGTCATAGGCAGAGCTGTCACCTTGTTAGGACCGATAACGACATAGTCGTCCAGAGGCTCGTCAAGTTCCGGCAGTGCCGACCCGACAGCAATCTTGATACGCTCGGCTGTAGGTTCGTCAATGCGGAGGTTGTGCATGCGGCCCATGTACTCAACGATGTCGGAGTTGAAGTCGTCGCCGGCAATCTTGATGGACTTGTTTGCCACGATGCCGCCGAGAGAGATGACCGCAATCTCGGTTGTACCGCCGCCTATATCGACAATCATGCAGCCTTCGGGACTCTCAACATCGATGCCCATGCCGATAGCAGCAGCCATAGGCTCGTAAATCATATATACATCGCGCCCGCCCGCGTGTTCGCTACTGTCGCGCACGGCACGTATTTCCACTTCAGTGGACCCCGAGGGGATACAAACAACCATCCGGAGGTTAGGGCTGAAGAGGCGCGTCTGCTTAGGAATCATCTGAATCATGCCGCGAATCATCATCTCGCAGGCATAGAAGTCAGCAATAACACCGTCCCTCAAAGGGCGCACGGTGCGAATAAGGTTGCCTCCCTTGCCAATCATCTGCTGTGCTTTTCTGCCTACCGCCACCATTCTGTTGTCCGATACATTGATAGCGACCACCGACGGCTCGTCCACCACGACCTTGTCGTCACAGATGATGATAGTGTTGGCAGTTCCGAGGTCGATTGCGATTTCTTGTGTGAATGAAAATAAACCCATCCTTTTCTACTTTTTTCGAGTTGATAAAAACAAAAATATCTAAAATTGTGCAAAGGTAATGCTTTTTTTTGGAAATATCAAGAGTTTGACGATTTTTTTCAAAAAAAGTATGACGGCCGAAATGACCGTCATACTTGCGCTCCCTCTAGGACTTGAACCTAGGACCCCCTGATTAACAGTCAGATGCTCTAACCGACTGAGCTAAGGAAGCATGATTTTGCATCGGCAACAACCCTTTATTTCCGAATTGCGGGTGCAAAAGTACTGCTTTTTTTTGATATGAGCAAACTTTTTTGAAAAAAAAACACTATCTTTGCAAAGTTTTTTGATTTTTCATGTCTCCGTCCCTTGTTCGGGCGGCAGAAGCGGACTGGGAAAAACGTTATAGACCGGCAAAAATATGAGAAAAGTATTAGGATTGGGCAACGCCCTCACAGACATTCTTCTTCAGGTGAGCGAGGACGATTTGCGCGAACTGGGACTGCCCAAGGGCAGCATGAATCTGATTTCGATGGAGCAGGCAGAGAAGATTCAGATGAGGTTTGCCAGTGTGCGCAAGCGCATGGTAGCTGGCGGGAGCGCCAGCAACACCATAACCACCATCACCCAGTTGGGGGGCAAGGCTGCATTCATAGGCAAGATAGGCAATGACGAAGTGGGGGACTTTTACCGTGAAGACCTCCGCAAGAACGGTGTGAAGCCGCTTCTGCTCACTTCTGACAAGATGTCGGGATGCAGCATAGTGCTAATCACGCCCGACGGTGAACGCACCTTTGCCACCTACCTCGGGGCTTCTGCCGACATGACAGCCGACGACATCCGCAAAGAGGCGTTCATAGGCTACGACATCTTCCACATAGAAGGTTATATGGTGCAAGACAACGAGCTGATAGAAAAGGCTATACGCATGGCCAAGGAGTCAGGGTGCATGGTAAGCCTGGACCTTGCATCGTACAACGTGGTAAACGAGAACCACTACTTCCTCAAGCAGCTTGTGAAGAAATATGTGGACATTGTATTCGCCAACGAGGACGAGAGTTTCGCCTACACCCACCTGAATCCGCAGGAGTCGGTGGCCAAAATAGCCGAGCAGTGCGACATAGCCGTAGTGAAGGTGGGCAAGCGCGGCAGTTATGTGCAACAGGGCAACAATGTATGCCACATAGGAGCCATAACGACCTCATGCACAGACTCTACCGGTGCAGGCGACCTGTATGCCGGAGGCTTCCTGCACGCGCTGAGCGACGGCTTTGACATCCGCAAGTGCGGCGAGATAGGCACCATAGCCGCAGGGCGTGTGGTGGAAGTGGTAGGGACCAAACTCTCGGACGAGACATGGGACGAAATACGCCGTATCTGCGCACTATACAGGGGCTTCATGCAGAAATATGTAACCACCGAAAACGGAGCACTGCTATGATGAAATACCCATATATCTGCTATCAGTATCTGATTGCGTGGCCGCTCTTTACGCTCATCACTCTCTTCACCGCCATAATGACGATAATCTGGATGGCGTGGCCCAACTCGTGTTTCATACACGCGATACAGGCCTTTTGGTCACGCTCGTTCTTCTACCTGATGTTTCTGCCGGTCGAAGTGACGGGCATGGAGAACATAAAGAAGGGTCAGTCATACGTCTTTGTCTCCAACCACCAGTCCTTCTGCGACGTGTTCCTTATTTACGGCTGGCTTCCGGTCATCTTCAAGTTCCTGATGAAGCAGGAGCTGCGCAAGATACCTTTTGTAGGGACAGCATGCGAAGTGTGCGGACACGTATATATCGACCGCCGCAACCTTCGTGCCGCAGTAAAGAGTCTGCGCAAGGTTGAGCAGACGCTGAAGGACGGTGTGTGCACGGTGATTTTCCCGGAGGGGACCCGCTCTGTTACAGGCGAAGTGCAGCCTTTCAAGCGCGGAGCCTTCCAAGTGGCTCTGCACCTGCATCTGCCTGTGATTCCTCTTTCGCTGACCGGCTGCAGCGACTGCATGCCCAAAGGAGCCAAGTCCATCAGCAGGCACAAGGTCCGTATGCACATAGGCAAGCCTATGGACTTGTCGGTGTATGAAGACGAGCAGGAGGCCATAAACGCAGTACGCCAAGCAGTTGTGGAGGGGCTGACAGCATGAAAAGAGTCCTAACGGCCATTGTGATGCTGCTTGTATGCCGCTGCATGTATGCACAGCCGGAGGCTGTGCAGAACATACTGCTGTCGCACCCGCAGACCAAATACGCCAACATAGGTATATATATAAGGAACACGCGCACGGGCGAGGTGATAGAGTCATACCGCCCGCGCAATTCCATACCTCCCGCCTCTGTCATCAAGTTGCTGACGACGGCAACGGCACTGGAAATCTTCGGCAGCGGCTACCGGTACCCGACCACCCTCGAGTACTCGGGCTACGTTCAGGACAGCACGCTGCACGGCGACCTCTACATAGTCGGGCACGGCGACCCCATGCTGGGCTGCCTGAAGCAGGGTCAGGGCTTTCTTGCGTCGTGGGTGAAGGCAGTCCGCAACGCAGGCATAAAGCGCATTGACGGGCGCATAGTAGCCGACATGTCGTTCTTCGACGGCGATGCACTCAATCCGGCATGGCTATGGGAGGACGCAGGCAACTACTACGCCCCCGGAGTTTTCGCCCTCTCGTACATGGACAACACCATGAATATCCTGCTCCGCAGCAGTGAGCCCGGGTCGGTGGCGGAGGTGCTACGCACAGTGCCGGAAGTGCCGGGAATGACATTTGACAACCACATCCGCTGCACCAAGACAGAAGAGGACGGGGCATACGTCTCCGGCGCGCCCTACCACCTGCACAGACACCTGACCGGCAGCGTTCCATCGAACAGAGGAGACTTCGGTGTCAAGGGAGACCTGCCCAATCCGGGTCTGCTGCTTGCACAGCATTTCACAAAGAGCCTGCGCCAGGCGGGCATTGCCGTGAACAACGATGCCGACTACATCAGCGAGGCCATGCTGCTGCCAAGACACAACATATACACCCACCTGTCAGACTCGCTCGGAGCCATAGTTGGGCAGACCAACATGCACAGTGTGAATCTGTATGCGGAGTCAATGTTCCGCTCTTTCGGTCAGCGCATCTCCCTGCCTTGCACGATACGCAATGCGGAGCTTGTGATGCGCGGTTTCTGGCGCAACAGGGGCATCGACCTGACATCCGCCACAGTGAAAGACGGCTGCGGACTGGCACCGCAGGACGCAGTAAGCGCCGAGGCTTTCGTCTCCCTGCTCGAGTACATGACCCACAGCCAGGAATACCCCGCTTTCTACGCCTCGCTGCCTGTAAGCGGGAAGTCGGGCACGCTGCGCGGATTTCTTGACGGCACTCCGCTTGAAGGGCGCGTGCACGCCAAGTCGGGCACTATTGCCGGCACCAAGAACTACGCAGGATACATAGAACTGCCAGACGGCCAGCAGTGGACATTCGCCATACTAATCAACAGCGCGACAGGCAAGATGCGCAACGTGCAACCCGTGATTGAAAAATACCTGCTTGATGTATATCGCCGAAACAAATAGCACCAACACCCTGCTGCTGGAGCAATACAGCGACAGCCCGAACCTCTTCACCATACGCACCGACTTCCAGACAGCGGGGCGGGGGCAACAGGGCAACGGCTGGGAGTCGGAAAGAGGAGCCAACCTGCTCTTCTCCACTCTCCTGCGGACACCGGACGTGCCGGCAGGCGGGCAGTTCTTCATCTCGATGGCAGTGTCCGTTGCACTGTGCGACGCGATAAGCCGTGTGGCGGGAGAGCTGCAAGAGCGGCTCTGCATAAAGTGGCCCAATGACATCTATGCCGGCGACAAGAAACTGGCAGGCATACTCATAGAAAACACACTTGAGGGGGGACATATAGCCTTCTCCATCGCCGGTGCAGGGCTCAATGTAAACCAAAAAATATGGCACGGCTCCGCGCCGAACCCTACCTCACTGCTGCTGCAGACTGGGAAAAGGCATAAGCCGCAGGCCCTGCTTGACGCTTTTTTAGAGAGTCTTCCCGCCCGCCTTGCGGACAAAGAGGGGACACGGAGCACATACATGGAACGGCTGTACAGGCGCAAAGGGCTATGGCCATACGCAGAGCGCGAAGTGAGCACCGCCCCCACAATGAACAGCAGCGACATGAGCGGGGCTTTCATGGCGGAGATTGCAGACGTGACACAGCAGGGCGAACTTGTTCTGCGCATGGAGGACGGGGAGCAGAAGCGGTTTCATTTCAAGCAAATAAGGTTTGTGATAAAGGCATGAAGAAACAGACGGTCATAATGTTCCTATATTGCGTCACCACGCTTGCGTACACAGGCTGCACGGACCGCAACAGCCCTTCCGCCGGCACTTCGCCGGCCGACACGCGCCGCAACCCCGCATACCTGTATGACATAGAGGCTATGCCGGAAATAACCATATCACTGACAGAGGCGGACTGGAACACCTACCTGAAGAACTACGACCGCAACAAGCACAACGACCTCTATGTCCCCGCCGCCTGGACCTTCCGCAAAGGGGAGGAAGTGTGGAAGCGCGACAGCGTAGGCCTGCGCCCGCGTGGCAACTCCAGCCGCCGCCGTCCGGAAGGCACAGAAGGGCAAATGCACCAGAAGAGCAACGCAGACTGGCACCATGCACATTTCGGCATCCACTTTACCGAATATGCCACCGGCGAGCGGTTCTTCGGGAGCGACAGGCTTGTGCTCAAGTGGTTTCACGGCGACCCAGCCTACTGCCGCGAGATATTCTGCTACGACCTGTTCCGGCGTTTCAAGGTGTGGACGGCCCCGCGTGCGTCCTACTGCAGGCTGTACATACACATTGCCGGAGACGAGAAGCCCGCATACATGGGAGTCTATGCCATGATAGAGGGAGTGCGCAAAGGCTGGATAGACGACCGCATGAAGGACGGACATCTTCCGGACAACACAGGGAACTTGTGGAAAGCGGCATACAACATGAACGGGCCTGCGGACCTGAGCGACTTTCAGAGCACAGGCACATCGAAGATGGGCATCAGCGACGACAGACACGACTACTCGTACTCACTGAAGACCAACAAACAGGCAGGTCTGCCCGCCGCCAAAGAGGAGCTGTACGACTTCATGGAGAAGATGCGCCCCCTGCCAAGCGGGAGCCAGCAGCTGCAGCAGTACATAGAGCAACATACAGACGTGGACGTATTCCTGCGCTATCTTGCAGTGAACACGGCTGTCGGCATGTGGGACGACTACTGGGTGAATGCGAACAACTACTACTTCTACTTCGACTCCTCACACCGCTTCTACTTCATCCCCTACGACTATGACAACACCCTCGGGACAAGCAAGCACATACATGGCATGCAGAACTCAGGCACACAGGACCCGCTGAACTGGGGAAGCCGCGAAGGAGACCGCCTGTTGGTGAGGAAAGTGCTAAGCATAAAGGCCTTTGAGGACAGATACAAGCAATACCTGAAGACCATAGTGACTTCGGCCGAGCTGATGGAGCCCGAGGCCGCCATACAGCGCATAAGGCACTTCCAGCAGATGGCGGAGAAATATGTGGCCAACGACACCGGCGAGGACATGACGATAGCCGACCTGCCACGACAGGACGAGGGGGACACAGACTACCGCCTCCTCACAGGGGACAGCAACGGCGTGGACGGGAGCAACTTCTTCCGCACAAAGGCAGCGTCGGTGAAATGGTGAGAGAACTTATCCGCAAAACAACAGAAAAAACACAACAAAACAACAACATACAACCACCCCGTGCACCCAGATGCCGGCAAAAAACAAAAGTACCATGAAGTCTATCATCATCACCGGCGGCGCCGGATTCATCGGCAGCCATGTAGTCCGCCTGTTTGTGAACAAGTATCCCGAGTACCGCATCATCAATGTGGACAAACTGACTTACGCGGGCAACCTCGCCAACCTGCGCGACATAGAAGACCGCCCGAACTACCGCTTTGTGCGCGCCGACATCTGCGACTTCGCGACCATACACGCATTGATGCAGGAAGAGAAGGTGACCGGCATCATCCATCTTGCCGCGGAGAGCCATGTGGACCGCTCCATAAAAGACCCGTTCACCTTTGCGCAGACCAATGTGATGGGGACCCTGTCGCTCCTTCAGGCGGCGAAACTATATTGGGAGACACTGCCAGAGAAGTATGAGGGCAAGCGCTTCTACCATATCTCCACCGACGAGGTGTACGGCGCACTGGAACTGACTCACCCTGAAGGCATTGAGTCGCCATTCACTACAGCCGCGTCGTCGGTTCATCATCATGCTTACGGCACCAAGTTCTTCACCGAGGACCTGAAGTACCAGCCCCACAGCCCCTATTCGGCAGCCAAAGCGTCGTCCGACCACTTTGTGCGCGCTTTCCATGACACTTACGGTCTGCCCACCATAGTGACCAACTGCTCGAACAACTACGGTCCTTACCAGTTCCCCGAGAAGCTTATTCCTCTGTTCATCAACAACATCCGCCACCGCCGTCCTCTGCCTGTTTACGGCAAAGGCGAGAACGTACGCGACTGGCTTTATGTGGAGGACCATGCACGCGCCATCGACCTTATTTTCCACCGCGGGACCGTGGCTGACACTTACAACATAGGCGGCTTCAACGAGTGGAAGAACATAGACCTGATACACGTGCTCATAGGGACAGTGGACCGTCTGCTCGGCAGGAAAGAGGGTGAGGACCTCAACCTCATCACCTACGTCACCGACCGCGCAGGACACGACATGCGCTACGCCATCGACTCGCGCAAGCTGCAACGCGAACTGGGCTGGGAGCCGTCGCTGCAGTTCGAGGAAGGGATAGAGAAGACCGTGCGCTGGTATCTTGACAACCAGGCGTGGCTGGACAACATCACCTCGGGCGACTACGAGAAATACTACGAGCAGATGTACGCCAACCGCTGAGAAGCGGGGGCTATTCAGCAGCAGTGAGGCACAGAAAGAGTGCTTCACTGCTTTTTTTATGGGGTACGGCGTGGGCAGAGGAGCCGCTTGGGGCAGGCGGTTGTAATGCAGAATCACGGCAAAATCTGCTTAATCACACAATAATCACCCAATAATCACCCAATAATCACCCAATAATCACTAAATAAAAACACAATAATATAACAATAGAGTATAAGGAAATACAGCGAAAAACAGGCACTGCGGCAGAGGGTTATCGGGGAGCGATGATTAGGCTATCAGCCAAAGAGAGAGAGAAAGACTCAGGCAGGGTTGTGCAGAACAATTAGGCTGATTCTGGCAGGGTTGTGCAGAACAATTAGGCTGACTCAGGCAGGGGTGTGCAGAACAATTAGGCTGATTCCGGCAGGGGTGTGCAGAACAATTAGGCTGATTCTGGCAGGGGTGTGCAGAACAATTAGGCTGATTCCGGCAGGGGTGTGCAGAACAATTAGGCTGACTCAGGCAGGGTTATACAAAGAATCAGGCAGGATTGTGCAGAATTACGCAGAATTGTGCAGAGAATTATGCAGAGGATTATGCGGGATTACGTAAAATAACGCAGGCAAGATGCCTGCGCACCCAGGAAAAGGGGGCAGACATCTTGCGATGATAATAAGATACCTTTGAACTAACCTCGACCTGGCTTTGAAATAACTTTGAGTTATCCTTGAGACGGCTTTGAGTTATTCAGGAACAAACTCTGATTTACTCCGGAACTAACTCTAAACTCAGTTTGAAGCGGCTTTGAGATAACTTTGAAGCAGTCAAGCCAAGGCGAGGGGAAGGCAGTTATCAGAGAGCCTTGCCGTCGGAGCCGAGTACGTTGATGATTTTGTGCTTGTACAGCTCTGTCATCAGGTCGCGTGCGGGACCGCAGTATTTGCGCGGGTCGAACTCACCGGGTTTCTCGGCAAAGACTTTGCGCACGGCAGCGGTGAAGGCCAGACGCGAGTCGGAGTCGATATTGATTTTGCAGACAGCCGACTTGGCAGCTTTGCGGAGCTGCTCCTCCGGAATACCCACAGCGTCAGGCAGTTTGCCTCCGTTGGCGTTGATGATGTCCACATACTCCTGCGGCACAGACGATGAGCCGTGGAGGACGATGGGGAAGCCGGGGAGCTTCTCCATAACAGCGTCGAGCACGTCGAAAGCGAGCGGCGGGGGCACGAGACGGCCAGTCTTGGGGTCGCGTGTGCACTGCTCGGGCTTGAACTTGTAAGCTCCGTGCGAAGTGCCGATGGAGATAGCGAGCGAGTCGCATCCGGTGCGTGTGGCGAAGTCGATGACCTCTTCGGGCTTGGTGTAGTGGCTCTCTTCAGCCTGCACCTCGTCCTCAACTCCGGCGAGCACGCCGAGTTCGGCCTCAACAGTGACATCGTACTTGTGTGCGTATTCAACGACCTGCTTTGTGAGGGCGATATTCTCCTCGTAAGGCAGTGCTGAGCCGTCAATCATGACGCTTGAGAAGCCGAAGTCCACGCATGATTTGCAGAGTTCGAAAGAGTCACCGTGGTCGAGGTGGAGGCAGATTTGCGGGTGCTCCCAGCCGAGTTCTTTGGCATACTCGACAGCGCCCTGCGCCATGTAGCGGAGGAGAGTCTGGTTAGCATAGTTGCGTGCGCCCTTGCTGACCTGGAGGATGACGGGAGATTTGGTTTCAGCGGCAGCCTTGATGATGGCCTGCAGCTGCTCCATGTTGTTGAAGTTGAAAGCGGGAATAGCATATCCGCCCTTGATGGCCTTGGCAAACATCTCGCGGGTGTTAACGAGGCCGAGTTCTTTGAAACTTACCATAATTGATTGTATTTTAGAGTTTTGTTATTTGATTTTCCTGCTTGCTATAATGAAATATGCAATAAGGAGAATGTACATGAATATGCCGAGGAGCTGTGCATAGCCCGACTGCGCCCAGGAAGCGAGATACCAGTCGGCCCCGCAGAACCTGATGACGGCACTGACCACGCCCATGAGCGCGCCACCGGCGATAAACCCGCTGGCAACGAGAGTGCCTTTTTCGCTGCGTTTCTGCGCAAGTTCTTCAGCTTTTTCGCCGTCCTTTTCACGCTTGCGCCCTACGAACCAGGAGACAGTGCCACCGACGAGGAGTGGGAGGTTGAGGTGCAGCGGGATGAACATGCCGAGCGCAAACGGCAGTACAGGCACACCGAGGAAATTGAGGATGAGCGCGAGTACCGCCCCCGAGAAATAGAGCATCCAGGGAGCGCCCTGTCCGGACATAAGCGGCTCGATGACCGCCGCCATAGCGTTGGCCTGCGGCGCAACGAGGGCGTTGTCGCCCACAAAGCCGTAAGTCTCGTTGAGGATAATCATGACCCCGCCGACCGTAGCCGCGGAGACGAGAGTGCCGAGGAACTTCCAATTCTCCTGCTTGGCGGGGGTAGTGCCAATCCAGTAACCTATTTTGAGGTCGGTGATGAATCCTCCCGCCATAGAGAGTGCGGTGCAGACGACACCTCCGATTACCATGGCCGCCACCATTCCGCTGCTTCCTTTCATGCCGACGGCGACGAAGACCACAGAGGCAATGATGAGCGTCATGAGTGTCATGCCGCTGACGGGGTTGGAGCCGACGATGGCTATGGCGTTGGCTGCGACAGTGGTGAAGAGGAAAGCAATGACAGTGACAACAAGCCACGCCACCAGCGCCTGGGTGAAGTTATGGAGCACGCCGACCCAGAAGAAGACGAGAGTGATGACGAGTGCAGCCACGACAGCGATGGCAAGGAACTTCATGCTGATGTCCCGCTCAGTGCGCAAGACGCTCTGCGCCACCGACTTGGACTTGCCGCCGAACTCCTTGCGGACGAGGCCTACCGCGCCGGCAATGACGCTCCAGTTTTTGATGATGCCGAGCAATCCCGCCATGGCGATAGCCCCGATGCCGATGTTGCGCCCGTAGCCGGTGTAGAGCACCTGCGGGTCAGCATCCGCCATGCCTGTAGCACCGAGAAGCGGGAGTACGACCCACCATGTGAAGAAGGAGCCGCAGCAGATGATGGCGGCGTACTTGAGGCCGATGATGTAGCCCAAGCCGAGCACCGCCGCCGAAGTGTTGATGGCGAGGACGGTTTTGAACTTCATGGCGACTGTTTCGCCCCAGGCGGTCATGCGCGTGGAGAGCGACTCGGTCCAGAAGCCGAAAGTGGAGACAAGAAAATCGTAGATACCTCCTACTCCGGCCGCCCAGATGAGGGGTTTGGCCTGACTGCCCCCCTGCTCGCCGGAGACGAGCACCTGCGTGGTGGCCGTGGCCTCGGGGAAAGGATACTCACCGTGTTTCTCCTGCACGAAGAACTTGCGGAAGGGGATGAGGAAGAGTATGCCGAGACAGCCTCCAAGGAGCGAGGACATGAAGACCTGCATGAAGTTGACGGTGATGTCAGGGTACTTGGCCTGAAGGATGTAAAGCGCAGGCAACGTGAAGATTGCGCCTGCCACGATGACACCCGAGGAGGCACCGATGGACTGGATGATGACATTCTCGCCGAGCGCGTTCTTGCGTCGGAGCGCGGATGAGAGTCCGACGGCGATGATGGCAATGGGGATAGCCGCCTCAAAGACCTGCCCGACCTTCAGGCCGAGATAAGCCGCCGCCGCCGAGAAGATGACAGCCATGACGACTCCGAGCGCGACGCTGTAAGGAGTGACCTCGGGGAACTGCTTTTCAGGGCGGAGCACAGGTTCGTACTTTTCTCCCGGACGCAGCTTGCGCGCCGCGTTTTCAGGCAAACGAATTTCTTCCATAAGATGTATAATTTATTGTGATACAGTATAGTTGCGCCCGTAAGAGCGGTATGTGTCTTTCTCTATTTCGATGTCCGGTTCGCGCCATTCATTGCGCTCTTCGAGCTTCCAGCAGAGGTATTTGATGGTCAGTCCGCGGTCGAGCCACTGGTGCTCATAGTGCGTCTGCAGCGCTCCTGCCTCGGCGAAGCGCGGGTCCTGCAGGTTGCAGGCATAGAGGTTGTCGGTGTCGGCAATGACGCTGCAGGCGTTCTCCTCGAGCATCGCGCGCGTGTATGTATAAAGGAAAGGGCTGTCGGTTTTGAGGTTGATGAGCCCGCCGCTGCGCATGACGCGTAGATAGCGCTGCATGAAGAAGGTGGAAGTGAGGCGCTTGGAGGCCTTTTTCATCTGCGGGTCGGGGAAGGTAATCCAGAGCCCGTCCACCTCTCCGGCGGCAAAGAACGACGGGAGCCACTCGATGCTTGTGCGCAGGAAAGCCACGTTGGGGAGCCGGTCCTCGTGGGCCAACCTTGCGCCCGCCCACATACGCGCGCCTTTGATGTCAATGCCAATGAAGTTAATGTCCGGACAGCGCCGCGCCAGGCCGACGGTATATTCGCCGTGCCCGCAGCCCAGTTCAAGGACAAGCGGGTTGCCGTTGCGGAAATAGGCATCGCGCCACCGCCCCGCCATGCGGACAACGGGATGGTCGGGCGCAAGGTCCTTCATGGAGCACTGGAAGACATTGGGCAGCTGCTCCATTTCTGCGAATTTTTTGAGTTTATTCTTTCCCATGCCTGTATTCTGATTTTCGTATTTCCAGCCCTACTCCTGTTACTCCGCGAAGCTGCTCCTGCCTCATGCCGTGGCGCAGCGAGAGAGTGTGCATGCCGGGATGGGCGAAGCGGTAGTCGTGCTCGTAAAGCACAGGCATTGAGACAGTTCCGTTGCCCCGATTGCCAAGCCACAGCCCGCGGTCGTCGGCCAGATAGAACTCGATAGTGTCCCTGTCGCCATTGAGGAAAAGCCACATGTTCTGGTACTGGTAGCGCTCGGTGTGGCGTATGTGCAGCAGAATGTCGTAGGGGACCGCCGTGTCGCTGACAGCGAAGGACCATGTGAGCACAGAGTCCTTGTCCCAGCCGTTTTCAGGCGTGGGGCGGAAGCCAGTATAGACAGTGGCCGTGTCGCATGCCGCGAGCAGGACACTACTGAGCAGGAGGAGTATTGTTTTTGTTTTCATTGCGCCTGTTGTCATGCGGACGGTTGTCGTGTCTGTCGCGGTTGTTGTTTCGCCGTTCAGGGCGGTTGTTATTGTTGTTGCGGTTCTTTTTCTTCTTGTCGAAGCGCGTGAGGTCGTCCTGGCCCACCACATTCTGGTATCCGAGGTCGGGTTCCTCAACTTCCTCCGTGCCTGTAGAGCCGAGCGAGTAGCCGAGTTTGCGCGCCTCCTCGTAGAGTGGCACCTCGTAGTTGAGGCAGCACTTGAGTTTGGCGCACTGCCCCGCCAGCTTCTGGGGGTTGGGCGAGAGGTTCTGCAGCCTTGCCGCGCCTGTGCCGACCGAAGAGAAGTTGGTCATCCAGGTAGAGCAGCACAACTCGCGCCCGCAAGGCCCTGTTCCGCCGATGCGACCCGCCTCCTGCCGCGCGCCTATCTGCTTCATTTCTATGCGGATACGGAAAGTCTCGGCATAGACTTTGATAAGTTGGCGGAAGTCCACGCGCCCGTCGGCGATGTAGTAGAAGATGGCCTTTGTGCCGTCGCCCTGATACTCCACATCGCCTATTTTCATTTCCAAGCCGAGCGACTTGGCAAGCTGGCGCGAGCGGATCATGGTGTCCTGCTCTTTGGCATGTGCTTCGGCGGCACGCTCAAGGTCCTGCTCAGTGGCGAAGCGCAGCACGGGGCGAATCTCGTAGCGGGTGGTGTCGATGCGGTTCTTCTTCATCTGGCAGAGCACCAGCCGCCCTGTGAGCACCACTTCGCCGATGTCGTAGCCCGGGTTGGCACCGACAACAACGACGGAGCCTTTCTCAAGAGGCAGTTTGTCGGCATTGATATAAAACCCCTTGCGGGTGTTTTTGAACTGTATCTCAACGAGGTCGGTCTCGCGGACGTTCTCCGGCAGGTCGCTAAGCCAGTCGGTGACAGGAAGCATGTGCGCCGAATTGCGGCGGCAGGCCTTCTGCGAAAAGAGGCACGACTCGTTGTTAAGAGTGAAATTGGTATTCATTGCTGTTGTTTTATTATCTCTTTATCAGTACTATCATTTGCAGGCAGAGGTCGAAAAATATGATTTTCGCGTTGCCGTTCTGGGTTATCTGTTTTTCTGCGAGAGCCAGCTGCTCCATAATCTTCCCGACATTGCCGTCGTTGATGAAGGCGGCGAAGTTGCGGCTGAAAGCGGTTTCAGCCTCGGTCTGGTAGTTTACAGACGGGCAGCCGAAGTTGCGGATGTAGTTCTCGCGAACCTGCTGCTGCGCATATTGCAGAAAAGCCTTCTGCTTCTCGCGCCCCACCTTGCTGTCGGCCATCTCCAGACTCCATTTGCGCAGCTCCTGCAAGGCGGCGTAGTCCTTCTTGTTGCCCACCAGCCATGCGCGGCGCATGAGGGCGATGAAGTCGTCGAGCCACTTGTGAGTGTCGTCGGCATTTTCCGCCAAACGCTTGGCTGACAGATAACTGCCGGAGGCTATGTGCGCTATTTCGGGCGAGAAACGCGACGAGAGTTCCTCCTCTGTGAGCCTGTTCACCGCTATCTGCTGCACGCGGCTCAAGATGGTGGGCAGAAGCTGCTCGGGCTGCTCGGTGACGAGGATGAAGATGGTCTGTTCGGGCGGCTCCTCAAGCAGTTTCAGCAGTTTGTTGGCGCACACTGTGTTCATTTTCTCGGGCTGCCAGACAATCATCACTTTCCAGCCTTCGCCGAAAGACTTCAGCGACAGTTTGCGCAGTATCTCGCCGCTCTCTTTCTCATAAATCATCCCCTGCTTGTTCTCCACGCCCATAGCGCGATACCAGTCGTCGAGCGAGAAATAGCCCTGCGTGAGCAGCAGATTGCGGAACGGCTCTATGAAATCGTCGCACGTGTCGCCGCTGTCGCCTTTGACTATGGGAAAAACAAAGTGCAGGTCAGGGTGCTGCAGTTTGCCGTACTGCAGGCAGGTGGGACATACGCCGCAGGAGTCTTCGCTTGTGCGGTGAGGGCAGTTGAGGTATTGCGCGTATGCCACAGCGAGCTGCAGTTTGCCCACGCCTTCAGGCCCCGACAGCATCAGCGCATGCGGCACACGGCCGTCCAGAACCGACCTGCGGAGCCTGTCCTTTACACTGTTTTGCCCTATTATTTTACCAAATTGCATTAAAAAATGCTTTTTCTTTCAAAAATATTTGCACATATCATTTTTTTGCCTTACCTTTGCAGCCCGATTCGGAAATGTCCGGGTCTGCATCGCGGAGTAGAGCAGTGGTAGCTCGTCAGGCTCATAACCTGAAGGTCGGTGGTTCGATCCCATCCTCCGCAACTACGGAAGGAGAGCGCAAGGCATCTCCTTCTTCTTTACACGACCGCCATTATCGCCCCATAGACACAGGCACCTATCAGCGCGGAAACAGGGATGGTGATTATCCATGCCGTCACAAGGTCGATGGTCACGCCCCAGCGCACGGCGCTCATCCGCTTGACGCTGCCCACACCCATGATGCTGCCCGAGATGACGTGAGTAGTCGAAACGGGCACACCCAGATTCTGCGTCACAAACAGCGTTATGGCACCGGCAGCCTGAGAGCAGAAGCCCTCCACGGGAGTGATTTTGGTTATCTTGTTGCCCATTGTCTTTATTATCTTCCAGCCGCCCGACATGGTGCCCACGGCAATGGCGGTAATACATGCGACAGGCACCCACGACGGCGCGCCGGTGAAGTTATGCCCCGCCTCGCCGGCATAGGTCATGGTGTCCGGCAGCAGCCACGAAGGCAGCGCGTCCCAGCCGTACTGCACGCCGAAAGCCGCCAGTGCGCAGGCTATCACGCCTATCTCTTTCTGGCTGTCGTTCAGGCCGTGACCTATGCTCAAGCACGCGCTCGACACCAGCTGAAGGCGCTTGAACCACACGTCCGCCTTGTGGGGTTTGACGCGGCGGCAGCACCAGTAGAGCAGCAGAGTTATCACGTTGCCCGCCACAAAACCTATCAGCGGAGCAACTATGATGAACAGGCAGATGACACCCACCGTGGACCAATGCACCGCATCCACGCCTTTGCAGCACACCGCAGCGCCTATCAGGCCGCCTATCAGCGTGTGGCTCGACGACGACGGGATGCCGCGCCACCACGTAATCAGACTCCATATTATAGCCGCCGACAAGCCAGCAATGATGATGGGCAGAGTCACCTGCTCAGCCTCAACCACCTTCTGCACCGTGTTGGCGATGTTGAAGCCGAGCAGATATTCGGCGATGAAGAACGCCACAAAATTGAAGAACGCCGCCCACACAACCGCCACCACGGGCTTCAGCACTTTGGTCGATACTACGGTCGCGATAGAGTTGGCCGAATCGTGAAAGCCGTTGATGAAATCGAAGCAGACGGCAAGGACGATGATGATAATCAGGTATGCCATAGCAGATTATGCGTACTTCACTATGATGGTTTTCAGCGTTTTGCCAACGTGGTTGGCGCAGTCGGTGGCCTCCTCCATGTTGTGCATGATCTCTTTTATCTTTATCAGCTCTTTCGTGTCCTCCTCCATCTCGAACAGCTCTTTCACGAAGTTGTCATACACGTCGTCGCCCTCGTGCTCCAGGTCGTGCAGTTTGGCGCACTGCTCCAAAGCCACGGCGGGCTTTTTGTTGATGGTCTTCAGCTCGCCGCAAGCCACGTCTATGGCTTTCGCCCCCTCGAGGATTATCTCCGCCATGTGCATCGCCGTGTTGGGCATGGCTTTGGGCTTGTAGAGCATAAGGCGCTTGGCGGAGGCGTTGATGTAGTCCATCACGTCGTCAAGGTCGTCACAGAGCTGGTGCATGTCTTCGCGGTCGAAGGGAGCGACGAATGCGTCGTTCAGCTCGTCGAAGATATTGATGATGATGTTGTCGCACTCTGTCTCTATCGACTTGATTTTCGTGTAGAGCTCCACCTGCCTGTCGTGCTCTGTCGTGGACACAAGCTCGGTAAACAGGTCGGCGGCGGCCACTATGCGGCTTGACATCTTCTTGTACTGCGGGAAAAACTTCTCTTCTTTCGGGAGAAACACCGAAAATAAACTGTTCAATGACATATTTTGTTCAATTAGCGATTTTTTACCGCTACAAAGGTAATGGTTTTTTGTCAATCATACAACATATCATACTTTATTTTGTTTTTTTATACGAAAAATTTCCATATTCAAAAAAAAAACACTACTTTTGCAGGCTAAAACAATAAATAACCTTATTATAAGTATTTATATCATGTCAAAAGTAACTGTAGTAGGCGCAGGAAACGTGGGCGCAACATGTGCCAACGTCCTCGCCGTTAATGAAGTGGCGGACCGCGTCTGCCTTATCGACATCAAAGAAGGCCTCGCTGAAGGCAAGGCTATGGACATCATGCAGACCTCGCGTCTCATGGGCTTCGACACCGTGGTTGAAGGTGTCACCAACGACTACAGCCGCACCGAAGGCTCGGATGTGGTCATCATCACCAGCGGACTTCCGCGCAAACCCGGAATGACACGCGAAGAACTCATCGGCGTGAACTCAGGAATCGTCAAGAGCGTAGCCGAGCAGGTGCTCAAACACTCGCCTGAAGCTATCCTCATCGTCGTGTCAAACCCCATGGACACAATGGCTTACCTCACTCGCCACGCACTCAAGCTGCCCCGCAACCGCGTCATCGGCATGGGCGGTGCACTCGACAGCGCACGCCTCCAGTACTACCTGAGTAAAGCCCTCAAATGCAACGCCAACGACGTTGACGGCTTTGTTATCGGCGGACACGGCGACACCACCATGATCCCCCTCAAGAGCTACATGACCTACCGCGGCATCAACGTGCGCGAGTTCCTCACCGACGAGGAGATTGACGAAGTGGTGAAAGCCACTATGGTCGGCGGAGCCACCCTCACCGGACTGCTCGGCACCAGCGCATGGATGGCTCCCGGAGCCGCTGCTGCATCTGTGGCAGAAGCTGTCATCAAAGACCAGAAGAAGATGATTCCCTGCTCCGCATCGCTCGAAGGCGAGTACGGCATGAAGGACATCACCATCGGCGTGCCCTGCATCATCGGCAGAAACGGCATTGAGAAAGTGCTCGAGCTCAAGATCTCGTCCGAGGAGATGGAGAAACTCCGCGCCAGCGAAGCCGCCGTCCGCAAGACGACCGCCGTCCTCAAGGACCTCAACCTCCTCTGATTTTTTCGGTCATGTCTGCCTAATATGCAGACAAAAGAGCATTGTCAAACTGCGGAGTCCCCTCCGCAGTTTGTTTGTCTGTCCGGTCCCAATGGCTGCAGCTCCGATTCTGTTTCCTCTTGTAGCACAGCAAAGCGCGGTTGCCCTCAAAGGACATCAACATCTTCTTCCCTCGCAGTACCCTTGCAGCCGCCGTCATTTGTACTGTCACACTACCGTGTCACTACCGCATCACGCGCTGCCGTTAAAGCCGGCACTAAGCAATCAAAGCACACTCCCGCTGCACAGGAACGCGTGGCTCGGCGACCTACTGCTCTATCTGCTTTTTTATCGCCTCGCTTATTAGCGGCGCAATTTGCCGATACGCCTCCTCTGCCGCCTGAACAAAGCCAACTGTGTGACCTCCCTTTTCGCTTATCATGTTCTGGTACACCCGCTTGCCGCTCGCAGTCTTGTCAATGGCGACATCGGCATCAACATACACAAAGTAGCTGCTCACTCCGCCAAAATCCGACTTCCTGTACTCGCGAGCCTCCGCCTGCACCTTCACCACCCAGTCAGCGCCGTCCGCGCTATCCGTAAACGACAGGTCTGATTTTTGCAGATTTCCTTTCAACATGCTCTCCAACGGCGTATACTCACGCTCAAACAACTGAGCTTTGCAGTCAATATAAACAGCTATACTGTTCTTCAAATCAGCTGACAAAGAGAGAAAACGCTCTTTCAGCAAACTTGTTTCTTGAAGCGACAAATCTTCATCCGTTGTTGAGGCATCAATGCTCAGCATCACACGCTGGTCATTCTCAATATCTTCAAACAAAGTGGTCATGTCAGCCAATTGGCTTTTGGCTTGTCCCTTTTCCCCCCGCCCTGCCAGAGCCTCGGCGTTTTGGATAGCGTTCTCAATCTTAGCCAGATTCACTGCGGTACGCCGTATCAGTTGTTTGTAGAGATTAGCCTTTTTGACCCATGCAAAGGCATAGACTTCGCCTGTTTTGATGTTCTCCCACAGCTCCACTTTCAGTCCTGGTATGTCCTTTATACCCGTCTGTGTGTTGGAGCGTGTTGTCATTATGTCGCGGGTAGAAACATCACTGCGACTTTGCGTGTTTTGTATAAAGCGGTCAATACTCTGCTCTACAGTTACTTGAATAGAGGCGACAGCTTCTATACGAGCATTTTGGCGCACGCGTTCATATACTTTATCTTTGTCTTCATTTTTCTCCGGTTTCAAAGAGGAAAAGCCTGTATAGTACGTTCCTGCCGGATATAATTCCGTGCGCAGAACGGGATTCACCCAGTCTGGTATCTCCGGCTTGGCTGCCAATAACCACGCCGGAAATATCATAAACATAATAAATAATAATTTCTTCATTGCTTAGAACTGCATCGCTATTCCGAGACCGTTTTGTCCTGCTGTAAGATTAAATGTCAGCGGAGTAGCAGAAGATGATGCGCAAGTGTTGTTATATATTTTATAGGCATTATTGCGTTTTTTGTAACCAATTCCTAATAATGTTCCGCCGCCAACAGCAGCAACGACACCTCCTGCAGCCATTAAAGCGATTCCTCCTCCCATTATACCTTCGTCAATCATGCCACTACTTTCTCTCATGAAAGCAAGCATAACACAACCACCGGCAAAGGCGGCCATACCACCACCAAAAACTCCCCAACCGGCGTTAATCAGTTGTTTGCCAACACGATATTGTCCATAAGCTTTGGGGCAGTTATTCCGCAAGAACATTTCATATTCTTTTTGGTCCATATATTTGCCCATATAAATATATTCATTTGGTCCCATGCGCTCAATATTGTATTTTTCCATTGCAGAACTGCTCGCCGTAATACCAAACAAGCGACGGGCTAATATCGTGCAGCCGGTCTGTATTTCCTCGGTTCCTAATCCCATGCTAAGATTATCCATCATCTCTACTTTTGCTGTTTCAACATTCAGTATCTTTGCACTAACAAAGATTTTGCTGTCTCCTGTCAGGACACCTTCAGTTACCAAGATAAGAGAAACTCCCGTCATTTCACCTAATTTGCGGATTTCTGCATCACTAACCAGTCCTGTGCGTTGGAAATCCTGCTCGCTCATAATCATATCTACATCCGAGCGGTCATAAGCTTCATAACCAGTAGTGTTGGACACAGCGCGCGCCATATTACTGCGCAGTAATAGTTTCTGACTATAAGAAAGTCGCCCTTCACGGTCAACCACTTCCAAGATTGCTACTTTTTTTATTTCTTGCGCAAAAGTCAGCATTGTGCCAAGCAGCAGACAAGAAAGTAAAAATACTTTTTTCATTGTTGTTTGAATTTTGGGTTAATAAATAGTTTAATTATTTGTTATAGACCATTTCTCTATCCTAATTGTCAATAGGTTTCAACACACGAAGCCAATATTTACACAACAAAAAAGCGGGACTACATTGCTGCTGTTCCGCTGGTTAAGGCTCTGGTATTGCCCTTGTATCCGAACAAGCAACACTGAAGCCCACACCGTATGTACTTGTACTAACGCACAAAAGTGCATGTACATAAAATACACACCATGAGCATCTATGCTGCAATGTCTTGGATACGTGAATTTACCAGATTCTAACCAGCCAAAACAAAGCGCGTAAGACGCCTTTCTCATTATGTCACCGCTTTTTTACGCTGCCGGTATCGGCGCTCCTCTTTTACGTCTGTGAGTGACGGTTATGTTTTATTCCTTTCCTTGCTCTTCTATCACTCTTTCCCCTGCTCCTTCTCTTGCTCCAGTTCTGCTATATACCGCTCAATCTGCGGGCGAAGAACAGGTAAATCCTTCTCTATGACATTCCACACCTTGTTTGGAGTTATAGAATAATAACCATGCACCAATACATGCCGCATACCTTCAATCACATCCCATTCCGTATCCGGATGCGTATTGCGGAATTCCTTTGTCAGCATATAAGTCGCTTCGCCTATCACCTCAACCTGCTTGACAATGCCGTAAAAGATAAAAGGCTCTTTCTCAATCTGCTCTATTGTAAACGCCTTACACCGTCTTGCAGCATGTCAATAGCGGCCAGAATATGACGCAGACGTTCAATATCTCTGATTGCTTCTCTCATATATCTTTATTTTGTCGCGGTTGGCAGATGCCTGTGCAAAAGGAAGCAGACAATCCTCTTCTATTAAATCCACACGTCTGTTGAGTTTTTTGCCAAGACTGACCATCATCCGGCTTATGTCCATCAGCGACAGGCTCTCGCTGTCAGTGTATCTGACCAGCAAATCTACATCGCTGTCGGGAGTCTCCTCGCCGCGCGAGCAGGAGCCGAACAGATATGCCCGCTCTACAGGCTGCGTTGCTAGATAAGCCTGTATTTCAGGAATCATATTTTGTATTTCGGCGCTCGGCATAATAAGGGAGTTTCCAAATTCCGCTGCAAAGGTAGGGATTTATTTTCACTTGTGCAAGACATATCGAATATTTTTCCACAAGCACCGAAGCCGAACACTCACTGACAATGAAATGAAACGAAGCAACCAACTCTTTCGGTTGGTTGCCTTGCTTTTTTATGTCGGGATGACAAGATTTGAACTTGCGACCTCCGGTCCCCCAGACCGTTGCGCTACCGGACTGCGCCACATCCCGTCGCCTCTCTTTCGGGCGAAAGCGAGTGCAAAGGTACTGCAAAAAATCGAACTGTGCAAATAAAAGTGCACTTTTATGTCTTTTTTTCTTGTTCCCCGCTTGTTTTCAGGCGTTTGCGCAAGGGGCAGCAGCGGCTGTTGTCAGCGCAGTTTGTACTCCATGCGCACCGTGATGCGGGCTTTCTTCTCCTTGCTCGAAGTGTTGAAAGTGCCTCCGTAGCTGTAGTCCTCGTCGCCGTTCACAGCCGTAATCTGGAACACACCGAGGCGCGCATTGCTCGCTTTGCCGAGGTGTGCGCCGGCGTTCTCCACAATCTTCTCCGCGCGGAGACGTGCGTCGCGCGACGCTTTCTCTATCAGCTCCAGCTTCAGGTCGTCAAGCTTGGTGTAGTAGTACTCGGGGGTATAGGAGTCGATGTCGATGTTCTGCGATATGAGCGACGAAATCTCGCGCGAGATGCGCTCAACCTTCTCCACGTCGTTGCTGGTAATAGTGAAGTCCTGCGTGAAGCGGTAGCCTATAAAGCGGTCGCCGGTGTATTTGCCCTCGTCGTTATAGACAGAGGTGAAGCGCGTAGTGGAGTTGATGAAGGCAAAGGTCACCTCGTCCTCGCTTATACCGTTGTTCTTCAAATATTTGAGCACAGTATTTCTGTCGTTTTCAATCTGCTTGTAGCCGGCAAGTTTATCATAATTGTCCGCGGTTATCATGCCGCTCCATACAATCATGTCGCTGGTAAAGGTGGTTTCTCCCAGACCTGTGACGGCGATAGTGTCTTTGCTGCGCCCGTAGTAGGTAATGGCAAACGAGAGCACGATTACGCTGATTATGACCGAGCAGCCGATAATCAGATACTTCCAAAGTTCTTTCATAATGATGTTGGTTTTATATGGTTAATGTTTGTTTATATGGTCAATGCTGTTCATCGATGAAGAGCAGCGCCCGTTTGGTTATGTCGTCGTCACGCTCGAAGAGCGGGAAGAAGCCCTCGTCGCCCAGCATGTTCCGCACTATGTAGGCATTCACCAGCCGCTCAATCAGCGGTTGCGACTTCCGTATGTCCTCCTCCACCGGCTCCACGCCTTTCTCTTTGCAGAAGCCTACGAACTCCGGCAGCCATCCGGCAGCCCGCAGGTGCTTCTCAAGCGACTGCCAGTCCTTGTACCCGGCCAGCTCCTTGCGGTGGCGGTCGGTGTAGCGGAAGGCGAACTGGTAGGTGTAAGCGCGGTTGGCCACGCGGTTGAAGTACTTGGTATAGAGCGTTGTGTCGCGGCCGACGAAGATGTCGGGCATTATGCCTCCGCCTCCGTGCACCACGCGTCCGTTCTTGGTCAGATAAACGGTGGTGTCCTCGTAGTGAATGCTGTCGGCGGTGAAGTCCTCGCCGTGCTCGAAACGCTCCCAGAGGTCTTTGTCGTAGTCCTCTTTTCCGCCCATTTTGTAAGGCTTCTGTATGCAGCGCCCCGAGGGGATGTAGTACCGTGCGACAGTCAGGCGCACGGCGCTCCCGTCCTCAAAAGGCATCTGCTGCTGCACCAGCCCTTTGCCAAACGAGCGGCGGCCTACTATTGTCGCGCGGTCGTTGTCCTGCATGGCTCCAGCAAAAATCTCGCTCGCACTGGCCGAGAAGTCGTCAATGAGCACCACAAGCGGCACTTTCTTGAAGCGCCCTCCTCCGTTGGCAAACGACTCCATGCGCGGATAGGCACGTCCCTGCGCATACACTATGAGGTCGCCCGAAGCGAGAAACTCGTTAGCCATCTTTATCGCCTCCTGCATGAAACCGCCGGAGTTCTCGCGAAGGTCGATGATGTATGACTCCGCGCCCTTGTTCTTCAGCTCGTTAAGTGCGCCGATGAACTCGTCGTAGGTGCCTTCGCCGAACTTGTTTACACGCACAAAGCCCACTTTCTTCTTTGTCTTGGGCGTTTCGGCGATGAACTTCGCGTCCACCGAGTGCACCGGTATATCGCCCCGCGTGATGGTGAAATAGAGCGTCTCCTCTTCACCTGCACGACGCACGCCTATCTTCACCGTCGTCCCTTTTTCGCCCCGCAGCGTATGCATCACTTTCTCGTTGTTGATTTTCTTGCCGGTGAAGGCCGTGTCGTTCACCTCCACTATGCAGTCGCCCGCCATAACGCCCACGCCTTCGCTCGGACCGCCGGCTATGACAGCCACTATGCGCACCGTGTCGCTCTGGATATTGAACTGCACGCCTATGCCCGAGAACGACGCCGACAGCTCGGAGTTCACCATCTCAAGGTCTTTCTTGGGTATGTACGACGAGTGCGGGTCAAGCTTCTGAACCAGTTCCGCCATAGCCTCGTCGGTGATGGAATCGACATTGACAGGCTCCACATATACATGCTCCAGCAACTGGAGCAACTGGTTGATTTTGTTTTCCGGCTGTTGCACTATCTGCCCGTTGCGGATAACAAACCGCTGGGCGTTGGCTTTGTTGGAAACGGCGTTGCCCACCAGCAGGCCGAGCAGCAGCACACTGATTGTCAGTGTAGGAAGCAGGTATTTTTTCATATTTCGTCAGTTTCTTTCAGTTCCACAACCTCTATTCCCGCTTTTTGCAGCAGGTCGATGCCGTCGGTGATGCGGTATCTCTCGCCATAGACCACCCGCCTGATGCCCGACTGTATAATCAGCTTCGAGCACTCGAGGCACGGGCTCGCCGTCACATACAGCGTCGCGCCGTCGGCCGAGTTGTTGCTCCGCGCCACTTTGGTTATGGCATTAGCCTCTGCATGAAGCACATAGGGGTAACTCACGTTGTTCTCGTCCTCGCATTTGTTTTCGAATCCGCTCGGGGTGCCGTTGTAGCCGTCGGAGATTATCATCTGGTTCTTTACGAGCAGCGCCCCCACCTTGCGGCGGACGCAGTAGGAGTTTTCTGACCAGGTGCGCGCCATGCGCATGTACAGGTAGTCGCGTCTCTCTTGCTTAGTCATTGGTCTATAGCGGATTGGTTGGTATCAGCAGTCTCGTTCAAGCAGTTCTCCGGCGAAGCTGCGCGAGTCGATGCCGTCGAAAGTGCCGGACGACATCAGCAGCAGCACGCTGTTGCGGTAGTTCAGCCGGCGCAGACGCTCCTGCAAACCGGCGCTGCTTGTAAACACCTCCACATTTTCCGTGCCAAACGCCTGCCGCACCTCGTCCGCCGTTATAGGCGTGAGTCTTTTGTGCTCTATCACGTGCGGATTGAAGTACACAAACGCCTTGTCGGCCTCCGCCATACAGCCTTTGTACTGCGGCAGGAAGTCAGCCATCAGGCTCGAGAAGGTGTGCAGCTCCATGCACGCAACCAGCTGCTTGTCAGGGTGGTGCTCACGCACTGCCTGCACCGTAGCTTTCAGCTTGGATGGCGAATGTGCAAAGTCCCTGTATGCCACGCTGCCTGCAGTCTCGGCTATCTTCTCAAGCCGGTTGGCAGCTCCCGTGAAGGACGCAGCCGCCTTGTAGAAGTCGTCCGCCTTCACGCCTATCGCGCCGCAGGCAAGGCACGCCGCCTGCAGGTTCTGCATGTTGTGACGGCCGAAAACGCCCATCTCCACACTGCCGTCATACTCCTTATATGACACGCACGTGATGTCCGCACGCGCATTGGAGGCTATGCGGCACAGGTTCTCGTCGCCCCCGAAATAGATGAGGCGGCCGTCAGGCTCTATCGAATCAGCAAATTTCCTGAACGTCTCCACGTACTCGGGGAAGGTGGGGAAAACATTGATGTGGTCCCACGCTATGCCGGTTATGACTGCCACGTGCGGGTGGTACCAGAGGAACTTGCTCCTCAGGTCAAGCGGCGAAGTGAGGTACTCGTCCCCCTCAAACACCGCATAGCGCGCAGTGTCGCTCAGGCGCACCATGCGCCCGAAGCCCTCTATCTGCGCCCCGACCATGTAGTCAGCCTCTATGCCCAGCCGGCGCAGCACGTGCAGAATCATAGCCGTGGTGGTCGTTTTGCCGTGGCTGCCGGCCACCACTATGCGCGTCTTGTCGCGCGTCTGCTCGTAGAGGTACTCGGGGAAGGAGTAGATGCGCAGCCCCAGTTCGCGTGCACGCTTCAGTTCGGGGTTGTCCTCACGGGCGTGCATGCCCAGTATGACCGCATCTATGTCCTTCGTTATCAGCTCCGGATGCCAGCCCATGGAGGCAGGCAGCAGGCCCGCTTCGCGCAGGTGGGTGAGTGCAGGGTCGAAGATCTCGTCGTCCGAACCTGTCACCGTGTACCCCTGTTTGGCGGCAACCGCCATTGCAAGGTTGTGCATCGCCGCACCGCCTATGGCTATGAAGTGTATGCGCATCTCAGTGTTTTTTGCCGGCGAACTCGCGTTTCGCACGTTTCATCTGCAACTGGAACTCCCCGTTGGTGTGCAGCACGGCATAACCAGCCGAGGCCGCAGCCCGCCCCGCGTCCACGTCGCTCTGCCAGTGGAAGCCTGCTATGACGCGGCTCTGCCCGTACTCATAGCCCACCTTGAAAATCTCGTTTGCCGCATCGGGGTTTATCTCCGCCAGCAGCAGAGCGCAGCTCCAGCCGCACACCGTGTGCCCCGAGGGGTAAGAGCCGTTTTTCGACAGCACCTCCTCGTCGGCGGGCACCAATGTAGGCTCCGCGAACACCATGTAGGGCCGGCGGCGCATGTATTGGTCTTTGGCGTGATGGTCGCACTGGTCGATGGTCTGCACCGAGCGCTCAAGCAGCTCGTAGATAGCCGGCGTGCGCTCTTTGGAAAGCGTTATCCCCATCGGCTCCGAGAAGATGCGGCAGAAGTAGTCGGCATTGCACTGCGCGTCCTCCCTTGCACGCTCACCGCGCTCAGTTGAGCGAAGGCTCTTGCCCCACCAGTAACGGCCGTAGTCGCCCGCCATAAGCATGTAGGACGAGTCAGGAGGGGTCGGCAGAAACAGCAGCGCATCAGGCATCTGCGACTTGTCCATGTAGATTTTCGGGCCCGCTGCAGCCGCCGCAAAGGGCAGCAACAGAAGCAGCAGCACCATGTGACGTGTTTTCATATCTTTTCTGATGTTTGTCGGTTACGGGTACAGGCCGGTTTATTGGAACATCTTGCCGAACTCCTCGTGCGACACTGTCTTTTTCTCCACTTTGGCAACGCCTTTCAGAGCCTCGTAAATCTTGTTCTCGCTCACGCGCTCCACTATGCCGCGCAGCTGGTCTTCCTTCTTCAGCATCTCGTTGGCGAAGTTGGTCAGGTACTGCTCGTCCACGTGCATCAGCCCGTACTGCATGAACTGTATCCTGGCCACCTCTCTGGCGTAGGCCTCTACGTCCTCTTTCTCCACCTTGATGTCGAAGCGCTTCATCATTTGGTCTTTGGCAAGGTGCCACTTCAGCTCTTCCAGCATCTTGGGGAAGTCGCGGTCAAGTTCCTCGTCAGTCATCTTCTCGTTGGTGGCTTTCACCCAGCGGCGGAGGAAGGCTTCGGGCAGCTCCACTTTCTCCATTTTCTTCATCACCGCCTCTTTGGCATCCAGGCCGAACTTGTACTTCGAGTCTTCTGCCATGTTCTCCTCTATCTCGGCTTTGACGCGGGCGCGGAAATCGGCCTCGTCCTTCACGTTGTTCTCGCCATACACTTTTGCGAACAGCTCGCCGTCAATCTTGGCGTTCTCGTGCCGGGTGACACCCTGTATCTCGAAGGTGAAGTCGCCCTCATGCTCTTTCACTTCGTCTTTCTTTATGTCAAGCAGCGATGCCGTCTCCACTTCGCTGTCGAAGGCTTTTGCCGGACTGAAGGTCACTGTGTCGCCTTTCTTTGCGCCCGCAAAGAGTTTGCGGCTTGCTTCGTCTCTCATGTACTGCGGGTTCAGCATCGCGTTCTCTTTCACCATGCCGCCCTCTTTCTGCTCGGTCAGCCTGCCTTTCAGCACGTCGCCTTCCTTCACATCGTCAGCCTCCACGTACTCGCCGAAGCGGTTGGCATAGCTGTCCACCTGCTTCTGCACCATCTCGTCAGTCACGTCTATGTCGTACCACGTGAGCTTGTTGTGCCCGTTGAGACAGGCATCGAACTCGGGTGCGACGGCAATGTCGAAAGCGAAGGTGAAGGTGTCCTCGTTGTCGAAGTCCACTTTCGGGGTCAGTTCTTCGTTGGGCAGCGGGTCGCCAAGAATAGCAAGTTTCTGCTCCTCGATGTACTTGCCGAGCTCAGAGCCTATTTCGCGGTTTATCACTTCCGCCATCACGCCCTTGCCGTACATTTTCTTCACAAGGCCCAGGGGCACCATGCCGGGACGGAAGCCCGGGATATTGGCTTTCTGACGAAGCTGTTTCAGTTCTTTCTCCACTTTCTCCTGATAGTCTGCGGGCTCCACTGTCATGGTGAGCACCGCCTGCAGGTCTTTGATTTCCGATTGTTTGATTTGCATAGTTTTATTTTGTATTTTAGTTTTTTTGTCTTTTTTGCCGCGGCCCGTCTGCCGCCGTCCGCCCGTTTGCTGCCGTTGCTGCCGTTGCTGCCTGCTGTCTGTCCGCGTCAGGACTACACTCCTCTCCTGCCTTCTGTCATCGTCAGGAACTGCATTCCTCTCCTGTTTTCTGTCCGCGGAGAAACATGTATTGTTCGGGCGGCAAGGCGCACTACCGCAAATTAGCGCGGCAAAGATACGGATTATTTTTCATATACGCAAATTTTTCTTTTATAAGCGCACTTTTGCAGCACTTTTGCATACAAAAACTTCAGTTCTCCGCCTAAAAGCCACCCTGTATGCCACCTTACACACCATACGCCCCACCATGAAATATCCATACCATAGATCGTTCTCCGAAGGAGATAAGAATTATCATGCCCCTCCATATATAAGTCAAAAAACAGGGTAAATCTATCACCTTTTTTGCAAAAAAATGTCTTTTTTCTTAAAAATGCAATCTCGACATGACATAATAAAGGATGAAGCAGACGGCTCACCGAGAAGGGTGAGCCGCCTTGTAGTTATCGGTTTGTTGGCCGGTTAGAACTGTTTGCCGAGTTGTTTGTCGGTCAGAGCTGTTTGCCGGTTTGCTTGCCGGGGGTGATGCTCAATGTGGTGGGAGCGGCGGGTTCGCCGGAAACTTGCATGAGAGACATGGTCTCAAACTGCGCAACGCTGATTGCGGGTTGATTATATATACGTTTCATAATTCTTTATTCACAGATTTAACAGATTAAACAAATTACACAGCGGGTCTGTTTATCGCAGGCAAGATGCCTGCGTACCCGGTGGGCATTTTTTGTTCACAGATTAAACAAATTACATAGCGGGTCTGTTTATCGCAGGCAGGCTGCCTGCGATAAACAGAGGCCTTGATTTACTCAATCACTTGTCCTGCTGCGTTGTAGCGTACGCCGTTGCGGATGATGACGAGTTGTCCGTTCTCTATCACTTTCACGCTCATGTTGTCAGTTTCGGCATTGTCAAGCGCGGTGGTGTTCTGCTCTTCGGCGAAGATGAAGCGCATACGGCGAGGAGCGTTATTTGGGGCGGTGTAAGTGATATATGCCTTGTGAGCGTGGAGAAGACTGCCGGTGTACTTGTAGAAGCCGATAACGCCGTCTTCGTCGCTCAATACATAGCAGTCGGAAACATTGTTGATTTCAATATCCGTGCCTTGCAGACTGTTGGTTGCGCTGAAGGTGACAGCATCTGCGGTGCTCGGTGTGAGGGTGAATTCGTTAGCGGTGGCGCGGAAGATGACTGCGTTGTTGGCAGGAATAGTCTGTCCGGCAACGGCAATCTTGGTCAGGGTGAGTGCATCGCCGCTGATGGTAGCCACGTAAGCCTCTACGCCTGCGGGCAGCTCGTATTTAACCTGGCTGTCGAAGAAGGTGCTGTAGTAGTAGGTCGTGTTCTGCGGGTCCTGACCGCCGGAGATGGTCTGTCCCTGCGGTTCGGGTTCGGGAGTGGCAGGCGCAAGCGTGAAGACAATCGTCCAGGGGACGTTGCACTCATCTCCTGTATAAATGAACCCAAGATTAAACGGTACGGTTGCAGCCTGACCTTCCCATACACGCTTACCTTCCGAATCACTCCATCCTTCGCCTTCGAAAGATGGCTCATCATACTCTCCTCCACTCACTTCAATTTTGGTAAAGACCCAATTGCTATTTGTAGTAGAGAATGAACCCGTACCATAAGGCGATATGCTTACGTTAGGTACTCCCAAGCCGAAATCTATTACATCAACCCCGGGATTTACCTCAATACCTTTATGGGTAGTATAATTTCCTTCTTCAGTAAAGTCCGAAGAGTTCCACGTAACAGTGGTGGTGCCCGGAATAGCAGCGATAGTACCGAAGTCTTTCCATCCATTGGCTGCCTGATAGGCAGCAATCGAGCCATACGGCACATAGAGCGTGACGTTGGAGAGGTCCATCGGCTGCCATGTATTGTCATCCAAAAATACATCATTTCCAAGCGTTGGCGGGTTCTCTGCATAGCAATAGATAGTGTTCAACGCATAGCAACTCATGAAAGCGCCATATCCAATAGAAGTAAGAGCAGCAGGCAGTGTAACCGTAGCAAGGGAAGTACACTTTAAGAAGGTTGATTGTGGAATAGTGGAGATACCTGCCGGCAGCACAATCGAAGTAAGCGAAGTACACCGGTGGAAGACTAAGGATTCTCCAAGAGAAGTGAGACCCTCTGGCAGTGTAATCGAACTAATTTTGAAATCCGCGAAAGCTTGAGATCCATCAATAATGGTGAGATTCTCCGGTAACGAAACAGAAGTAACTTGTTTTTTCCATTCCATCCACTCCCACTCAATACGGTCCATTTTAGTCCCTGTACCGCTGATGGTCAGTTCGCCGGTTGAGGAATTAAACACATACGTCAGGTTTTCACCGCAATCGCCACTTTCATCTGCCCAGCAAAGCCCGATACCAGCTACGAGGGCTACGAGAAATGTAAATAGTTTTCTCATAATAATTTAATTTTTAATTGTGAATAATGTGTGGCTTTCGCCACGTTAATTGTTTGTTATTTTGTTTTGGTTGTTTCGTTATCGGACATATCCGGCAAGGTATAGCCCGTATAAAACGAGCACAAGCAGCACCTGACCCAAGTCAAGTACTGCTTGCACCTATCCGGCACCGTTGGACGCCGGTACTATCCGTATGTTGTTTATGTCAAATCGTGCGAATACCCCCCCCACGCATGCGAGGCGGTAATTCGTACATTACATGTCATTTGCGAGAGCATGTGGGGTTAGTTTTCTATCAATTCCAAACCTTGTTGGTCGGTTGCTTGGAAAATAAGTATGGGTTCTTACTTCTAAAGGGGACAATTTGCAACTTTCGGCTGCAAAGGTACGACATATTTCTGACATACACAAGAAAAAGCACAAAAAAAGCGCATAATCAGATAAAAATGAGCGGGAGAACAGGCTTGTGTGCAGATTCAGGTAGCATCCGTTGCCGTCCTTTTGCCGTCCTTTTGCCGTCCTTTTGCCGTCTTTTTGCCGTAATTGACAGCGAAGGGGCAGCGGACTTGCAGCTCTCTTGCAGGGCAGCCATCGCTCATCCATCAACAACTCAGACTTTATAACTCTATAATTCAGGCTTTATAAGTCAATAATTCAGGCTACATAACTCAAGAACTCAAACTCTATAAGTCAAGAAGTCAGGCTCTATAAGTCTATAATTCAGGCTCTATAAGTCCATGCACTCATGCATGCAAAAAAGGCAGCACACAGTACGAGACCATGTGCCGCCCTGATGACTGCGAACTTGGGTTCATGTGCACGACCAACCCGCGCAACGATTCAGTGCCGAGATAAACAAGACCATCATAGACACGAGAACACCGGCCACTGCAAGATGTACGGCGGCGGCAGGAGTTCAGTCGTCAATGCGGGACTGATAGTGATAGCCGGAGTAGTCCTTGCTGCGGGCAGTGTCGGAAGATGCGCCGGAAGAACGTGTGCTGTCAAGGCGCGTATGCCCGTCTTTTTTGCGGCGGAAAAGCGAAGAGAAACTGAACCTGCGCCACCGGCCGCTGTCAGTGTGCTGCCACAGGAGAATAAGCAATATGCCGAAAAGCATGCCTCCGAGGTGGGCAAAATGGGCGACATTGTCACCTGAGACATGGGCCAGCCCCGCCATCAGTTCGATGACCGCATATATAATAACGAATATGCGCGCGCGTATAGGGACAGGCACGAAGAGGATGAACATGGGGACATCAGGGAAGAGCCAGCCGAAAGCAAGCAGAATGCCGAACACCGCCCCCGAAGCACCGATGGTGACAAGATGCGAAGTGTACCGGACAAAGAGCGCGTCAGCGGGTACGGAGGCAAGCAACTGGTGAATGCGAAGCGCCCACACCGCCTCCTGCACGGCTGCCGCACCCAAGCCGCAGACAAGATAGTAGATGAGGAAACGCCGGCTCCCCCAGTGCTGCTCAAGCACGGGCGCGAACATGAGCACGGCAAACATGTTGCAGAAGATGTGCGAGAGATTGGCGTGCATGAACATGTAAGTAAGCGGCTGCCAGAAGAAGAAGCCCGGGGCGGTCAGGTAATGAAGCCCGAGCCAGTCAGACAACTGCAAGCCGTGGCGCTGAAACATAATGTCGGCAAGCCAAACAATGATATTGACAAGCAGAAGATGCTTGGTGACAGGTGGAAGGTTTCTCATGCAAGTTAAAAAAAAACTTAATTCTTCGCAAAATTACAACAAATTACGGATATTACAGCAATAAAAAAGCGAAATGCACAGAAAAAACACAAAAAAACGCATAATTTGTTATTTTTTATGCGGAGAAATTTGCAGAATAAAAAAAAAGTAGTATCTTTGCAAGCAGAATAAGGACAACGGGTGCTAAAATCCGTCTTCCTTGATGTGAACAACAAACAAAAGTTTCATTCAAAAAAATTAAACGTATGAATAAATCCGAACTCGTTGCTGCAGTTGCAGCAAAAGCTGAGATGTCGAAAGCTGCTGCAGCTGTTGCAGTAGATGCAATGCTTGATGCAGTAATTGAAACAGTCAAGAAAGGCGAAAACGTTCAGCTGATTGGTTTCGGCACATTCTCTGTAGCAGAAAGAGCAGCCCGCAAGGGTGTGAATCCTGCCACAAAAGCCGTTATTACCATTCCCGCACGCAAGGCTGTGAAGTTCAAAGCCGGTGCCAAGATGGCTCTCTGAGAAGAGACTGAGGCAATATAAGCACAATAAATAGGCGGACTATAAGGTCCGCCTATTGCTGAGTGTAAAGAGGCTTGGAAATACGCAAAGCGGAGGCTTAACCAAATAAACGGAGGCTTGGAAATACGCAAAGCGGAGGCGGGACCAGGCTTCAAAAGCAAACAACCGAGACAGACGCATTATGAAAAGAACAGAGATTTCGCAGTTCGGAGAGTTCGGACTGATACGTCATTTGACAGCCGACATGCCTGTACGTCAGCCGAGTACCGAGAAAGGTGTAGGCGACGATGCAGCAGTGATTAACTATGGCGGCAAGAAAGACACGCGCACGCTGGTGACCACCGACCTGCTGCTGGAAGGCGTGCACTTCAACCTCGAGTACGTGCCGCTCAAGCATTTAGGCTACAAGGCTGCAGTGGTGAACTTTTCGGACATATATGCCATGAACGGGACTCCGACACAGATAACGGTGTCGCTCGGAGTGTCGGCACGTTTCTCGGTGGAGGACATGGAGGAGCTCTACAGCGGCATCCGCCTGGCCTGCGAGCGCTACGGCGTGGACATAGTGGGCGGAGACACAAGCGCCAGCATGACCGGACTGACCATCTCCATAACCTGCTTAGGCACGGCAGACAAGGACGAGATAGTATATAGAAACGGGGCAAAAGCGAACAACCTTATTTGCGTGAGCGGCAATCTGGGCAGCGCCTACATGGGTCTGCAACTGCTTGAGCGCGAGCGCATCGCACTCCGCGGGAAAGACACAAACGATGCTGTTGAAGCATTTGAGGGACGCGAATATCTGCTGGAGCGCCAACTGAAACCCGAGGCACGAAGGGACATAGTGGCGGAACTGCGCAAAGCCGGCATCAAGCCGACAGCGATGATGGACGTGTCGGACGGCCTCTCGTCGGAACTGCTGCATATATGCAGCCAGTCGGGCACAGGCTGCGCGGTGTATGAGGACAAGATTCCGATTGACTTTCAGGCGGCGGCGCTGGCTGAAGAGATGAACCTGAACATAGTGACTTGTGCGCTGAACGGCGGCGAGGACTATGAACTGCTGTTCACCTGCGACCTGAAAGACTACGAGAAACTCATTCCGATTGACGACATCTACATTGTCGGCCACATAACCGATGCCGCCGAAGGCTGCCGCCTGATAGGGCGCAACGGCGAGCAACTTCCACTCAAGGCGCAGGGGTGGCAGGCTTTCTGAATTGACAGTTGACAATTGATATTTAATAGCGGACACAATGACCGCAGGCTGGAAAATCTGCCATGACCGGCAAACCGGTCAAAGCAGGAATAGTCAGTTCCGGCCGGAATAGCCGGCCCAGGAAGGCAAGGAGGGGACGAGGATGTCGGTGTAGTTGCGGACCTCGCGCGGGACAGTGCCGCCGGAGGTTATGAAGACACAGCGCATGCCGCAGCGGTAGCCGAACTGCATGTCGGACAAGCTGTCGCCCACCATAACGGAGCGGGCGAAGTCGGTTTCGGGAAAGTCGGCTTTGGCGAGCAGCGCCATGCCCGTAGCGGGCTTGCGGCAAGTGCTGCCAGAGCCGCTGAGGTCGGTGCAGACATAAATGCGGTCGATACGCCCTCCCGCAGCAGACACATCGGAGAGCATGCGGGCATGTATGCCGTCAAGCTGCCGCCTCGTAATCAGCCCTTTGCCCACGCACTGCTGGTTGCTGACGACAAAAATGCGGCTGTAACGGCCGCTTAACTCCGCGAGCGCGGGAAGCACCTGCGGCAGCCACCCGAACTGCTCCCAAGAAAGGACGTAGCCGTCAATAATATGCCGGTTGAGCACGCCGTCGCGGTCGAGAAAGAGGAAACGGTCGGCGGGAAACATGGCGGCGAACTCGCGCTGCGCACGGAAATAATCGTCAGGGACCCCGATGTCGATGAAATAGCGGTTGCAGACCATGCCGCGGAAGATGTTCTGCGTGGCGAGAGGCTGCAGCAGCTCCTTCTCGAAGGAGAACTTGGGCGGCATCTGCAAGCCTGAGAGCCATGATTTGTTCACGGCATAAATGCCGCCGTTGATGAGCCCTTCTCCGCAACTGTCCGCCTTCTCGCGGAAAGCGTTTATGACACTGCCCTCAAGCGCCACTGAACCGTAGCGGGCAGTGTCCTCCACAGTGCGCAGAGCCACGGAGAGAGGCGCGTGCTGCCGAAGATGGAAAGCGGCAAACAGGCTGAGGTCAACATCAAACAGCGTATCCCCGTTGAGGACAAGGAAATCGGACGAAGAGACGGATTGCGCAGCCTTGAGTATGGCTCCGCCTGTGAAGAGGGGAGCGGACTCGCAGGAATAAGTGAGGCGCAAGGAACGATAGGCCGCGCCGAAATAGTCCTCGATGACATGGTGCATGTAGCCAGTGGCGAGCACGACATGCCTGAAGCCCGCATCCACCAGACGGTCAAGCAGATAAGTGAGAAAAGGCTTGCCATAGACGGGTGCCATTGGCTTTGGCACATCGCCGAGCACGTGGCTGAGGCGCGTGCCGAACCCTCCTGCCAATATGACCGCCTCGTCAATCACGGGGAAAGATTTGCGATTCCACTATTTCGCAGATGATGTGCCCGAGCATGATATGCGACTCCTGAATACGGGGAGTGTCGGACGAGGGAACACAGAGCAGGATATCAGCCAGCGCGCGCATCTGTCCGCCCGTTTTGCCGGTAAGGGCGATGGTGGTGACCCCAATCTCGCGCGCTTTGGCGAAGGCATTGAGAATGTTCTGCGAGTTGCCGGAAGTGGATATGCCGATGAGCACATCGCCCTGACGGCAGGCCCCGTCTATCATGCGCGCGTATATAAGGTCATAGCCGTAGTCGTTGGCGACGGCAGTCAGATAGGAGGTGTTGCAGTGGAGCGCTTCGGAGTTGAGTGGCGGGCGGTCGTAGTAGAACCGCCCCGAGAGTTCGGCAGCGAGGTGCTGCGCGTCGGCGGCACTGCCTCCGTTGCCGCACCAGAGGACGCGGTGGCCCGAGCGCAGAGCACTGACGATGACCTGCGCAGCGTGCTCAATCTGCGCGAGCATGCCGCTGTCGGCAAGAACAGCCTGCTTGGCGGCAATGCTGTCCTGAATAGAGCGGGTTATAATGTCCATGTTTTGAGTCCTTCCTGTGTAAATTCGTATCTTTTGACTTGTCCGGAGAACTGCGCGCAGAGTGCTTTCTCTACGGCATAGCGGGTGGTGGCGGGGCAATAGAAGAACATGAATCCCCCTCCTCCTGCGCCGCTGACCTTTCCTCCTGTGGCTCCGGCGGCAAGAGCGGTGGTGTAGATGCTGTCAAGCATAGGGTTGCTGATGCCTTCGGCGGTGCGTTTCTTGTGCTCCCAGCCGAAATTGAGTATTTCCCCTATTGCGTCAATATCGCCCTTGAGGAGACATTCCTTCATCCAGACGGCCTGCTCTTTGAGTCGGTGCATGGCCTCGATGGATGACTGCCTGCGGTCGCTCACATTGCGCACCTGCCCCTTGATGATGTCCGCACTGACGCGGCTGGTCTGCGTGTAGTAGAGCAGGAGGTTGTGCGCAAGTTCGTCCTGATAGCGCTGCCTTATGCGGAGGGGATTGACGATGACCTTGTCGTCGGGGAGGAACTCCATGTAGTTGAACCCGCCGAAAGTGGCGGCATACTGGTCCTGCTTGCCGCCCGCCATGCCCAGATCAATACGCTCGACTTCGTATGCGAGCCGCGCAATGTCATACTCGCCGAGAGGCAGCTTGAGCCACTCGGCAAAAGCGCCCAGAATGCTGACAACCAGCGTACTGCTTGTGCCGAGCCCGCTGCCTGCGGGCGAATCGACATGGCATGTGATGCGCAGCGAGAGCGGCTTGTGCGTAAAATCGCGCACCACGCGGTTATAGACCCCCTTGCTGAGGACGAAAAAGCCGTCGGTGTCAAGCACCTCAGCGGAGTCATACACTTCCTCCTGCCCCGTGTCGGGCGAGGAGAAGATGATTTTGCCGTTGTCGAGCGGCTCGATGGTGGTGTAGGCGTAGAGCGAGATGGTGGCGTTGAGTATTGCCCCGCCGAAGAGGTCGGAGTACGGGGACACGTCGGTGCCTCCTCCCGCAAGCCCCAGGCGGAGCGGTGCCTTGCTTCTGACCAACATAGTGTTACTGTTTTGTTATTGCGGCGGTCATGCGCGACCACGCATATTTTTGTTTTTCTGTTTCTATATTCCGTTGCAGGGCAGCATGCCACGCTTCGTCGCCGATATGGTCCGCAAAATCGGCAACAGCATCGGCCACCGACTGCGGATCGACCTCGCACACATAGCCGACCTTGCCGTGCGGGACAATCTCTGCCAGGCCCCCCACCCTCGTTACGAGCATGGGTTTGCAGAAGTGGTAGGCAATCTGGGTCACGCCGCTCTGAGTGGCGGTCTTGTAGGGCTGCACGATGAGGTCAGCCGCCGAAAAATAGAGCCGCACCTTGTCGTCGGGGATGAAGTCGGTGTGCCAGATGATGCGCCCCGTTTCGCCCAGCTGCCGCTCAAGCACGGCATACTGCCCACCGTTGTTGTAGAACTCGCCAGCCACGATGAGGCGCAGTTTTTCGTTTGCGGCCAGCCTCGGGTCGGAGTACGCCCGCATGAGCAAGTCCAGCCCTTTGTAGTCGCGTATGAAGCCGAAGAAGAGCAGGTAGGTGAAGCTCTCGTCCAAGCCGAGCAGACGGCACGCCTCCTGCCGCGGAAGAGGCTCGCCAAAGTTGTCGTAAAGCGGGTGCGGGCAGAGGACTTTGGGAGCCTTGCGGTCGAAACGCCCGCAGTCGCGCAACACGCTGTCAGACATGGCGACAAAGCGGTCGATGCTGCGGACGAAGTAGCGCACAAGCACCGTGTCCCAGAAATGCGGTTCGTGGGGAATGACATTGTCAAGGACGGAAACCACCCTTGTGCCGCCGCGCCGCGCCATACGCGCCACCGTACCCAGACAGGGAGCCATGAGCGGAATCCAGAACTTGATGACCAGCAAGTCGGCCTTCATGCTGCGCACAAGCCTGCCCGTGCGCCACCACGAGAGGGGGCTGACGCTGTTGAGCACGCGGCGGATACGCAGACCTTCGGGCGCAGGGTCGTCGGAGTACTGTGTTTTGCCCGGGAAAAGGAAAGCGGGATACTGCATGGTGAATGTCAGTATCTCAACCTCGTGCCCCTCCGCCATGAACTGGCGTGCCAGGCGCTCGTTGAACGCCGAAAGGCCGCCGCGATAGGGCCATGCCGTCCCCAGAATGACTATGCGCATAGCTATGCTCAGGTTTTTCAGACTGCAAAGATATGAAAAAAATGAAGATAATGCAAATAAATTTTGGATATTTGCGTTTTTTTTGTATCTTTGCAGTCAGTTATTACCAAAACAGAGAAAGAATGAAACCAATCAGGCTGTTTTTGAGCGATGTGGACGGCTGCATGACCGACGGGAGCATGTACTACAGCGCACAAGGTGACGAACTCAAGCGCTTCAACGTGTATGACGGGATGGGCATGGTAATGCTCATGCAGCACGGCGTCAAATGCGGCATACTGACAAGCGAGACGACAGACATTGTGCTCAACCGCGCGCGCAAACTGGGGCTTGACTATCTGTATATGGGTGTCGGCAGGCAGAAAGACAGAGGCGAAGTGCTGCGCCACGCCCCCGCATCCGCAGAAGCGGCAAGGCTGCCGTTCCGGACCAAACTTGAGGCCTGCAAAGATATATGCCGCGAGATGGGCATAGGTCTGGACGAAGTGTGCTACGTAGGCGACGACATCAACGACATCGACCTGCTGCGCGAAGCCGGCATAGCCGCATGCCCCGCCAATGCAGTGGAGGAAGTAAGGCGGACAGAAGGCATAACAAGGCTTGCGCGCAAAGGAGGCGACGGAGCGATAAGGGAGCTTTCCGACCGCCTGATTGCAGAGGGAAATGTGCCGTTTTAGCCCTAAAATAGGGGGAAAACACTTAATTTTTGTTAAAAAAGTTTTATTTGTTTTGTTTTCTCGGAAAAAGGCTGTATCTTTGCATAACCAAACAAAAACAAACACAAAAGTATTAACAAAACTTAACTAAAACCACAACACTACTATGTCATCAGTAAACAAAGTGATTCTTATCGGAAACGTGGGCTCTGACCCGGATGTGCGCTATTTGGATCGCGGTGTAGCCATTGCCAATTTCCCTCTTGCAACCACCGAAAGAGGCTACATTATGCAGAACGGCACACAGGTGCCCGACAAAACAGACTGGCATTCGATTGCACTCTGGCGCAACCTTGCCGAATGGGCTGAACGCCATGTGCGCAAAGGCATGAAACTCTATATCGAAGGCAAACTGCAGACACGCAGCTGGGAGAAAGACGGACAGATACGCCGCAAGACGGAAGTGATTGCCGAAAACGTGCAGATTCTGTACCGCCCCGAAGAGTACAGAAACCTCGGCAAAGAGCAGCAGAACAACCGCCAAAACGACAACAACCGCTATAACGACAACAACGAAGACGAAGTCAGTCTGCCCGAAGTGCCCGCAAGCGACACCATCGACGAGAACGACATCTTCTGACATCACCAGAGGGGGAACTCCTGTGAGGCACAGGAGAAAGACTCCCGCATCGGAGACCCTTAATACAGCAGGAGAAAGCGCACACACGCTTTCTCCTGCTTTTCTGTCTCCTGCTTTTGACCTGACGGCTGACGACTAATCAGGCTTCCGACTTTCGACTATAGACTGTTGCCTACAAAAAATCATTGCAACCCCAAAGGCTGCAATGATTTTCCTGTAGCGGGGCCCGGGATTGAACCGGGGACCTCATGATTATGAATCATGCGCTCTAACCAGCTGAGCTACCCCGCCATCGCAGTCACCGAAAAGATTTTTTACTGTATTAACAATCCTTCTCTTACTGTAAAGTCTCTATCAAAAGACAGCTTTCCGGTGAAAAGCGGGTGCAAAGGTACGGCTTTTTTCCGAACTGTGCAAATTATTTGGCAAAAATCTGCAAAAAAATCACTTATAGAGAAAACGCTTGATGCTTTTCTTGGGTGTTTTTTCAAATTCCTGCTCCACAATCTCTATGTCGCTGACCTTCGAGTATGCCGGCATCAGGCGGTTGAGTTTCTGCAGATTGTCAGCCATAACAGCCTCAAATTCTTTCTTCTTCTCCGGTGAATAGTCTTCCGGATAAACAAGGGCTACAAGCCGTCCGTCACGATCAACAACCACCGATTCGGCCACAGAGGGCAGAGAATTCAGTTTGTCTTCTATCTCCTCCGGATAGATGTTCTGCCCGCTGGCACCAAGAATCATGTTCTTCGAGCGGCCGCGCAGGAAGAGGTTGCCGTCCTTGTCAAGCAGGCCGATGTCGCCGGTGCGCATCCAGCCGTCCTCGGTGAAGATGTTGTCGGTCGCCTGCAGGTTCTTGTAGTAGCCGCGCATAACGGCAGCCCCGCGCACCTGCACCTCGCCTTCGTGCTTGCTCGGGTTGTCGGAGTCGATGCGCAGTTCCATGCGGTCAACCACTTTGCCGCAAGAGCCGAAACGGAATTTGCGCCACTCCTCATAGCAGATAAGCGGACCGCACTCGGTCATGCCGTAGCCGCAGAGATAGGGGAAATGAATCTGCCGCAGACATTTCTCAACATCCTTGTTGAGAGCCGCGCCACCGATAATCAGGTGCTGCAGTTTGCCGCCGAAGGCGTTCATAACCTGCGTATAAACCTTGCGGCGGATGGGTATATTAACAAGCGGAGTGTACCACAGCACCTTCACAAGAGGCTTGTTGATGGCAGGCAGAACCTTCTTCTGGAAGATCTTCTCCACCACAAGCGGGACAGTGAGAATCATGTAAGGGTGCACCTCGCTGAAGGCGGAAAGCAGCATAGTGGGCGTAAGGCTCTTTGTCAGGAAATAGACATGAGTGCCGCCCGCCATCTGGTAAAGGAACTCGAACATAAGGCCGAACATGTGGGCGAGCGGGAGCATGCTCACGTAGGTGAGAGAAGGATTGTTGGGAATGTGGTCCTGACCGAAAATGACGTTAGAGGAGAGGCTCCGGTGCGTAATCATCACTCCTTTGGGCGACCCTGTGGAGCCGGAGGTGTAGTTGATGAGGGCGACTTCGTCAAAATTGTCAATAGGATAATGCACGTCGCGCGCGGAGAAGCCGTTGGGATATTTCTGCGCGAACGCATCGTCGATTTCCTTGTATTCAACGGCAGTTTTCGACTTCAGCACCGAGAAATCCTCTATCGAGATAAAGGCCTCGATTGCGGGCATCTTGTCGAAGTCGAGACGGCTCTTCACCCATGAGCCGACGAACATGATTTTTGCGTCAGAGTGATTGACCAGTTCGTGTATGCTCTCACTCGTGAAGTCAGGCAGAATACTTACCACCACGCCGCGTGCTGCAGCCACCGAGAGATACGACACTCCCCAGTTGGAGCTGTTGCGCCCGCAAATGGCGACTTTGTCACCAGCACGGAGTCCGAGTTTTTCAAAAAGAATACCAAGCCAGGCCACTTTGGCCGCCATCTCGCCATAGGTGTAAGAAACAGACCCCTGAAAGTCAGTAACAGCACCGCCGTTCCAGTTGCTGTTCATCACATCCTGGATGTACGAAAAATAGTGTTTCATATTATTCCTTATTTATTATTATATGCTATTTCTGCAGGCCTGCCGCCTGTGCCGTTTTCAGCAAATTCAGGACAAAGATAGCAAAAAGAAGCGTGGCGGACAAATGAATGTGGGATTTGCACGTGCCGAGGGACGCCAAATGCCGGTTTAGGGACAAAAATGCACTATAAGGGGTGAAAATATTTGGAAAAAGCAGGATTTTGTTGTATCTTTGCAACGTGAAACAGGAGGACGACATAAGGTATATGCGCAGGTGCCTGCAGCTGGCACGATTAGGGTGCTACTACGTGGCTCCGAACCCGATGGTGGGGGCAGTGCTGGTGCATGAGGCAGGAGGCAGGTGCGAGATTGCCGGCGAGGGATGGCACCGCCAATACGGCGGTCCGCATGCGGAGGTGGAGTGCTTCCGCGACGCGGAGCGTCGGATGGAGGAAAGCAGCAAAAACATTGACATGGGCGAGTGCACGCTGTATGTGTCGCTGGAGCCGTGCAGCCATTACGGGAAAACGCCGCCCTGCGCGAAACTGATTACAGAAAAGGGGGTAAGACGGGTTGTGGCAGGCATGAAAGACCCCAATCCGCTTGTGGCGGGCAAAGGCATAGCCATGCTGGAGGAGGCGGGCATAGAGGTCACAACGGGAGTGCTGGAAGACGAGTGCCGCGAACTGAACCGCCGCTTTTTATGCCTGCACGAGAAAAAGCGCCCGTACGTGATACTGAAATGGGCGCAGTCGGCAGACGGTTTTCTTGACAAAAACAGGGAAATAACATCAGCAAGCACGGCGAAAAAAGCACAGGGAGAAGAGGCGGAAAGTGCCGATGAAATAAAGAAAAACGAAGGCCCTGTAGTGCTGTCAAGCGCAGTGACGAAGCAGCTGGTGCACAAGATGCGGGCGGAGAACATGGCAATAATGGTGGGGACGCGCACGGCACTGCTTGACAACCCCAAGCTGCGTACCACCCGCTGGGCGGGCAGAGACCCCGTGCGGGTAGTGCCCGACAGACACGGACTCATAAGTCCGGAAAACAACATCTTCTCCGGCGGGGCGGAGACTATAGTTTACAAAGAGCGGACCGACTTCGGGTTTATCCTCTCCGACCTTGCCTCGCGCGGCATACACTCGCTTATTGTGGAAGGCGGGGCGCAACTGCTACACAGCGTGATTGAAAGCGGCTTGTGGGACGAGATGCACATTGAAGTTGCGCCGGTCCTTCTCGGCGACGGCGTAAAAGCTCCCAAAATGCCGGAGGGGATGCAACTTGGCATGGAAATTGAGGGACACAAGCTGTGGAACTTAAGAAAATAGACAAATGACAAGCAACTAAGAGAAAAACATTACATTTTGTCACTCGAAAAGGACCAAGAGACGACTCGGAGACGACAGCAAAACAACAGCAGAAAAAATCAGAGAAAAGCAAAATGGCAAAATGTAAGCAAATGCAAACAAAAGCCGACAATATGTCAAATGATAAGCAACATCACTTTCTTGCGAACTCATTACAGGCACTTTGCTAATTCTTACGGACTTTTCGCAAGCGAGATAACCGCATAGGGGAAAGTATTGTACCAAAACGAGCCAAAAAAGACATAAAAGTGCCAAATCAGACACTAAAACTACACTGAGATAGTGGAAAAGATATATCTTTGCCGATGAAAACAATAAAAACAAGAAAAAAACATCAAGAAAAGGCGGAAATATTTGGAAAAAAGTAAAAAAATTTGGAAAAAGTGAGTTTTTGACGTATCTTTGCAGGTTGAAACAAAGAGTGACTAAAAAAACAAGGAAAAAAGAGAAGAAGGTTTTGACAAAAAGAAACAGGACTGTGAAAAGATATGAAATAGGAAAACTTACAACAGAAAAATACTTATCAAGAAACATGAAAAGAGGGAGATAACAGAAGAATACTTATCATAAAAAGAGGGAGATAACAGAAGAATACTTATCATAAAAAGAGGAAGATAACAAAAGAAGGCTTATCAAGAGGCATGAAAAAGAGGAACGGAAAAGAATACTAACCCAAAGAAATGAAAAGAGGAATACTAACATACACGAGGCCGGCACTGAAGGCGGCGATGTTTATTGCGGCGGCGGTGCTTTTGACGGGTTGCGACATGTTCAGGCACAAACGGCAGTCAGGCATAGCGGCAGAGCTTAACGGAAAGACGCTGAGCAGTGCGGAACTATGGGAACTGACTTCGGGATTAGAGCCGGAGGACAGCGCACGTGTGGCGGAGCAATATATAAGGCAGTGGGCGACCGATATCCTCCAATATGAGAAGGCGGCGGGCTACAAGTCGGCAGAGACAGAGGCGATGGTTGAGGAATACAGACGGTCGCTGTACATGCACGAGTACGAGCAGCGTCTGCTGTCGCAGATGCCGCAGACAGTGCACGACACGTTAGTGGAACAGTTTTATGAGGCTCACAAGAAGGAGTTTGTGCTGACCGAAAGCATAGTGAAAGGGATACTGATGGTGTTCCCCAACGGCGCTCCCAAGCAGGACAAACTGCGCAAGTGGCTGGGTGCACACGACGAGGAGAACATGGAGAAGATAGAAAAGTACGCCTACCAGTATGCCACAGGTTATGAGCTGTTTACCGACGACTGGCACACGGCCAACCAGATACTTCTGCGCCTGCCAACAAGCACAGACATATTGCAGGAGCAACTGAAAAAACACGCTCTGATAGAGGTTCAGGACTCAGTATCAACCTACTGGCTGCAAGTAACCGACAAACATGTAGCGGGCGAACTGATGCCGATAGACATGGCCCGCAACGAGATAAAAAAAATAATACTGACAGAGCGCCAGAAAGGCTATTTAGACTCGCGCAGAAACGCGCTGTACGAGGACGCTCTGCGCAGCAAGAAACTGAAGATATATGAGAAAAACGATTAAGATACTGCTCATTGCGCTGCTGTTGCCGCCGGGCACGATGCGCGCAGACAATGTGATAGACGAGGTGATATGGATAGTGGGCGACGAGGCCATACTGCGCAGCGAAGTGGAAGAAGAGCGCATGCGCGCCCAATATGAAGGTCAGCAGATAGCCGGCGACCCGTACTGCGTCATTCCGGAGCAGATAGCCATTCAGAAACTGTTTCTTCACCAGGCCGAGTTGGACTCGGTGACGGTGAACGAGTCGTCGGTGAGCCACCAGGTGGACATGCGCATCAACTACTACATGTCGCAGATAGGGTCGAAAGAGAAGATGGAGGAGTACTTCCGCAAGAGCCTGAGCGAGATACGCGAAGAGCTGATGACGACGGTGAGGAACCAGATGATAATACAACAACTACAAAGCAAACTGACAGAGAATGTGAAGCCCACCCCGGCGGAGATACGCCGCTACTTCAACAGTCTGCCAGCAGACTCGGTGCCGGTTATCCCCGCCCAAGTGGAGGTCCAGATACTGAGTTTCGCCCCGAAGGTGCCTATAGAAGAGATAGAGCGGACGAAGTCCCGTCTGCGCGACTACACGGAGAGGGTTAACAACGGGACTGCCGATTTCGGCATGCTGGCAAGGATGTACTCGGAAGACACCGAGAGCGCAAAGCGCGGCGGAGAGCTGGGTTTTGTGGGGCGCGGGCAGTTAGTGACGGCATTTGCGGACGTTGCTTTCAACCTGACCGACCCCAAGAAAGTGTCGCGCATAGTGGAGACGGAGTACGGCTACCACATCATACAGCTTATAGAGAAGAAAGGCGAGAGGATAAACTGCCGGCACATACTTATCCGCCCCCGTGTTTCGGCGGACGACAAGGTGAGAGCTCTGGAGCGTTTGGACTCGATAGCCCGCTTTGTGCGCATGGACAGCCTCAGCTTCGAGCAGGCAGTGATGGCATATTCGGAGGACAAGAACACACTGATGAACGCCGGCCTGATGACCAATCCCAACAGCGGCGCACCCAAATTCGAGTACCAGGACCTGCCGCCGGAGATAGCGAAACACATATACACAATGAGCGAGGGGGAAGTGTCGGAGCCGTTCCTGATGATGGACAAGACGAGCAACAAGGAGATGTGCGTGATAGTGAAACTGAAAAAGAAGACTGAGATGCACAGAGCCAACCTCACGGACGACTTCCAGGTAATACGCAGCATGCTGGAGCAGAAAGAGGGTCAGGAAGTGATAACGGAATGGATAAAGAAGAAGCAGCGTGACACCTACATACACATAGCCGACGGCTGGCGCGGGTGTGATTTCGAGTACCCCGGGTGGATACATGAGTAGTAGCAGAAGATGTTAAAAAGATCAGGTTTCATCGGCATATTCTTGATATTCTTCCTTTCGTTTGCGACAGGTCAGAAGTTAGTGTATTTAGAGCACTCGGAGACATTGTCGTTTGAGGAGGAGCGTATTCCTGACGCACAAATACTGCGCGGGAACGTGCGTTTCAGGCACGAGGACATGCTAATGTTCTGCGACTCCGCCTACTTTTTCGAGAAGAGCAATTCGCTGACGGCTTTCAGCAATGTGCGCTTCGAGCAGGGGGACACACTGCACGGCTACGGGGACGTGCTCTACTACGACGGCAACACGCGACTGGCACGTCTGCGCAGGGATGTGAGGCTCATACACAGGGAGACCGTGCTGACCACAGACTCGATGAACTACGACCGCGCGGCGGACAAGGCATACTACTTCACCGGCGGCGTAATAAAAGACAGCCTCAACTCGCTTGAGTCGGTGTGGGGGGAATACTGCCCGAAGACCTACACGGCATTGTTCAGCCGTCAGGTGCACCTGACCAACCCGTCGTTTGTGATAGACACGGACACGCTGAAATACAACACGCAGACGCATGTGGCCGACCTGCCGAGTGCATCGGAGATTGTGTATGAGGACTCGACACTGATACACTCGCACAAAGGCCGGTACAACACCGAGACAGACGACTGCATGCTGCTTGACAGGAGCGTAATAGTGCACAACGACAGCGTGAGCCTTACAGGAGACACTATATTCTACAACAAGGAGGCGGGCTACGGCAGGATGTCGAAACACATAGAAGTATGCGACAGTTCTATGTCCGTAACGCTGTACGGCAACTACGGCGAGGTGTGGGAAAAACGCAGACACGGCTATGTGACTGACAGCGCCTTAGTGGAGGAATGGTCGGGAGAAGAGCACACATGGCTTCATGCCGACACACTGCTTTTCGACGAGGCGGACTGCCCCGACAGCACCTGCACAGAGCAGACCTACAAGCTGCTGCGGGCATACGGACATGTGAGGACATGGTCGGAGGAGTACCAGTCGGCATCGGACTCGATGGTATATACCACGCGCGACTCGACGCTTACCATGTACGGTTCGCCCGTCTGCTGGAACGGGGACAACCAGGCTTCCGCCGACCTGATAACAGTGTATTTCAAGAACGGGAAGATGGACTATGTACACGGCAAAGGGAGCATACTGGGGACACAACCCGTAATGGCGGAGCGCTACAACCAGATAACAGGTGCGGAGATGACAGCCCATGTTACAGACGGGGATATCAAGGTGGTGGATGTAACAGGGAGTACGGAGACGGCTTTCTTCCCCAAAGAACAGGACGGCAGCCTCACCGGAATAAACAAGACACAGAGCGAGAAAGTACAAATATTCCTTAAAGACAGGCAGATAGACCACATACTGTTCACCACGGCTACAAGCGGCACCCTCTATCCGCTTGAGCAGATAGAGAAGGCGGCAACTTATCTTTCGGGGTTTTTCCGCTCCGACGACGAGCGTCCGCAGTCGGTGGAAGACCTGTTCAGGCACCCCGAGCGCAGCAAGCAAGCTGCTGCCGGAGGAGGCACCCAAACGGAGAAAGAAGACAAGTCTCCTGCAGAAACGGAGACGCAGACAATAAAAACAAAGAAACTGAAATGACAAACAAGAAGACACTATTTGCGGGCATGTTGATTTGCCTGCTGCTGTCGGCGGGCACGGCATACGCCACTCCGCGCCGGCACTCGGTGGGTTTGCAGGCGGGTTTTGCGGAGTCCATATACAGGCTGAACGCCCCCACCATGTACAGCGACAACCGCAGCCACCTTGATTCGACGATACTGAACGGGTTCAAATTAGGCGTTGTGTATGATGCAACCATTGTGCGCGGGTTCGGTGTGTCGATGGGGCTGAACTACACCTTCGGCACCCACACAAGCGGCTGGCGCGACTATATGTACACGGCTGACGGCAAGCCAACCATTTTCCCGATGTACGAGCGCAGGACGCAATGGATGTACCACCAGTGCGAGGTTGTGGTTGACTGGCAGTACAAGTTCGAGGTGGCGAAAGAGACTTTTCTGATGCTCTACACCGGTCCGAGCATACAATATGCCTTCTCGGTGTCAGCCAAAGAGAACTTCCGCCAACTCGGCACCCAAGAGCGCGCAGAGATGACCAACATACCTACAGAAGCGACTTCGGCGGACGTGCAGAAGGCTGACAGACTGGGGCGGATAAATGTGACATGGGGTGTGGGCGCAGGCTTCCAGTACAAGCGCTATTTCCTGCGCGGCGGTTATGACTTCGGCATTATCAATCCGTACAGCAAGCCGCAGTTCAGCGACTACGGCGTGACAGCCAACGGTGCGCCGGACGATCGCCTGACCAGAGGCAGGCTCGACCAATGGCAGATAAAGATAGGCGTATATTTCTGGCAATCGGACAAGTAAACAGACGACATGATTCCGCGCGACACAGTTGAACGTATCTTCTCCGCCGCCCGCATAGAGGACGTGGTGGGCGATTATGTGAGCCTCAAGAAAAGAGGGGCCAACATGATCGGTCTGTGTCCGTTTCACGAAGAGAAGACCGGCAGCTTCACGGTCAGTCCGTCGAAAGGTATATACAAGTGCTTCGGCTGCGGCAAGTCGGGACATGTGGCGGGCTTCCTGATGGAGATAGAGCAGTGCAGCTACACCGAGGCTCTGCGCATGCTGGCCAAGAAGTACAACATCGAGGTTGAGGAGCGCGAGCTGACACAGGAAGAACAGCAGCGTCAGGACGACAGGGAGTCGATGTTCGTGGTGAACGAGTTTGCCGCCGACTGGTTTGAAAAGCAGCTGTGGGAGACGCAGGAGGGGCAGGTGGTAGGACTGGGCTATTTCCGTGAGCGCGGCCTGAGAGACGACATAATAAAGAAGTTCCGCTTAGGGTATTCGCCCGACAAGAGCCTGCTGAGCAAGGCAGCAACAGCCAAAGGTTTTGCGGAGAAGTACCTGCTGAACGACTCGCAGAACGCCCCTTATATAGGTACGGGCATCTGCCTCAAGTCGGAAGACGGACGGCTGTACGACCGCTTCCACTCGCGCGTCATCTTCCCGTTCTTTTCGCGGTCGGGCAAGGTGACAGGCTTTGCGGGGCGCATACTGAAGACCAACGACAAGGTCGGCAAGTACGTCAATTCGCCCACCTCGCCGCTGTTCGAGAAGCACAACGAGTTGTACGGGCTTTATCAGGCGCGGCAAGCCATATCAAGGCTCAACAGCTGTTATCTGGTTGAAGGACAGATGGATGTCATATCCATGCACCAGGCAGGAGTGGAGAATGTGGTGTCGAGCGGCGGCACATCGCTCACCAAGCCGCAGATACAGCTGCTCCACCGCTTCACGTCGAACATCATCATACTCTACGACGGCGACAAAGCGGGCATCAAAGCCGCTCTGCGCGGCATAGACATGGTGCTTGAAGAAGGGATAAACACCAAAGTGGTGCTGCTCCCCGAAGGCGAAGACCCCGACTCCTTTGCACGCAGCCACAATGCCTCGGAGGTGGTGGAGTACATAGAAGGGCGGCAGACCGACTTTATCAGTTTCAAGACAGCCATGCTGAGCGAGGAAGCCGGCAGCGACCCGATGCGGCGCAGCGAGCTGATACACTCGGTGGCACAGTCGATTGCCGTGATACCGGATGCCATAACAAGGCAGGTTTATACACAGGACTGCGCAGTGCAGCTCAATGTGTCGGAACTGCTGCTGACACGCGAAGTGAGCAAACTGCGCAACGGGAAAGCGGAGGCAGACCTGAGCAAAAGAGAGCGTCAGCAAGAAGCCGTGCAGCAACAGCCCAAGCCTGTGAGCGAAACCAAGCCGGCAGGCTCGCTCTTCAACGGGAACATGCTCAACCTGCTGCGGCTGATTGTCAGATACGGCGAGCGCGTGCTATATGAAACGGAGGACGGACAGGCCGTGCAGTGCGGAAGCTATATACTTGAAGACCTGCGCGAAGACGGCATAGAGCCGCGCGAAGATGTGCACAGAAAGATGTTTGAAGAGTATGCCGCCCACTGCAACGAAGCGGGGTTCAAGGCAGAGAACTTCTTCCTCCACCACTCCGACAACGCCATAAGTTCGCTTGCCGCAGAACTTGTGACCGACCGCTACCAGCTGAGCAAGATATTCAGCCACCAGTCCATATCGGAGAATGTGACGCAGGAAGTGAAAGTGCAGACCGACGAGGACATCCTGCCCGAACTGACCTCGCAACTGCTGTTTGAGACCAAACTGACCGTCATCAACGAGCAGATAGAGGCTCTGCGCGCAGAGGTGGAGCAGGCGGAGAAAGAGGGCGACTGGAACAAAGTGCGCTCGATAGTGGCACGGCAGCCGCAGCTGATGGAGATACGTGCGCAGATATGCAAGGAACTGGGGAACAGAATAATAACAATATAAACACAGGGAACAATATGCTTTTCGATTCAATAGTTTACGGGCCTATACACTCACGGCGGTTAGGACTGTCGCTGGGTGTGAATCTGATGCCGACCGATGTAAAGCTGTGCAGTTTCGACTGCGTGTATTGCGAGTGCGGTTTCAACACACCGTGCCTGCACCCCGCCCTGCCGTCAAAAGAGCAGGCGGGAGCGGCTCTTGAGAATATGCTGAAGGGCATGCAGGGAGGGCAGATGCCCGACGTGATAACCTTTTCGGGCAACGGCGAACCCACCCTGCATCCGGATTTCCTTGCCATTATGGAGGAGACATGCGCCTTGCGCGACAAGTACTGCCCCTCGGCAAAGGTGAGCGTGCTGAGCAACTCGACGCAGCTGTTCCGCCCTGACGTGGTGAAAGCACTGCTGCTTGCCGACAACAGGATTCTGAAACTGGACTCTGCCATCGACAGCACCATGCGCCTGATAGACCAGCCGGTGAACAAAGACCTGACTGTGAGCAGAATAAAAGAGCTGCTCAAGCAGTTTGACGGCAACTTCACGCTGCAGACCTGCTTCCTGCGCGGGGAGCACAAAGGCACAGCCTTCGACAACACCACGCAAGAAGAACTGGAAGCATGGTACAAAGCAGTGGACGAACTGCACCCCAAGCAAGTGATGATTTACGTCATCGACCGTGCCACCCCCGTAAAGACACTTGAGAAGACGGCACGCGCCAGAATGGAGGAGATTGCGGCTCCCCTGAGGGCGAAAAGCTTTGACGTTGTTGTATCCGCATAAGACAAAGAAATATGTATTTTGACGAACTACCATTGTCCGACGAAGTGCTTGACGCGTTGTGGGACATGCATTTCGAGGAGTGCACTCCGGTGCAGGAAAAGACCATTCCGCTTATTCTTGAGGGCAGGGACGTAATAAGTTGCGCCCAGACAGGCACAGGCAAAACAGCCGCCTACATACTGCCCCTGCTCACCAACCTTGCCAACGACGGGCACGACGAGGACAAGCTGAACGCCATCATCATGTCCCCCACACGCGAACTGGCACAACAGATAGACCAGCAGATGGAAGGCTTCGGCTTCTATGTGCCGTTCTCGTCGGTGGCCGTTTACGGCGGCAACGACAGCGGTGCGTGGAGCACACAGAGCAACGGACTGCAGCGCGGAGCAGACATAGCCATAGCCACTCCGGGCAGACTGATAAGCCTGATGAACATATACAACATAGACTTCTCCGGTGTCAAATATTTCATTCTTGACGAAGCCGACCGCATGCTTGACATGGGTTTCTACGACGACATAATGACCATAGTGGGGCGGCTGCCCAAAGACAGACAGACCATAATGTTCTCCGCCACCATGCCAGACAACATACGCAAGATGGCAAAAGCCATAATGCGCGAGCCAGCAGAGGTGAAGATAGCCGTCAGCCGCCCGCCCGAAAGCATACGGCAGATGGCCGCGGACATCTATGACAAAGACCAAACGGAGATGGTATGCCGGCTTCTGGAAGGCAGGCAACTGAAGAAAGTGATACTCTTTGTGGGCCGCAAGCAGCGCGTGCGCGAACTGACAAGCATGTTGCGCTCGCGCGGCATACAGGCAAGAGCCATGTTCTCCGACCTTGAGCAGAAAGAGCGCGAGGAGGTTATGCTCGACTTCAGGAACGGCAAGATAGACGTGCTGGTAGCCACCGACATAGTGGCACGCGGCATCGACGTGGACGATATTCCGCTGGTAATCAACTTCGACGTGCCCCGCGAAGCGGAAGACTATGTACACCGCATAGGGCGCACGGCACGGGCAGAGAACAGCGGCGAGGCAGTGACGCTTGTCAGCCCCGAAGACCGCCACTATTTCCGCCGTATAGAGGTGTTCCTGAAGAAGGAGATAGAGCGTATTCCGCTGCCGGAAGGCATGGAGACTCCGCCTGCACAGCAGGCCCCAAGCAGGGAAGGCAGAGGACACCGAGGCGGCAGAAACAGAGGACACGGCAACAGAAGCAAAGGCAGCAGCGACGGCGACAACAGCAAAGACAACGGCAACAACGGAGGAAATGCGCGGCACAAGCATCGCGGAGGAAGGCACAGACACGGCTCGCAGCGCGGGAAGAGAGAGAGCTTGCAATAGTTAAAGCCGGCGGGGGGTATAGGTTTTGGGGAGGTACTGTTTGCGGGAGTACAGTTTTTGGGGGTTATAGCTTGCGGATGCGCCACTCGTTGGGATAGAGGTTGTTGAGGCGGTTGCCCACGTTCTTGACGAAGCCGAGAGGCACACCTTCGTAAGTGACAAGCATATTGGCAAAAGGCTTGCCCTCGACAGGCGGCAGAGCTTCGGAGCGCAGATAGGCCAAGGCTTGCTCAAGAGGCAGTTCCAGACTCTGGAACGCCTCTTTTTTCATGGCTTTTGCCATGCTCAGGCTGTGCTGCGGGGCAACACCTTTGCCGCGCACCTCTCCCAGGCCGAAACCTATTGAGATGCAGGTGAGGAAGGAGGAGAGAGTGTCGATAAGCGCCTTATGCCGCGCCGACATGGCAGTCATAAAGCGGTCGCTCTGCCTCACAGCCCAAAGGTCGGGCTCTTTAAGCCAGCCCCTCAATTCGGTGTCATATTCCGTTTTGCCGGTTTTCTGCCTTGTTTCCTTTATGCGGAAAGGCGCAAAGGGCTCTTCGTGCTTGCGGAAGGCGCATATATACAGCCCTTCGCCGCGCGTCTTGTGCGGATAGAAATGATAGCCGGGGAAGCCTTCCGTGATGCCCCAGTCCGGCTCCGTGTCCACGGTCAGCACGTCAGCCCCGAGACATTCGGTCAGCCACTGTGCGTTCTCCTCGTTCTCCTGCGTGTTGAAGGTGCAGGTGGAGTAAATCATCACTCCTCCGGGCTTCAGCGCGTCCCACACGTCCATCAGTATGCTTCGCTGCCTTTCGGCGCACATCTGCACGTTTTTACGGCTCCACTCTGCCACAGCTCCTGCGTCCTTGCGGAACATGCCTTCGCCCGAGCATGGAGCGTCCACCAGCACGCAGTCGAACAAGTTGCGGCATTTGTCGCCGAAGATGTCGGGCTTGTTGTGGGTGACCACCGTGTTGCCGTTGCCCCATTTCTGAATATTCTCCGAGAGGATGAACACCCGCTGGCGGACCACTTCGTTGCTGACGAGCAACCCCTCGCCGCCGAGGTACTGGCTTATGAGAGTGGATTTTCCGCCTGGTGCGGCACAGAGGTCGAGCACGATGCTGTCCTGCGGGACATACTGCTCGAGGATCTGCTGGAGGAACATGCTGCTTGCTTCCTGGACATAGTAGCAGCCGGCGTGGAAGAGGGGGTCGAGAGTGAATTGGGGGCGGCCGTCAAGGTAATAGCCGTCAAAGTGCCAGGGTACTTCGGAGAAGTCGCAGTCGAAGGTCAGGGAGTCGATTTTGTCGTTGAGGCGTATGCTTGTAACCGGCTCCTTCTCCAAGGCGCGGAACAACTGCTCGGCCTCGGAGCCGAGCTGCTGGTGCATGGACTCTATAAAATCAACCGGCAGCATAGCAACACTTGTTTTGCGACATCAAGCGTGCAAAGATACGGCTTTTTTTTGATATGTACAAATAAAACTCCTCATTTGATAAAAAAACACCATATTTTGTTTAGCACAGAGCTGCTACAAGGTGGCATTTGCAGAGCATTGAGCAGGCGTGCAATCGGGAGAAAAGCGGGATATGAGCCTGTCTTATCCTGAAATAGGTTTACTCATAAAACGAAAAGAAATGTACTATTTTTAAGATTCAAGTTTTATGAAACAAGCCAGAAATTATTATTCAGAGTCGTTCAAGCATGAAGTATTGGACGCTTATTTCCGGTCAGGT
>JAFPZY010000014.1 GCA_017417025.1 Paludibacteraceae bacterium | reverse complement strand
ATCCGCCGTGGCTCGAAGTTCCAGGAAGTACTGGAGGACATCATGTCTATACGTCGGGGCACTTACGATGCTTGGTATGTACAGTTGCCTATTTTGGCTATGTTCCGTTATGAACTCCCCGTTCGCGAGCCAGGGCATTTCGCCCTCCTCTCGTTCGGACCCGCTGTCAACTATGGTGTATTCGGCAACCTCCACGACCGTAAGATTACCCCCCGTCTTCCCCAGAGCGATTGGAATTACGATGTCAATGTGAAAGTCTTCGACGTGCTAGCCCCCCTAGATGTTGATTTCCTCCTTGGTGCCGGATACGAATTCCAAGACTTGAGCGTCATGCTGCAGCTCGACTACGGCTTTATGGCAGTAACAACCGAGCCCGACGCCCTCAATATCAGTCAGGAAGATAAGGTCATCAAGAACGTGCCCATGGGCAACAACTTCGCGCTGCTGCTCACCGTGGGCTATCAGTTCCCGATACGATAAGCTAGAAAAGCACAAACAAAAAGCGGCTGCTTGTCTCACAAGCAGCCGCTTTTTGTTGTAGGTGTACTTGACCTCAGATACAATAAAATGACTAAAGTTTGACAAGTAAAATCAGGCACACAGTCTGAGACAGTTAGAATTTTGGATTTTCACAAGTAAGTCATTGTCAGAGAGGAGTCTTTGTACAAGTTCCTTGTTAGGGAATCCGAGGTACTCGGTGAATTCCTCAAGGATTTCGCGCAGCACGAGCAGGATTCTCTCATAGAGCGTAATCTCGACCACGTCGGCCTTGGTGTCGCGGAAGAGGCCGCCGAGCGTCTCGTAAGAGGTCATGCGCTTGACCACGTTCAGGAGGGTGTACTGCATCAGGCAGACGGAGACGGAGGCTGTCTGGGAGTTGAAGTGCTGAGCCTGGTTGCCCTCGAGCCGGAGGTACTGTTTGCATTCCTTGAAGCAGACCTCGATGGACCAGCGCATGGCGTAGATTTCGTAGGCACGGACGAAGGAGAGGGAGGTGTCGGTGGTGAGGATGGTCTTCCAGCCGTCGGACTTGGAGCGGCGGCAGAGGAAGAGCCGCACGGGGATGCCGCCGAGCGCGGTGTCCACGACGATGTACTCGCAGCGGTACTTCCGGCAGCACCGGCTCTGGTGCTTGAATCGGGAGACCATCTGCCCCGTCCTCAGCCGCTCCCCGCCCACGGCGAAGATGTTCACGTTGTTCTTCAGCATGCCGAGCACGTGGCTGCCGCCAGAGAGGCGGAGGACGGCCTGAGCCAGTTCCCTGCACATGAACCAGCTGTCGACGAGCAGGTATTCGAACTCGGTGCCGTTTCGGCGGGCACGGCGCACCATCTCTATGAGTACGGCTATCTTGCTGCGCAGGTACTCGTCATGGCGCGCCTTGGCGGGCGTGCCGTCCGCCAAGGCGGTCTGCTTCCTCGCCTTGCGCTGCTTGGCGGAGAGTCCCTGCGTGCCGTCCCGCCCCGCCTCGCCGTGCAGGGAGAAGTCCAGCGGGCGGAAGGTCTTGCCGTCGGTGATGCCGAGCAGCAGCCCCTTGAACCCTATGATGTGCCTGTGCTGCGTGTGCGAGAATATCCGGCCTATCTTCTCAATCTTCATGCCGCTCTTGGCTATGTCCGTGTCGTCGGCGACGAGGCACCGTATGCCGGTGTCGGACTCGGCGCAGCGGGCGGAGAGGTACTTCTCCACCCGCTTGGAAAGGCGGGCCATGCACTTCCGCCAGTCGATGTTCGGGTCACGCTCCATGCGGTAGAGCATGTTGTAGCCCACGCGCGAGAGGGCGGACAGCGCCGAGCCGGGCAGGTGGGACACGTCGCTGCACCCGAAGAAGGGTAGGAGCAGCAATGCGAGCAGTTTTTCTGAGGTCTTTCGCGAGGCGTTGCCCTTGGTCGAAAGGCCGAGGCTGCGGTCGGTCAGACCTATGCCCTGTAGTGCGTTTGCGATGGCCTGTAACGCACTGTCGCCACTTTTTTGAAAAAAAGTTCCAATCTCTGAGAAAAAGTTCGTATATTTGCAACGTGACATAATTGGTTGTTTTTTGATTTGACATTGCAAAGATACTAAAAAATAGTCATTTGCGCAAATCAGTTATGTCACTTTTTTGAACAAAATTTACTTGTCAAACTTTAGTCAATTAAAATATGAGGAGGAATATGACGGGGTGCCCTACAGGCTGATAGTGGAGAGCCTGTGCGAACTGCTGGGCGGAGAGCCTGCCCACGGGTCGAGAAACAGCTTCATCTTCTCGATGGCGGCACATCTGCGGTATGTGTGCAACGACGACGCGCACTGGATAGCCCGGGTGCTGCCCACCTACGGCGAGGGGGAGCAGAAGTGGTGGAGGACGATACAGTCGGCGTGCCAGCGGTCGCAGAACAGGGGTATGCCCACGCTGGT
>JAFPZY010000013.1 GCA_017417025.1 Paludibacteraceae bacterium | reverse complement strand
TGTTCGACAGCAGCTACAAGCGCGGTGAGCCCATCACCTTCGGGCTCAACCAGGTGATCAAAGGCTGGACAGAAGGGCTGCAGCTCATGTCGGTGGGCAGCAAATACAAGCTCTACATCCCTTACGAGCTCGGCTACGGCGCACAGGGCGCAGGAGGCAGCATTCCGCCATACGCGACCCTAATCTTCACAGTGGAACTGCTCGGGATAGAATAACTGACAACTGATAATTGACATATCAAAAACAACACATAAAACCAAGACAATGAAAAAACTAAGCATTCTCGCCATCTTTGCCATGGCAATGGTATCGTGCGGCAACACCTACACCGCCAAAGACGCAGTCCTCTCCGACCAGACGGACTCTATCAACTATGCTCTCGGCTTCGTGAACGGAGCCATGATCAAGATGCAGCACTTCTCAGAGGACAGCAGCGACGTGGTCATCGCCGAATTTATGGACGCACTCCAGCGCGGCTATGACGGCAAAGTGGAAGAACTGGACGAAGCCTCTTCTGTGGGACGCAACATAGGCATGGCCATCAAAGCCTCCGAAAAGACCGGTTTGGCCGACAACAAAGCGTGGACACTGAACGAAAAGATGTTCTTCCAGGGCCTGGTGAACGGTCTGCACGGCGACACGACCGTTATGACCGCCGACGCAGCCCGCAACTTCTTCCAGTCGCAGTACACGGCTTCCATGGGGTCGGAGGCAGTTGCCGGCAAGCCCGTGACAGGCAAATGCACCGACAAGGTCAAGACCGTGGAACTCAAGGACCTGACCGACAGCCTGAACTACGCTTTCGGCATGCTCAACGGCAGCGAGATAAAGATGTACGTGCTCGCCAACGACTCTACAGGCGACGACACCAAAGCCTTCATCAAGGAACTGAACAAAGCCATGAAACTGAAAGTGCGCAACCCGCAACTGATGAACATGGGCGAGCAGATAGGCAAGACCATCAAGTCGCAGGAATCGGAAGGCCTGCTCGGCGAAGCAGCACTTGCGACCGACTTCGAGCTCATCAAACAAGGTTTTGTGAACGGCATGAAAGGACATGACACACAGTTCACCCAGCAGACGGCGGGCGAGTATGTGCAGAACACCCTCAACTACATCAAGTACGGCGACACCAAAGCCAAAGGCGAGCAGTTCCTTGCCGAGAACGCCCTGAAAGAGGGAGTGAAAGTGACCGAGAGCGGGCTTCAGTACGAGGTGCTCAAGCAGGGTAACGGGCGCAAACCCGCAGCCACCGACAAAGTGCGCGTGCACTACGAGGGCAAGCTCATCGACGGCACCGTGTTCGACAGCTCGATTGAGCGCGGCGAACCCGCTTCCTTCGGGCTCAACCAGGTGATCAAAGGCTGGACAGAAGGACTGCAGCTCATGCCCGTCGGCAGCAAGTACCGCCTCTACATCCCGCAGGAACTGGGGTACGGAGAACGCGCCGCAGGCAACATTCCGCCCTACTCCACTCTCATCTTCGAGGTGGAACTGCTCGGCATTGAGGACTGAGTTTCAGTCGAAAGTCGAAAGTCAAGAGTCGAAAGTCGAAAGTCGAAGGTCGAAAGTTGAAAGTCGAAAGTCGAAAGTCGAAAGTCGAAAGCCTGATTACCTTCGACTAAACAGACAGACAAATGGGTATCATAGCTCGACAAAGCATAAAAGGCACCATCGTGACGTACATCGGCGTTGCGGTGGGCTTTTTTACCACATTCTTCGTGCTGACCCGTTTCCTCACGGCCGAGGAAATCGGGTTGGCGCGTGTGCTGCTTGACGCAGCGACGCTCTTTGTCGGGCTGGCGCAGTTGGGGACGACCTCGTCTGTCATACGCTTCTTCCCCTATTTCCGCTCGGAAGGACGCACGCACGGCTTTTTCTTCTGGTCGCTGTTAGTGCCTTTGGCGGGGTTTGCCGTTTTCTCGCTTGTTTTTCTGGCGTTCCGCACTCCTGTGGAGGCATGGTTCGGCGAGAAGTCGCCGCTGTTTGTGGACTACTGGTACTTTGTGCTCCCCATAGCCTTCTTCATGCTCTATCAGACCGTGTTCGAGACCTGCTCCAACGTCTGCATGCGCATCGTGGTTCCGCGTGCCGTGCGCGAGGTTGGGGTGCGTATCGGCCTGCTGGTCTGCTACTTGTGCTATGCTTTCCGCCTGCTTTCGATGGACGGCTTTGTGCTCTCGCTCTGCGCCGTCTATGCGCTGGCCGCACTGACCGACCTCGTCTATTTCTTTGCCATCGGCAAAGTGTCGCTGCGCCCCGACCTGACTTTCCTGCGCGGGCACAGGCAGCTGGTGCGCAGTTTTCTGCTTTACACGGCTTTCCTCATTGCCTCCTCGCTCGCCTCGGCCCTCGCGCCGGTGCTATCCTCTTTCTTCATCACGGCCAAGATGGGGCTTGACTACACCGGCATCTTCGCCATCGCCACCTACATGGCAGTCATGGTTTCCATTCCTTACCGCTCGCTCACAGCCATTGCCGCGCCGCAACTTGCCGCAGCCATCAAGGACGGCGACCGCCCGCAGACCTCGGCTCTGATGCAGCAGGTGACGACCAACGCCCTGCTCGTAGGCTGCGCCATCTTCCTCCTCATCTGGCTTAACATCGACCTTGTCTATCACCTGCTCCCCAACGGAGCCACCTACTCAGCTGCACGCAGCGCGGTGTTCCTGCTCGGGCTCTCGCAGCTGCTTATAGCCACGTTCTCTTTCTCACTCTCCGCGCTCAACTACAGCCGGTTCTATGCTTTCACGCTCCTCTTCTCCGCACTGCTCACTGTAGCCGCCATAGTGCTCAACAACATGCTCATTCCGCCACTCGGCATGACCGGAGCCGCGCTCGCCAACCTGCTGTCATACGTCCTGTACTTCATTCTTATTCTGCTGACTGTACATCGTGCCGTGCACGTCTCGCCTTTTGCGCGTGCGCAGGCGCGCATACTATATATATTTGTTGCTGTGCTCGTGCTTAACTGCGCCGCCTTGCATTTCATGTCCGGTGCAGGCGTGTGGCTCAGCGCGCTTGTCCGCACTGCGCTGCTGTTCGGCATGTTCGCGTGGCTGGCATACAGACTCAAACTATCGCCCGAAATAAATGCGTTACTTCATTCGGTTTTCATATTGCGGCACTGATTTCCACGGCTCGCAGATGCAGGCGGAGGGAGTCCCCACGGTGCAGGCAGAGATGGAGAAAGCCCTCTTCACTCTCTTCCGGATACGCGTGCCCGTCAGTTTTGCCGGGCGCACCGACACCGGCGTACATGCCATTGAGATGTATGCGCACATATCTTCGCCCATACCGCTGCCTTACTCAAGCCTCGCCGACAAACTGAACGCGCTGATGTCCGATGCCGTGCATGTAAGCGATGTCTTCCCCGTGCCGGAAAGCCTGCACGCAAGGTTCTCCGCCCTGTCGAGGACGTACAAATACTACATCACCACCACCGCCGACCCCTTCCGCCGGAAAGGAGTCACCGTGGTGCCGCGCGGACTCGACTTCGATGCCATGAACCGCGCGGCGCGACTGCTGCTCGGCCGACACGACTTCGCCTCTTTCTGCAAGACGGAGCACGACTCGAAGACCACGATGTGCACCGTAATGCATGCCAAGTGGGAGGTGAGCTACCCCGCAAAGCCCAAGAACCAATATGCCCACGTGCCCAAAGACGGAGAGTGCACGGCAGTCTTCACCATCAAAGCCAACCGCTTTCTGCGCAACATGGTGCGGGCGGTGGTAGGCACGCTGTTTGATGTCGGGCGCGGCAAAATAACCATAGAGCAGTTCCAGGAAATAATAGACGCACAGCAGCGCACGGCAGCCGGCGCATCGGCACCTGCCGAAGGCCTATATCTCGTCAGCATCGAGTACCCGCCCTTCACCCTTGACCATGTACACAAGCGCAGGTCGCCTTTCAGGCACCTCAGGCGGCGTGTGCGCAAGTTCTTCAGGTGGAGGCTGCCAAGAGCCATGCGCATGACAAGATACTGGATCAGGGAAAACATCTTCCGCCTTCCACCATTGCACGCACACGGTCCTGCCGCAGACGCACCCTGCTCCGCTCCGGACGCAGGCTATGTAGCACCCAGGAGTGCGGCTATCGACCCTGACTCCTGAGCCTCTCTTTCTGCGCCCGTTGCGCCATACGGGGCAGGCACCGCCACCGCTTTTCGCGGAAAAATACAAAACTATTTGCACACGTCGCAAAAAAGCCGTAACTTTGCAGGCAAAACTTGAGGAAAAGAATAAAAATGGCTTATAACACTCGCGACAAGTTGGAATGGATGCTTATCTTTATGACCGAGTTCGGAAAAAGATTCGGGTTGTCACTCAAGCAGGCATTTAACTACTTGAGCCGCTATCAGGCAATCGCATTCATGGATGACCATTATGATTATGTTCACACGCAATCATTCGCGTCTATGGTCAACGACATGGCTGAGTACTGCCACAAAAACGGAGGGGCTTTAGTATGATTCTGTACCACGGAACCAATAAAGCCTTCGACGTGATTGACCTGACCAAGTCCAAACCCAACAAGGATTTCGGGCAGGGGTTCTATCTGTCACGCGAATACAGCCAAGCAATGACAATGGCCAAGACTAAGGTCGAGCAATTGAAAGAAGGCTCGCCGACAGTATTGACTTTTGAGGTGAATGAGGAGCAAATGAACCGGCTTAAAGTGCTCCGCTTTGATGATTACACCTTTGAATGGGCAAAGTTTATCCTTATGAACCGCCGGAATGAAAGCCCGAAGCCAATGCATGATTTTGACATCGTTTTCGGACCGATTGCCAATGACCGTGTAGGAGTGCAATTGTGGAAATTTGAGAACAAAATGATTGCTCCGGAGACGTTTACGAGGAATCTTCAGAGGATGGAAGGTATCACTTTCCAATATTTTTTCGGCACAGAACGCGCCATCCGACTATTAAAGAAGTTATGAGTGATAAGGAGCAAATGAAACTTGATATGGTGACTAACCTGGCCTCGTTGCTGATGGAAGAACAACCGCAACTGACGATGGAGCAGGCACTGTCCTCTGTAATCAATTCAGACACATATCTGCGCCTGCAGGAAGACGCGACTGCACTGTATTACCAAAGTCCGCGATATGTATATTCCTTCCTCGCCAACGAACTAAAAACGGGGAAAATGGAATGAGAAAATAATGAATGATAAAACAAGCACAAACAGAAAACAACAAGATATATGATTGACGCAAAGTACAATCCGACAGAGATTGAGAAAAAATGGTACGACTACTGGCTCGAGAAAGGCCTCTTCCATAGCGAGCCGGACGGCCGCGAGGCATATACTATAGTCATTCCCCCGCCCAATGTAACCGGCGTTCTGCACATGGGGCACGTGCTCAACGAGACCATACAGGACATACTCGTGCGCCGCGCGCGTCTGGAGGGCAAAAACGCCTGCTGGGTGCCCGGCACCGACCATGCCTCCATAGCAACCGAAGCAAAGGTCATCAAGCGCCTCAAAGAGCAGGGAATCAACAAATCGGACCTCACACGCGAGGAGTTCCTCAAGCACGCATGGGCGTGGACCGAAGAGCACGGAGGCATCATTCTCAAGCAGCTCCGCAAGCTCGGCTGCTCATGCGACTGGGACCGCACCGCCTTCACTATGGACGACACACGCAGCAAGGCCGTCATTCGCGTCTTCTGCGACCTCTACCGCAAAGGGCTCATCTACCGCGGACTACGCATGGTCAATTGGGACCCTGAGCGCCAGACCGCACTCAGCGACGAGGAGGTCATCTACCACGACGAGCACAGCAAGTTCTACTACCTGCGCTACAAGCTGGCGGAACCCGGTGTCGTCAACCCCGCAACAGGCGCTGAATACGCCGTCGTCGCCACCACGCGGCCCGAGACCATCTTCGGCGACATCGCCGTCTGCATCAACCCCAAAGAGGAGAAGAACCAATGGCTCCGCGGCAAGCACGTCATCGTGCCGGGCGTGGGACGCGTCATTCCCATCATCGAGGACCGCTATGTAGAGATAGGCTTCGGCACAGGCTGCCTCAAGGTCACGCCAGCACACGACGTGAACGACTACGCCCTCGGCCAGAAGTACGACCTGCGCACCATCGACATCTTCACCCCCGACGCACACCTCAACATGGACACCGTCGAGCCCGAACTGCAGCCCAACGTCCGCAAGTACCACGGCATGGACCGCTTCGACTGCCGCAAGCAGATTGTGGAAGACCTTCAGGCGCTCGGCCTCGTGGAGAAAATAGAGGACTACGACAACAAGGTCGGCTACTCCGAGCGCACCAACGTCCCCATCGAGCCGCGTCTCTCGCTGCAGTGGTTCATACGCATGCAGCACTTTGCCGACATTGCCCTCCCGCCCGTGATGAACGACGACATCGTCTTCTACCCCGCCAAGTACAAGAACACCTACAAGAACTGGCTCGAGAACATCAAGGACTGGTGCATCAGCCGCCAGCTCTGGTGGGGCCACCGCATTCCCGCCTACTACGACCGCGCACTGCTCGAGCAGACAGGCCTTGAGGACTACCCCGCCGACAAAATCATCGTCAGCGAAACGGCCCCCGAGGGAGACTACGTGCAGGACGAGGGGGCCCTCGACACATGGTTCTCCTCCTGGCTCTGGCCTGTCAGCCTCTTCGACGGCATCGACCGCCCGGGCAACAGCGAAATCAGCTACTACTACCCCACTGCCGACCTCGTAACAGGCCCCGACATCATCTTCTTCTGGGTGGCGCGCATGATTATGGCGGGCTACGAGTACACAGGCAAGATGCCTTTCCGCCATGTCTATTTCACCGGCATAGTCCGCGACAAGCTCGGCCGCAAGATGTCCAAGTCGCTCGGCAACAGCCCCGACCCGCTTGACCTCATAGCCCGTTACGGCGCTGACGGAGTGCGCATGGGCATTCTCCTTTCCGCACCTGCCGGCAACGACATCCTCTACGACGACTCCCTCTGCGAGCAGGGACGCAACTTCTGCAACAAGATATGGAACTGCTTCCGCCTTGTCAAGGGCTGGGAAGTCTCGGCCGACAACTCCGCGCCACTCTCCGGCAATACGCTCGCCGTCAGCTGGTTCGACGCGCTGCTTGACCGCACAGAGGACGAAGTGGCCGACCTCTTCGCCAAGTACCGCCTCTCCGATGCTCTTATGACCATCTACAAACTCTTCACCGACGAGTTCTCCTCCTGGTACCTCGAGATGATCAAACCCGCATACGGACAGCCGGTTGCAGCTGACACCTTCAGCGCCACGCTCGCCTTCTTCGAGCGCATGCTGCGCCTCTTGCACCCCTTCATGCCTTTCATCACCGAAGAACTCTGGCAGAACCTCGCAACCCGCAGAGAGGGCGAGAGCATAATGCTTGCGGACAAAGACGGCAAAAGGACGGCAAAAGGACGGCAAAAGGACGGCAACGAGAGCTGCCTTCTCGCTGTCGATACGCTGAAGGCTGTGGTGTCCGGAGTGCGCAACATACATGCCTCCAAGAATATCCCCCCGAAGGAGGTTCTCACCCTCTGCGCCGCTGAAGGAGCCTTCGGCGAGCCTGCAGCACAGCAGCTCCTCGTCAAACTGGCTAATGTCGAACTGGCAGGCGAAGCCGGAAAAGAAGGCAACTGCGCCACATTCATAGTCGGAACCACCGAGTACAGCGTTCCTCTCGACCGCTTCATCAACGTGGACGAAGAGCTCAGGAAACTTGAGGCTGACCTCGCACACCAGGAAGGCTTCCTCCGCGGGGTCATGGCAAAGCTCTCCAACGAGCGCTTCGTGCAGAACGCCAAGCCCGAAGTTGTGGAACTGGAGCGCAAGAAGCAGCACGACGCGGAGGCGCGCATTGCCACACTCAAAGAGAACATAGCCGCACTGCAAAGCCGAAAAGCATAAAGCACAAGGCCACGTTATGGACACAGTAGCTCCTCTTGTCGTTGCCGGACCCTGCGCCGCGGAAAGCCGCACGCAGGTGCTGCTCACAGCACAGGCCATTGCCGCCCTCGGCCTGCAGGCACAGGGCTGCAGGCTCGTCTTCCGCGCAGGTGTGTGGAAGCCGCGCACCTCGCCTGATAGCTTTCAGGGCATAGGCGACGAAGGGCTGCAGTGGCTGGCGGAAGTGCGCCGCCTTACAGGTCTGGAGACTGCCACCGAGGCCGCCACACCGGAGCAGGTGCTCAAAGCAGCCGCTGCGGGCATCGACCACCTCTGGACGGGCGCGCGCACGGGAGCCAGCCCCATACTCATACAGCAGATCGCCGAGGCCGTCATTCAGGCGCAGGCACAGGGAGGACGGCTGAAAAGCCTGCTCGTCAAGAACCCCATGCACGAGGACGCGGCCCTGTGGGCGGGCAACATCCGCCGCATGCAGCAGACAGGTCTCCCCGTCATTGCAGTCCACCGCGGCTGCGCACACCGCCCGTGCTGGCGCATGGCATGGCAGTTGCGCCGCCTGCTGCCGGGCACGCCTTTGCTCATCGACCCCAGTCACATGGGGGGACAGCGCAGCCTCGTACAGCCGCTATGCCTCACAGCCGCCTCGCTCGGCTACGACGGGCTGATGGCGGAGGTGCACAACAACCCCGCAGAAGCACTAAGCGACGCGCAGCAGCAGATAACGCCCGCCGAACTTCCGCCATGCATCTTCAGCAAACAGCAGCCCGACGACCTCGCATGGCTCCGCCGGCAGATTGACGAAGCCGACGACGACATCTGGAACGCTGTCGCACGCCGCATGGACATAAGCCGCGAGATAGGCGCATGGAAACGCGGACGGCAGATGCAGGTAGTGCAGCCAGAGAGGTTCAGGCAGGTGCAGGAGCGCCGCCTCATGTGGGCTGCCTCCAACGGACTCTCCGAAGACACCGTCATAGCCATCACCGAGGCTCTCCACAACGAGAGCATACGCACACAGCAACCGGGAGACAACCGAGAGACGACCGAGAGATGACCGACTCACAACCGAGATAACCCTATTCCTGTATAAGACAATGACCGACCGTTTCCAACTTGTCTCGCAGTTCAAGCCTACAGGCGACCAGCCCGAGGCCATAAGGCAGCTCACCGAAGGTGTACTGGCGGGCGCACCCGCACAGACCCTGCTCGGAGTAACAGGCAGCGGAAAGACTTTCACTGTCGCCAACGTGATTGCCAACCTCAACCGCCCGACGCTCATCCTCAGCCACAACAAGACGCTCGCCGCACAACTATATGCCGAGATGAAAGGCTTCTTCCCCAACAACGCCGTCGAGTACTTTGTCAGTTACTACGACTACTACCAGCCCGAAGCCTACATCCCCCAGACCGACACCTATATAGAGAAAGACCTCTCCATCAACGAGGAAATCGACCGTCTGCGCCTCTCCGCCACCGCCGCCTTGCTCAGCGGGCGCAGAGACGTGGTCGTGGTCTCATCGGTCAGCTGCCTTTACGGCATCGGCAACCCGCAGGACTTCTCCCGCTCGTGCCTCACTGTCGAGACAGGGCAGAACATACGCATGGACGACCTGCTGCGCCAACTGGTTGATGCACAGTACGTGCGCAACGACCAGCAGCTCGACAGGGGCCGCTTCCGCGTCAAGGGCGACACCGTCGATGTCCGCCTCGCCTATGCCGACCAGCTTATCCGCATCACCTTCTTCGGCAACGAGATAGAGGAGATTCTGCAGCTCGACCCCGTGTCAATGCACCTTGTGGACGAGTTCCAGCGCATCAACATCTACCCCGCCACCATCTTCTGCACCTCCTCCGAGCGACTGCAGACCGCCATGGAGCAGATAAAAATCGACCTCGCCAACCAGGTAATGCACTTTCAGGAGATAGGCGAAGACCTCTACGCCAAGCGCATAGAGGAGCGCGTCAAATACGACCTCGAGATGATTCAGGAGCTCGGCTATTGCTCCGGCGTGGAGAACTACAGCCGCTACTTCGACGGCCGGCCAGCAGGCACTCCCCCATACTGCCTGCTCGACTACTTCCCCGACGACATGCTCTGCGTCATCGACGAGAGCCACGTCACCGTCCCGCAGATACATGCCATGTACGGCGGCGACAAGGCGCGCAAGGACAACCTCGTCCAGTACGGCTTCCGCCTACCTGCCGCACGCGACAACCGCCCGCTCACCTTCTCCGAGTGGGAGAGCAAGGTCGGCCTCGACGGAGCCGCTGCCGGCGGAGCACGCAACGTCATCTTCCTCAGCGCCACACCCGCCGACTACGAGCTGGCGAAGTCGGAGGGCATAGTGGTGGACCAGGTCATACGCCCCACCGGACTGCTCGACCCGCCCGTCAGCGTACGCCCCACACAGCACCAGGTGGACGACCTCATGGAGGAGATACAGCGCCGCGTCGAGAAAGACCAGCGCGTGCTCGTCACCACCCTCACCAAGCGCATGGCGGAGGAACTGGACGACTACCTCCGCCGCTACGGGGTCCGCTCCGCCTACATACACTCCGACATTGACACCATCGAGAGAGTCAAGATTATGGAAGACCTGCGCAAAGGCCTCTACGACGTGCTCGTCGGGGTCAACCTCCTGCGCGAGGGACTCGACCTGCCCGAAGTGTCGCTCGTCGCTATTCTTGACGCTGACAAAGAGGGCTTTCTGCGCAACTTCCGCTCGCTCACACAGACTGCCGGACGCGCCGCACGACACCCCGAAGGGCTCGTCATCATGTACGCTGACAAAATAACAGACTCCATGCAGCGCACCATCGACGAGACCGAGCGCCGCCGAACCAAGCAGCAGGCCTACAACAAAGCCCACAACATCACCCCCATAGCCGTCAGCAAGCGCATAGAGAGCAGCCCGCTGGCCGCTCTCTACCACGACGCGGAGGCGGAGAAAAAGCAGTTGCAGGACAACATTCGCCGCAGCTGGAAGAACGCTGCATGGCAGCAGATGTCGCCCAAGCAGCTCGAGAAAGCCGCGCAGGAGAAGCGCAAGCAGATGCTCGCTGCAGCCAAAGCACTTGACTTCAACGCTGCCGCGCTGCTCCGCGATGAGATGCTCCTCATGGAGGACCGCCTGCAGGCACTGCGCGGCTCTTAACCCTGCGTCCGGCTTCCGGCTTGCTCCTGAGGCTGTTCAGCCGCCTGCTCCTGCTGCTGTTCCGTACTCTCTTCCGTGCCTGCTTCGCCGTTCTGCTCTTGCAGCAGCCTCATTCTCTTCTCCTCTTCGCGGGCAAGACGCGCAAGGCGGCGCTCGTTGATGCGCGCGGCGTACTCACTCCCCCTGGCGGTGGTGAGGAAGTCGCGGGCGCGGGGCATAGAGGCATGATCAAGCGTCTCCCCGAGAAAGCGGCGGTAAAAGCGCCTGACAGTGTCGCGACCCACTTCCAGCACCTCAGATATCTGCCTGAACGACAGACCGTGACGGCGCAGATAGATTATCTTCGCCTCTGTGCCGAACAGCTTGCAGCGCATCATCTTCGAGCGCTTGCCTGCAGGGCGGCCCAGCTTCATCCCTTCCTCCTTGCGGCGGAGCAGAGCCTCTTTGGTGCGCTGCGAGATGAGGTTGCGCTCTATCTCCGCCGACAGACCGAAAGCGAAAGCAAGCACCTTGCTCTGTATGTCATCGCCGAGGCGGTAGCCGTCCTTAATAGTCCAGACGCGGCACTCCTTTGCCATGCACAGGTTGAGAATCTCCATTATCATAAACAGGTTGCGCCCGAGCCTGGACAACTCCGAGCAGATTATGATGTCGTCCTTCTGCACATTCGCCAGAAGCTGTCCCAACTGGCGGCTGTTGTAGTTCTTCGTGCCGGAGATAGTCTCGTCTATCCAGCCGTCAATGGCCATTTGGTTCTCTCTGCAGAACCGGTTGATTTCAAAACGCTGGTTCTCCACCGTCTGGTGGTCCGAACTCACACGGATATAACCATAAGTCATAACAAATAAAATTTAGTTGGTTAATAAATAAGGTTGATTGTTTGGTTGATTATCTTGGTTGATTATCTTGGTTGATTATCTTGGTTGTGGCAAGTAATAAGTTACGGAGGGCTTAACTTATTATTATGAGCAAATATACGTAATTTTCACGAATTGGTCAAATATTATTCAAAAACTCCGGCTTGTTCTCCCGCGCACACCGCCAACGCCCCTGCAGACACACGCATCAACACTCACCCGGACATATTTGGCATGCAGTAAAGGGGATTTGTTGCAAAATATACACAAAAACGCAAAAATATTTGGTGGTATGAAAAAAAAGCCGTACCTTTGCACCCGCTTTTGCGCTTAAGGGCGGCAAGGCAGTGCCTAATCGTATATCGGTAGTACATCAGATTTTGGTTCTGAGGGGCGAGGTTCGATTCCTCGTTAGGCAACACAAAGCAAGTGTGATGGGATACGGGCAGCCACACGCAAGACGCACCGACAGGGCGTAACTTTCCTGCCCACTATTGAGTAACACAAACCAAACAGATGAAAACATTCGAACTTAACGGCACTCTGCGTTCAGAGTACGGCAAGAAAGCAGCAAAAGCGCTGCGCAAACAGGAAATGGTTCCATGCAACCTTTACGGCCTGGGCGAGAACATCACTTTCACAGTAAAGAAAGACGATGTACGCAAACTTATCTACACCCCCGACACACAGGTAGTGGCACTGACCATCGGCGACATGAAGAAGATGGCTGTGGTTAAGGAATACCAGTTCCACCCCATCAGCGAGAACGTTCTCCATATCGATTTCCTTGAGGTGAACGAGCAGAAGCCCGTTACAGTGGAAATACCCGTACAGCTTGAAGGTCACGCCGAAGGCGTAAAAGCCGGTGGTAAGCTGAGCCTTGAGATGCGCAAACTGAAAGTGAACGGCATATACACCCAGATACCCGACCGCATCGTGATTGACGTTACCAATCTCGGGTTGGGCAAGAAACTGGCCGTGGGCGATGTCAAGATGGAAGGCCTGCGCTTCATGAACGTGAAGGATGCCTGCATCGCACAAGTAAAGGCCACCCGCGCCAGTGCAACCGCAGCTGCCGAATAAAGACAACGGCTGATGAAACACCTGATAGTCGGGCTTGGCAACATCGGCGACGAGTACCGCGCAACCCGGCACAACATAGGATTCCGCATGTTGGACGCTTTTGCAGAAGCGTCCAACGTTGCATTTGAAGACCGCCGTTACGGCATGGTGGCACGATGCCGCGTCAAGAACGCCGAAATGCTGCTGCTCAAGCCTTCCACCTTCATGAACCTGAGCGGCAACGCGGTCAGGTACTGGATGCAGGAAGAGAAGATTATGCTGGAGAACCTGCTGGTGCTCGTGGACGACCTCAACCTGCCTTTCGGCACCATACGCATACGCAAACAGGGCAGCGCCGGCGGGCACAACGGACTGCGCCATATAGAGCAGGTGCTCTGCACCCCCAACTACGCACGGGTGCGGTTCGGCATAGGCAACGAATATACGCGCGGAGGACAAATCAACTTCGTCCTCGGCGAATGGACCGAAGAAGAAGAGAAACTGCTGCCTGAACGCCTGGAGGTGGTGAAAGAGATAATACCCACGTTCTGCCTGCAAGGAATCGACAGGACAATGAACCTGTTCAACAGCCGGAAGTAGGAAGTCGAAAGTCGAAGGTCGAAAGCAGGAAGTCGAAAGTCAAAAGTCGAAAGTCAAAAGTCGAAAGTCAAAAGTCGAAAGTCAAAAGTCGAAAGCGGAAAGATATGGCAGTAAGAGTGGACAAATACCTGTTTGCGATGCGGATATACAAAACGCGGTCAATGGCTGCGGACGCATGCAAGAAAGGACGCGTAACCATGAACGGGCAGCAGCTGAAGCCCTCGCGCACATTCGCCGAAGGCGACAAGTTCTCTGTAAGGAAAGGCCCCATCACCTTCAGCTACGAGGTGCTGCGGCTGAGCGAGAACAGGCTCGGAGCCAAACTGGTGCCCGACTACATGCGCGACATAACAGCCCAAGACCAGCTGGAACTGCTGGAACTGGCACGCCTTGCCGGACAAAGCGGACGCGACCGCGGAACAGGCCGCCCCACCAAGAAAGACCGGCGCGACATAGAGCAGTTCGTCAGCGACGACTGGGACAACGAGATTGACACCTGGGAAGACGACGAGGACTAAAACAACAACCATGAAATCGAAACGGGCAAACATAGCCGAATACATCCTCTATCTCTGGCAGATAGAAGACTACCTGCGGGCCTTCCCCGAGCAGGCGATGAACAACACCGAGCTGATGGAACTGAACGACATGATGCACCAGGAGGGCATCATGGGCGGCGGACACCTGCAACTGGCCAAGAACGCACTTGCCGAGATGGAGGACCTGCACGACGAACTGCTGCAGACCGAAGCCCCCTACAAAGCCGTCATACAGCACATAGAGCCGTCGCTCAACCTGCTGAAGGCGAAGACCGACCGTCCGACAATGTCGGACGTGGAAGCATGCCTCACGCTGCTCTACCAGGTGATGCTGCTCAGGCTGAAGAAGCAGGAGATATCGGAGGGGACGGAGACCGTGGTGAAGGACGCGACACAGTTGCTGCGCTTCCTGAGCAAGACCTACTACGACGAGCATGCGTCGGAGATATGATGCCAAAGGACATGACACAGAGCAAAAACATCACAACCGAGCAGCGGTACGCACGTGTGTTAGAGTGGTTCGCGCAGAACGCGCCTTCGGCGGAGAGCGAACTGCACTACGACAACCCGTTCCAGCTTCTGGTGGCAGTGATGCTGAGCGCACAATGCACCGACAAGCGCGTCAATCTGGTCACGCCCGCACTCTTTGCAGCCTACCCCACTCCGCAAGCCATGGCACAGGCGAGCGTGGAGGACATACTCAGCTACGTGAAGTCAGTGAGCTACCCGAACTCGAAAGCACAGCACCTGAAAGCCGCCGCCGAAAGGCTGACGGAGGTGTACGGAGGCACCGTTCCGGACAACATAGGCGACCTGCAGACCCTTGCAGGCGTAGGGCGCAAGACAGCCAACGTCATCTGCGCCGTGCTCTGGCAGCAGCCTACAATGGCTGTGGACACGCACATCTTCCGCGTGTCGGAGCGCATAGGCCTGACCACCGACAGCAAGAACCCGCTGCAGACAGAGCGGGAGCTGACAAAGCATATTCCGCCGTCTGTCATCCCCAAAGCGCACCACTGGCTGCTGCTGCACGGACGTTACATCTGCCAGGCACGCAACCCCAAGTGCGGAGAGTGCGGCATAAGGGAGTGGTGCAGGCACGCAGAGACACGGTAGTGTGAGGGTACTGTGAGGGTACTGCGAGGGTAGAAGACACAGCGCAGAAAGAGCGCAGAAAGAGCCCCCAAAGAGACAAAAGCGGAAGACGGCAAAGCCCCCTGAACAGGAAACAGGAGAGACAAAACAAGAAGCCGGCGGTGTTCACCGCCGGCTTACTGTTTTGTCCGATTTACCTCACCAACTGTCCGTCTGGAGTGTAGATGCGGCCGTTGCGGACGATATAGAGCACTCCGTCAATGAGGAGTTTCTGCGTGCCGCCTGCAGCGTCCGTCTTCACTTCGCCGAGGCCTGCGGCCTTCTCGAAGTAGGCGATGTATGTCACCTTGCTCTTCACGGTGAAGGTGTATTCGCTGTCGGTGCTGACCTTAGTGCCGCTGTTCTCCTTTGTCCAGTAGCTGAACTCGTAGCCGCTATTGGGCTTGGCTGTGACGGTGACTTTGGTGCCGGACACCGCCTTGCTCTTGCTCACGGAGACAGAGCCCATGTCTTCGCACTCCTCAGCCACCTTCACTTTAACACTTACCAGACGCGGCATGCGGTGCATAGCCGTGACAGCACCCTGCGCACCTTTCTTCATGCCGAGGTCGCCGCAGATGCGGGCTTTGCCTGTCTCTGTGTCGATGCTGTATATGTAGTCGCTGCCTGCGAAGAAGAGTTCGCCCGTGGCATGGTCGAAAGCGAGCGAGTAGTTGCCATCATCGGTGACGGGGATGCCCATGGTGCTGTTGCCTGACAAAGAGGCGTTAAAGACCCATACAATGCCGGCATCAGCATCAATATCTTCCACTTTGCACAGGACAGCATCTTTCGCATCAGGACAAACGCCGTAGATAGTTCCGTCAAGCGCAACAGCGACAGCCATGAGCTTCGTTTTGAGCATGAAGTTCCCCACTTTGTTGATGGTGCCGTTATCGTAGTCGAAAGTGTAGAGAGCGGTGCCGTCGGTGGCGTACATGATGTCGTTGGTGATGTCATAAGCCATATCAACAAGCTTCAGCGCAGAGTTGGTGATGATGCGCTCCATGTCGTCTTTTCCGGAGAGCTCCTCGCCGTCAGTGAGTCCGTTGAAAGACAGTGTGGTGATGCCGAGCGGCTCCCGCAGTTCCCAGTATCCGCCGCGGTAGTCACCAGCCTGAATGCCCGAAGCCGACGGAGCGGAGGCTGTTTCGGGGTGCTCTGCATGGTCGCCCATGTTGAACGAGACGAACTTGTTGCCGTTGATGGCATACCAGGTGGCAGAGGATTGCGGCTCGTAGTAGAAGAGGGCGGAGATGGTCTCGTCCACTGATGATTTAATTCCGGATATTTCCTCGCCCCACCAGTTGTCCTTTTTGCTCTCGTTGCCCCAATCGGGGTCGCTTGTCCAGCGTGAGAAGACGTATCCGTCGGCAGCATGCGCAGTGACGGTGATATTGTCACCCGCCTTGAACCAGCCTACATCAGTGAACTCCTCGCCCGTATTTTCGGAGCGGAGAGTGAAGGTACCGGTGCCCTCCTGCACAGCCGCAACGCGCAGTTCGGGCCATTTCTTGAAGACCACTTTTGCTTTTACCGACGTGCCGTAAGCCTCCACGCAGTGTGTCGCGGGATTGAACGCGGCATCAGCGGGGGCGGTGATGTTGCACCAGTTGCATTCAAGCTGCGCCAGGTCGGTAATAGAGCCCGTCAGCCCCTTGACAGACATGTCGGAGCCGCGGACGGCAAGCGTCTCGATGCCGGTACCGGCAATGCCGCAGCCTTGTGCATCCATCGCCGCCTTTACGCCGTGGAAGGTTAGGTCGGAGGCATCGAGCCTGATGCCTGACGACTGGTTTTGTGCATAAAGGGCCAGCGTGCCTTTGCCGTCGCTGACAAAGGTTACATCGGTGTTATAGACAGCTATGCAGCAGCCTCCTTTGTTCGTTGATAGCAAGTTGACATCGCCGTTCAGCTTGACGGTGAGCGGCTGCCCCGCTTCTCCGCCTTTCCTGCCGATGGTGAGCAGGCTTTCAGTGTCGCCCGATATGGTGACATTATCCAGGGTGAGGGTGTTGGTTGCAGGGTCGAAAGCGACAAAGCCGCCGTCGTTGGCAACCATGGTCTCGTTTGAATAGCTGACAGTGGTTCTTTCAGAGAGTATTTGCATTTTCCCGACCCATATATCGTAAGCGGTAACGCCCTCCTCCCAGTCGAACTCGGCCGTATATTCGGGCACTTTGCCGTCCGCTTTCACTATGCGCGGGTTGTCGGTGTTGCCGTCGGTCCACCTGACGAAGCGGCGGTAAGCCGCAGGGCTTGCAAAAACAGGCACTTCCGCCCCCGGGACGAAATAGCCTTCTGCCCGCAGATTATTCTGGAAGAAGACGGAGCCTGTAGATGGGTCGGCGGCTTTGAGCGCTATGTGGCATGTATTGTTCATCTGGAACATAGCACATGCGTTATTGGCACCTGCAGCGAGAGATACATAGTCGGCTGTACAATCATCGGAGTTGATGACACGGACAGAGCTGTTTGCACTTGTAGCAGCATCGCTCTGCATCCAAATCAGCTCGCCGGTTACATGGTCGAAGCCCAATGCGTTGCGCTTTTTGGCATTGCTGCTCGCAACTCCCACCCTGCCTTTTCTAACAGGCATGGATATTGCAGCTTCGGTGAGGAAGTGAACCGTCCACAGCGTGGCATCAACATCGTCAGCCTCAATGATGTACAGTTCGCCGCATGTACCTGTAGTCATGGCAGTTATTTCGTTCTTTATGTCAGCCAGAGCACACACTTCGCTTATCTTTTTGCCATCAGGGTCAATCTTGAGCAGGTAGTTCTTGTCCTTCGACACATTTTTGGCGCAGCAGTAGAAAGTGCGGTCAAAGGTGTTATAGGCAATGGCATAGACGGGGAAATAGTCAGTCTGTGGCGCAATCACCTCGCTCTCCTGCTGTATGCTGCCCACATTGTCCAGATTCAGCACATCATACCTGAAGCCCGCCTTGCCGTTCTCAGGCTTTGTCGCATATAGCAGAGCCGCCGTATTGCCGGAGCCGTAGCGGACACCTGCGCCGGTAATGATTTTTTTGGAAGCAAAGCCGGTTACACCGAGTGTGGTTTCTGTGGCAAATCGGTCGGTGTACTTTGCAAGGGATGTCAGATGGCAAACATACCACGGAGCCTCCGTTTTGACGTTCCGTGCGAAATAGGCGACGTATTCAATATCAAATACAGGAAGGGCAAGTCCTGATATTTCCTTCTCCGTCTGCCCGGAGCCCCACTGCAGGAAAGTATAGTCATCAGTATCTTCCGCAGTGATGCGTATCTCAATAGCCTCTTTTACCTTCAGAGGGTTGTCCAGCGGCTTGCCGGTCTTGGGGTCGGAGATTGAGACCTTTCCGCCGAAGGAGACGAGTCTGTAATAATAGAGTCCTGCAGCGCGTGTTATTTTCAGGTCGCCCGTGTAGTCTGAGCCGCCTTTTTGCAAGCTTGATGTCTCACTATCCCATGTGATGCCGGAAGGCAGTTCGCTGTCGGTGAGAGTGAGGGTGCGTATATTGTCCAAAGAGGCATCGCCGCCGTGCAGGGAGAGAGAAGAGCCGTCGATGAGGAGGTCGGGGGAGTCGTCGCTGCCGGTGTCCAGTTTGCCACCGCGTATTCCATACGTGCCGGAATTGATGCTGATATCGGCACCGCCTTTTATTGTCAGCTGCGGCGCGAAACAGATGCCATAAGCCTTGTCGGCCTGTATGTCAAGCGTCCCCTGCCGCGTGGAGGTGAACACAACCGGCACCTCAAATTGCATAACGGCATCTGCCTTTGCATAAGTAGAGGTGATGTTGCAGTCGCCCTGTATGTCGATATTGACGGGCGTTGTTGAGCCGCTGATGCGGAACAGGCACGAAGAGTTGCTCTTCATTGTAACATTCTGCAGCCGGAGCACACGGTTCTCTATGTCGTAGGAGATGCGCCCGCCGGTGACATTAGGGGAGGTGAAGTTGCTGCAGTTGCCGGTGTTGAGACTGGTGCCCTCGATGGTGATGACGAGTCCGTCGGGCAGAGCGTCCGCCCTGAGCGGGGGAGCTGTGCCCAGCAGAGCCGCAACACACAGGAGGATGGGTATGAGATGCTTTTTCATAATTGCTTCGCGTTGGTTAACTCAGTTGTTGGCGGCTTAAGCCGTTGGCGGGCTAAAGCCGTTATTTCACCAGTTGTCCGGCGGGAGTGTAGATGTGCCCGTCGCGGATGATATAGAGCGTGCCGCCGATGAGGAGTTTCTGCACGTCTCCGGCAGCGTCAAGGTTCACTTCGTCTATGCCTGCGGCTTTCTCGAAGTAGGCGACGTAAGTCACACCGCTCTTGACGGTGAAGGTCAGTTCGCTGTCGGTGCCCGCCTTTGTGTCATCACCTTTCTTGGTCCAGTAGCTGAACTCGTAGCCGCTGTTGGGTTTGGCTACGATGGTGACATCAGAGCCGGCGAACACCCTCGCCGAGCTGCCTTCGCCGCCTTCAACCGACACACTGCCCATACCGTCGCAGTCCTTTGCCACTTCAGTATTCACAGTAACCATGCGGTCCATGCAGTGCATAGCTCTGAGAGCGCCCTGCTTGCCGCCGGTCTGACCGAGGTCGCCGCAGATACGTGCTTCTGCGGTTCCGGTGTCCAGTATGCGCAGGTATTCGGAATCACCCCAGAAGAGTTCGCCTGTAACATGGTCGAAGGCTATGCTCTGCGCTGCAGCGGGCACTTCAACACCCAGCTGACCCGTTTCGCCGACAAGCTCAAGAGTGACTTTCTTCTCTTTTGCGTTGATGTTGCCGACGGTGTAAAGAGTGCCGGAAGGATTGCCTGACTCGAGCAGGTAGATAACACCTGCGCCGTTGATAGCAATGCCTGTCATGCCCGCCACAGCTTTCCCGTCATACTCATAGCTGCCCACTTCGGCGAGCTGTTCTTCCTCTATATCAACCGCATAGAGTTTGTCGGCAGCAGTGGCGTACATGACAGAGTTGCGGAAGTTGAACGCCATGTCCTGCATGCCGCTCACGCCTGTGACGAGTGTGGCAAGGCTGCTGTCGTCGATAGGTTCGCCGTCGGTGAGGCCGTCGAACTCAAGCACCTTGACTGCGGTGCCGTCGAGGTAATACCACGAGCCGGACAGGAACTCGCCCGTCTTCACGTTCTTGGCTGAAGGAGTGGTGGCTCGCTCCACTTTCGCACCGTTGTCCTTCATGCTGAACTTAACGAAGTTGCTGCCGTTGGCTGCATACCAGTTGGAGGACGAGGCGGGGACGTAGTAGAAGAGAGCCGTGTAGGTCTCGCCGTCGGATTTGGTTGTAATGGTGCGCTCTGCGCCTATGCGTTTCTCCTCGTCGGTCCAGTTCTTGTCGTCCATCCAGCGTGCGAACACGTAGCCGTCGGCAGGCACGGCGGTGATAGTCACTTCGGTGCCTATTTCAAACCAGCCCACATTGTCAAACTCATCGTTTTCGGACTTGATGACGAATGTGCCTGAACCTTCTTCCACTGTTGTGCCGCGCACTTCGGGAGAGGCGGCAATAAGGACTTCGCCCTTGATGATGTTGCCGTCTTTGTCCTCCAGGTTGCCGGTCTCCTCATTGAACTTCGCGCCTTCAGGCGAAGTGACGGAGCAGTACTTCGTATCCATTGCCGACAGATTGCCGACAGCACCGCTGCCCATGCCTCTTATGTCGCAGTTGGTGCCGACAAACGTCACATTCTCTTTGCCGGTGCCGTAAATGCCGTAGCCGTTGCCGTTGATTTCAAGTTTCTCTGCGGCATAGACAGTCAGGTCGGCATTGTCCAGTTCGATGCCGCTTGCGGAATAATAGGTATTGACTGACAGAGCATTGCCAGTGATGTTAATGCCGGCATTGCGCATGAGGACGGCCGCCTTGCTGTAGTTGCCGATATTGCTGCTGCCTTTGAGCACGATGTTGATGTCGGTTTTGTCTTCTTCGCCGCCGATTACGAGTGAATATTCCGATGACGCGTCATCAAGCGAAAGGTTATTGAGTGTCAGCGTATTGGTCTGCGGGTCGAAGCTGATGGAGCCTGCAAGTATGTTGTAGCAGTTCATTGGGTTGAGCAGTGTCTTGTAGGTGTTCATCTGCACGCCTCCCGCTACAACGGGATAGAGCTGCAGGTCTTCCGCCCAGTCGAACTGCGCCTCGTAGTAGAGGGGAGTCTCATCGGTGAGGGTGATGGTGCGGGGGTTGTCGGTGTTGCCGTCGCTCCACTGCTTGAAGCGGTATTCTTTGGTTGCGGGCGCAGCCACTATGGTGAACTCGTCGCCCACGAACACCTTGGCTGACAACAAGCCGTTGTCAAGCGAGGCAAAGCCTTTATCGAAGTTCTCGCTTCCCACATTAACGGTCTTGGCTTCGGGGAGCTGCTGGAAGAGGCCGTTACTATAGAAAGTACGCAGTTGCAAACGGGTTGCTTTGCCAGTGGCGGCATCAAGGGAGACGATGCTTGCGTCGTAAGCGCTATGGGTGACTGCTATCAGTTGGTTGGTTTTGTAGTCAAACGCCATGTCACATCCCTGCGACTCGAAGAACATGCCTGTCCAGCCCACGGGCGTTATGGCAGCCGTACCTCCGCTAACACGGCACAGCATGGAGCCGAGCCGCCACGGAGAGTTCACATTAAACCGCTCCGCATTTGAAGCGCAGTAGATGCCATACAGGTTGCCGTTTCTGTCGGCAGCCAGAGTTACGAGGCCTCTGCCGTAAGTGACTTTGGAGCCGGGAACTGTGGCGCTGTTGAAGATGTTTCCGTCGGTGTCTATCTTCAACAGGTACTGCTTGTTGTCGCTGTTGTTCTTCTTTGCTACGGCATAGAAGCAGTCTTCCTGAACATTGTAAGTAAGCGCGAAGAAGTCCTGATAAGTGTTCTGCGGGTCGAACAGGGTCTGCACATCGCTGAAAGTGTGTTCGCTGAAATCAATGACGGCGGAGCGGAACGCCGTGTGCGTATCGTCAGTTTTGTCAATATAGTACAGCCTGCCGTTGGCAAAAGCGGAGCAGCGCACTTCGGTTTTGGTGAGGTTGGCAGTTGTAAGACTCTCAATCATGGTTTGAGGCTCGCTACCCAGGTTGTTGAAAACATACATTTTGTTATAAAGGTCGCAGAGCAGGTACCACGGCTTGGATGGAGTGACAGCCTCCTTGCGGACAAACTGTGCAATCAAGGCACCGTAACTATAGCCTTGTGACAAGACGCAAGTCGGAGTCTCCGAGTCAGTCATATAGGCTCCTTCCGCGCCATCAAGAGAGGCAAGTTTCCAGCCTTCATTGGGAGTGACAGTGAGCTGTATAGTGGTGTTGCCGGCCTCCTCGTCGGTATAGCGCCAGAGGTCGGGCAGCGGCTCGCCGTCTTTGGTGGCGGTTACGGTTCCGCCGTCAGGGTCGCTGTTGACAATAAAGAAGATATGCTTTGTCGGCCGGAAGGAGAGCACCATGTTTTTCGCGATATTGTCACTTCCGTCCACCCAGCACAACTTGCTCTCGTCATATTTGTATTCGCCGTCCACTTCGGCATCGGAGAGGACAGGGTCAAGCCCCATAAGGCAATAGGAAGTGCCAAATGCATCCAAGCGTCCGCAGTCGATATTGAGCATTGGAACAGGTTCGGCAAAATGCATGATTCCGATATTTGTCTTGAGTCCGCCGTTTTCGTAACCGGCATAGATGTATGCGCCGTCCTTGACGGTGAGTTCGTTGCACATAAGGAACATGGCGTTGCCATTGTTTGTGGTAACATACAGGGAGCCGGCAGGTCCGGTAACGGTAAAGGTGCCTTCACCAAAAGTCAATCCGCCCATAATACCGGCCTTTTCCGCATAGATATAGTTTTCACCTATAAGGCGCACTTCCATCTCCCTGCCGCCTTCCGGCATGTTGGCACAGGAGACAGCCAGACCATAGTCGCTTGCGGATGTGCGTATAATCACCCCATAGAGCGTCAGTACGTGATTGACGGGGTCATAGACCATGGTACCCTGCTCCAGTTCAGGAACGTCGCCGACATGGATTATGTTCTCCTCCATGAAGTTGTCGCCCAAACGGACAAGCGCGCCGTCAGACAGATAAGCAGGCACCTCCGCCATCAGCGAGACGGAGCATAACAGCATTGCAAACAATGTAAACTTCTTCATATTCATAATGTTTTATGGTTAGTATTTTCAGATATTTGCGGGCGGAGCCTCCGTTGGCGGGGCTTTTGCCACCTTTGCCTCTTAGCACCCCGAAGCTCAAGCCTCCGCACTTTGGTATCAAGCCGCAAAGATACATATTTTTTTTGATATATGCAAGAGTGAGAGGACTATTTTTGCAATATCCTGCAAAAAAAAGACATAAAGACTTGCATACAAAGAAAAAAAGCAGTACCTTTGCCGCAAGAAAACAAAGAGCACGCAGTGCTTAAACCTACAAAACAACAAGAATATGGCAACAGCACATACAAGGACATCGCAGATGCAGTCGGTGGTCATCTCGTTCAATCCGAGGAACAAGAAGGCGGCGCAATTCATAGAGACCGTCAAACTGATGGATTTCTTCCATGTTGAGGAGAGTCCGTATGACCCCACATTTGTCGCCAAAATACGCAGAGCGGAGAAGAGCAGAAAACACGTTGTTGATACTGACAAAATCTGGGACTGATGTACACCGTTCTGTTTGCAGAGACCGCAGATGAAGATATTCTGCGCTGGAAGAAGAGCGGGCAAAAGACATTGATGAGCCGCATTTCCAGACTGCTTGCCGACATAAAAGCACATCCTGCTTCAGGCATAGGGAAACCTGAGCAGTTGCGCTTCAATTTGTCGGGCAAGTACAGCCGGCGAATAAACAACGAGCACAGAATTGTTTATACTATTGACGAAGATAACAAAACCGTAACTATTCTGTCGCTATACGGGCATTATTAAATATCTTTTAACTGAATAATCCACGAAAAGAGAGCCGCGGAATGCGGCTCTCTTTTGGAATATATATCTGCTGATTAGCTAAATATATTTCTGCAAAGATTCTGCGGATTAGAGATAAACGCTGAGGAACATGGTCAGGCCGATCAGGTCGCTGGTTTTGAAGCTGAAGCCGTTCTCCATGGGACGGGTAGCGTCAGTCCACTCGACGAGCTTGCTCTGCTGGGAGCTCCAGCCCTCGTACTTGGTGGTATAAGCGTTCATGAACTGATACATGATGTTCAGCGAAGCGTTCATACCGATAGCCATCTTCGGAATAACGAACCACTCGATACCTGCGGAGCCGTAAACACCTACCATCTGGAGAGGATTGGCAGCGGTGTTGTACTGCGAGAGGACGCGTGCGTTGAGAATGTCGGAGCCGTCAAGAGCCACGTATCCGGGCATGATGGGGTTGCCGTCACGGCCGAGAGCGTCGGTAACGGTGGGCACCTGGTTGTACTCGGTGATGCCGTTGCCGTAGATGTAGTTGCGGCGTTCAACTTTAGCGCCGTACATCACGCCAGCGCCGAAGACGCCCTGCACTTTGCGTGTTTCTCCCACGTGCCATTCAGCGCCGACGGAGACAGTACCTCCGAAGCGTGTGTCACGGCGGGTGTCTTCCACCTTAGCCATGCTGAAGGGGTTTTCGAACCACTTAGCGTCGTCGCGTGCATATCCGCGGTTGTTCCAGAGCATGAAGTCGAGACCGATAGAAGCCTTGACAGACATTTTGTCGGTTACCATATATCCGGCAGCGAACCCGCCGACGTTGCTCCATGAGCCGCCCATGACGATGCCGAGGGGGTTCATGCCGACAACGACGTTCCAGTCGCCTGCCTTCGGGAGCCAGTCCGAATAATCGGCTTTAGCATCCGTTTCTGCGAACATAGGCATAGCCAGTGCTGCAGCGAGCATTAAACCAAATATCTTTTTCATTGTTTTTCAGTTTTTAGTTAATGAATTTGATTAACTCCTTGTAATAAAGACGGATGTCAATTAATATTTGTCCCAACCGAGGGCAGCAAGAACTGCAGCAGGAGTCTTGTTGTACTGCTTAACCTTGTAAATGGTATATTTGGCATTGTCATCTTTGCGGTCTTTATACGCGCAAGCCTCATACTCAAACTCTTCACCTTCGTCAATGCCGGGCACTTTTTTGGGCTGGAGAGGAACGAAAGTCATAGTCAGGTTGTGGTCAGACTCTTTCTTGGCGAGTTCCACTTTCTCTTTGCTCAGAGTGATGTCAGAAGCTTCGCCTTGCCAATAACCTTCTACGTCAGTTTTGGTCCAAGTGTAACGACCTGCAGGATAAGAACCCCAACCTTTGGTGTCATCATCACCCCATTTTACATCCGTGTATTTGAGGGCAGCAGTTGCGCTCTGGTTCAGTTCCTCATAGTTGTGAGTGAACTTGGCGGTATAAGCAACGGGCTTAACAGAGATGGTAACATCAGCAAAATCCCATCCGTTGAAGAGTTTCACGGTAGCCTCATATCTGCCGTCATTGCCGGTTTTGGCATTGTAGGTCAGTTTGCGGTCGTCATTTTTGTTGGAGATTTCCAACTCAATGTCCACGTTAGACATTTCAGCCTCTTTGGTCTTAAGGATCTTCACTTCGTCTTTCTCCTCCAGTTCCTCAACTTGTGCAGTTACTTTACCGCTAACGGTGAACTCAACAGTAGCCTCGTTGTTGAGAGCCTCGCTGGTTTTAGCCATAGTGGTCTCTTTCGGGTCTTTCTGCACGTAGCTGTTGCCGGCGAGAACGTCGAAATGAACTGGGGTAGCGAGCGAATAGTAAGCATCAACAGACTCGGTGAGGGTGTTCCAGTACTTGGCAGCAAAGCCTTTGGGCTGAACATCAACAGCGATTTTCTTTTCGCCAGCGGGGATAGTGAGAGCGTAGGTGCCTTCGCCGGTGCGTGTAGCAACGAACTGTTTGAATACCTGACCTTTGGTCTGGTTGGAATAAGCGGAGTAGTCCACAGTAGCGATAACCTCAACAGTTGAGGGCACGTACTCGTTGCCTTCGAAAGCAACGCCGTTCACTTCGTGCTTGCCCTGGTTGTAGTAGAAGGACACTTCGATTTTAGCCTCGCCTGAGAGCCCTACCATCTCGTCGGTGAGTTCGCTCTGTGTTTTGTCGTTACATCCGACCAGAGCCAGCGCTGCCATAGCAGCAAAGAAAAAAGTTTTCTTCATGATGATGAAAAAATTTAGTTAGTAATAAGGTTAATTGTGTTTAGTTGTTTTATAATCAAGTTGTTACTTGGTTCTGCCGGTATTCTGCGTGCACGTATTCGGCGTTATTGGCAGGCATTATATGCAAAAATCCGGTGCAAAGGTACGCCTTATTTTTGATATGCGCAAGAAAAACGCAAAAAAAATTGGTGAATAATTCATGCGGGGCTGTTTTTTTGTCTTTGGCGGGCAGGCGCGAGGAGAGAGCTGAAGGCGCGCTTGCGGCACAACTTGACATCACGTTTGAACTGCCCCGAAAAGAAAACTTCGTACATTACTGCAGGCATTGTTTAATCATGTCAGCGCCATCCGTGGCGTGGAAGATGCGGCCGGCAGCCACGTCCTCGATGGCCGCGTCCAGCCCATTGCGGCGCGGCGCGGAGATTTTCTCGGGATTAAGTCCGAGACTGCGCATGTACATGAGCAGGCTTTGTGCCGCCTTGGTGCGGTCGTTGATAGAAAAAGAATAAGTTGCCATAGTTTTTCTCCTTTTCAGGGCGCAAAGATACTGCAAAAAAATGATATATGCAAGAAAAAGCATTTTTTTAATGAAAAAAAACGACGAAACAACAGAGCAGACGACGGCAAAAAGCAGCGGGGCGAGCGGGGAGAAACGCCGCACAAAGCGGGGTGCTACCGGCTGAATCACCTACTAATCACCTACTAATCACCTACTAACCACCTACTAAAGATAATTGATAATTGCAGGGCGGAGGCTTTTTCGCGGGGGGGGGGAAGCGCGGGGGGCGGTTTTTACCGCAGGCCGGAAGGCTGCGTACACCGGTGGGCAAACAACTGCGGGTGGAGGGGGAGGAGGGAGTGCTGGGTGGCGGGGGGAGGAGTGCGGGAAGGGAGTGCGGAGAGACGGGGAGGGAGTGCGAGGAGACGGGGAGGGAGTGCAGGGAGACAGGGAGGGAGTGCAGGGAGACGGGGGAACAGAGGCGGAGGGGGGAGGGGAAAAACAAAAAAAAGCAAAAAAAGAGGGAAAAAATTTGGAAAAGAGGGAAAAATGTTGTATCTTTGCAGCAAATTTGGGAAATAGCACACAACAAACAACATACACCATGACAAACAAACAACATATACCATGACAAACAAACAACATATACCATGACAAACAACATATACACCATGACAAACAGACAAAACACAACACCGAAAAGACAGTCAAAAGCTGGAGAGTGGCTTGACGCACATCCCGGAGGAATTCTGATAGTAAACGACTGGAGGGCTGTGAACAGATGACAAGGCTGCTGATAGACACCAACATCCTCATTTACTTGCTGCATGATGCTTTGGATGAGGACACTGACGCTTTAGTGCGTGATTATGAAAACCAGATTTATGTGAGTTCCGTAAGCATTATGGAATTCACACATCTGATACAAAACAACCGCATCAGTTCCAGACGTTCATCAATTCAGAACGTAGTCAGATATGTAGAGGAGAACCTGGGGTTCCGCATCGCTTACACGACGCGGGAACACTTGATGCAGTTAGAGAAACTGCCGCTTATAGAAGGGCACAACGACCCCAACGACAGGCTGATAATAGCGCAGGCTATAGCCGACCAGTTGGAGCTGGTGAGCAGCGACACCAAATTCGCTGCGTACAGAAAATACGGGCTGCAATACATCAAAGCGGCACACCCTAAAATGTAAAAACACACAGACGATGAAGAATATAGCGTTTATAATCAATCCGACGGCGGGGACGCAGAACAAGAAGAAACTGCCGAAGATGATAGAACAGTTGCTTGACAAAGAGCAGTGGCTCGCCAACATCGTGTTCACCGAGCACGCCGGTCATGCCACCGAGCTGGCAAGCCAGTACGCCCGCATGGGCTTTGAGGCGGTGGTGGCCGTAGGCGGCGACGGGACGGTGAACGAAGTGGCACGCGGCGTGCGCGACACGGAGACCGCCTTAGGCGTTATACCCATAGGCAGCGGGGACGGTTTTGCGCGACATATAGGAGTGCCTCTGCGCGCACAACGCGCGATAGAGATGCTGAACCACTCGGAGGTGATAAAAGCCGACTACGGTCTGGCCAACGACCGGCTGTTCGTCACCACCTGCGGCACAGGCTTTGATGCGCTGATAGCCTACCACTTCGCCAAAGACGGCAGCCGCGGGTTCGTCACCTACCTGAAGAAGATACTGCAGGACGTACTGACCTACAAGACAGAGACCTACCGCCTGACCTGCGAGGACGGGACAGAGATAGAGCAACGCGCCTTCCTGCTGACGTTCGCCAACGCCAACCAGTGGGGCAACGATGCATACATAGCCCCCAAAGCCAGCATACAGGACGGGAAAATGGACATCTGCATAATGAGCACCCACGTCCTGTTGGGGGCCCCCGAACTGGCCCTGCGTCTGTTCACGAAGAGCATAGACGGCAGCCTGTTCATGGACACGCTGCGGATGCGCGAAGTGACTCTGCACAGAGAGACCGAAGCGCCGTTCCACATAGACGGCGACCCCGTGGAGATGCCCAAAGACGTGCACATAAAGATAGTGGAGGACGGGCTGAGAGTGCTGGTGGAGAAGAGGCTTTGAGAATTGATAATTGATATTGCAACGCTGATTTTAACGCGGGGGGGCTTACCGCAGGCTGGAAGCCTGCGTACCCGGTGGGCGGCGGACTAGTCGGACTAGAAGAACTAGTTGAACTAGTTGAACTAGAAGGACTATATAGGGACTAGTTGAAATAGTTGAAATAGAAAAAACATACTATGACAGTAAAGATAATCAACAGGAGCGGCAATGCGCTGCCGCGCTATGAGAGCAAGGCGGCGGCAGGCATGGACATACGATGCAACCTGCAGGAAGCCGTGACACTGCAGCCGATGGAGCGGCGGCTCATCCCCACCGGCCTCTACATAGAACTGCCCGAAGGCTATGAGGCACAGATACGGCCGCGCAGCGGTCTGGCACTGAAGCGCGGACTGACCGTGCTGAACACCCCCGGGACCATAGATGCGGACTACCGCGGCGAGATAGGGGTGATAATAATCAACCTGAGCGGCGAGGCACAGACCATAGAGCCGGGGGAGAGGATATGCCAGATGGTGATAGCACGGCACGAACAGGCCGAACTGCTGGAAGTGAGCGTTTTGGGCGAGACTGAACGCGGCGAAGGCGGCTTCGGGCACAGCGGCAGACAATGAGCAACCCTCAAACCACAGGCGGACAAGAAATGAAGAAGTGGATAACAATAATACTGATGTCGGTGAGCCTGCTGCCCCTGACGGCAGCCGGACGCAAGCACAAGCCGCAGCAGCTGACGGCGGAGGAGCAGCAGCAGTTCCTCTACTACTTCTACGAGGCGCAGCGGCTCCTGGAAGAGGAAGACTACGAGAACGCCTTTGACCTCGTATGGTTCTGCTACGGGCTCAACCCCGACGACGCGATAGTGAACCAGAACATAGGCGACTACTACGCAGGCTACCGCCAGCCGCAGAAAGCGGCGGAGCACTATGAGCGGTCGCGCGCATCAGACCCGCTGAACACACCTATATATTACCGTCTGGAGGGGCTGTACGCCGACCTGGGCGAGTACAAGAAAGCCCTGAAAGCACGCGACATGATCGACCGCCAGGAGGGCTACAGCATCTACAGCGCGATGAGCCGCTACCGGCTGCACGCCATGGCGGGAGAGACCAAGAAAGCCATACGCGCCGTGAACGACTACCTCAGGCACGACCCCGACAACCTGCAGTTCCTCGTGTTCCGCATGCAGCTCTACGAGGCAGTGCAGGCACGGACGAAAGACATGGTGCAGGCCTACGAGAGCATACTGGCCATAGAGCCGTTCCAGCCCACAGTGCTGAACAACTACGCCTACCTGCTCGCCACACGCAAAGGCGACCTGAAGAAAGCCGAGGAAATGAGCAGGCACAGCCTGCAGGCGGAGCCGCATAACCCCACCTTCCTCGACACCTACGCGTGGATAATGTATCTGCAGGGCGAGAAGCAGCTGGCCAAGATGTACATACAGAGCGCAGTGAGGCAGATGGGCGATGCAGAATGGCCCGCGGAGATAGCCGAACACTACAGGAAAATAATGCAAGACAGGAAATGAAACGACTGATACCCATCATCATAGCCCTCTGCGCGCTTGCGTCGTGCAGCACGGTGAAGCACGCAGGCAAGGCGCGGCACACCACGGAGGTGAAGCAGGCCACAGTGACCGTCAGAGCCGACGGCATGGAGCCGGTCAGCACCCGCTGCAAGCTGCAGGCGGTGCACGACTCGGCGAGCGTGTGGAGCATACGCCCGCTGCTCAACGTGGAGGCGGGACAGATGCGCGCCGACAAAGAGGGGGTGACGCTGATTGACAGGATACACCGCCTGTACACCACCGTCAGATACAAAGAACTGCCGCCGCTGCTGCGCATGGTGCTCAAATACAAGACCATAGAGGACTACACCACCGGCCGCAAATTAGGGCGGGGAGGGCAGCAGCAACTGACACGCAGCTTCAAGAAAGACGGGCAGCAGATAAGCGTCACCGTCGATTACGGGAAGATTGACCGCGACAACGGCATGCGGCTGCAGGAAGCCAAAACACAAAACTACAAGCAGACCGACCTGCAGACACTGCTCAGGAAATTAGGAATAAAACTATGAGAGCGCCAAGACGACACATAACCTGCCTGCTGTGCTGCCTGCTATGCCTGACAGCCGCCGCAGACGACATAAAAACCCTGCAGAAACAGCAGCAGCAGATACAGCAGCAGCTGGAGCAGACCGACAAGATGCTGCGGCAGACCAAGAAAGACGAAAAAGCCACAGTGACCAAACTCAACCTGCTGAACAACAACATACGCGAGCGCAAGAAACTGATAAAGAACCTCAACAGCGAGCTTGCGGCGCTGGACAACAGCATGCGCGAACTGGGCGACCGCAAGAAAGGTCTGGAGACCGAACTGGGGCAACTGAAAGCCGACTACGCACGCCTGGTAAGAGAAACGCACTACACGGAGATGAACCAGTCGGTGCTGCTGTTCCTGCTGTCGGCCGACAGTTTCCAGCAAGGCATGAGGCGGCTGCGCTACATGACCGAGTTCATGCGCTACCGCAAAGAGCAGGCGGCGCAGATACGCCGCACACAGGCCGACATAGACATACAGAACGACCTGCTGAGCGAGCGCAAAGCAGAACGCAACCAGGCCCTCGACAAGCAGAAACGCGAACAGGAGAACCTGAAACGCGACGAGCGCAAACAGCAGAAAATGCTGGCGGAACTGAAAAAACAGACCAAGACCCTGACCGCACAGCAAAAGAAACAGCAGAAAAAAGCCGACGAGCTGAACAAAAAAATAGAAGACCTCATCCGCAAACAGACCCAGACGCAGACCACGCTGACCAAAGAGCAGCAACTGATAGCAGGCGGCTTCGAGGCAAACAAAGGACGACTGCCGTGGCCCGTAGAGAAAGGCTTCATCAGCGGGTTCTTCGGCACTCACCAGCACCCCGTGTACGAGCACGTGACGGTGAACAACAAAGGCATCTACATCCAGACCACCGCAGGCAGCGAGGCCAGAGCCGTGTTCGACGGCGAGGTGAGCAGCTGCATAGTGCTCGGCAGCACATACGCCGTCATAGTGCAACACGGCAACTACCGCACCGTGTACAGCAACCTCAAAAGCCTCAAAGTGAAGCAGGGGGACAAGGTGAAGGCCAAAGACAAACTGGGCACCATACTGTCGAACACCGACGAAGACAACAAGACGGAGCTCTACTTCCAGATCTACAAGGACCGGACACTGCAGAACCCGTCGCTGTGGCTGGCACAATAAGAAAAAACAACGACAAGACAATGAAAAAGACCATACTGTCCGCCGTGCTGCTGTGCGTCATACTGCTCACGGCAGGCTGCAAGAAAGAGAACTGGACCGACTGGAAAGTGCAGAACGAGGCATGGCTCGCCAAGAACAAGACGGCAGAGGGCGTGCTGACCACGCCAACCGGACTGCAGTACAAAGTGCTGCGGCAAGGCATAGCCGGCACCAAGCCCGACGTGCTGAAAAGCGTCAGGATACGCTACACAGGCCGGCTGATAACAGGGCACGTGTTCGAGGAGAACGAAGCCGCCGACTTTGCGGTGTCGGGCGTGATAGAGGGACTGGCGGAAGGGCTGAAGAAGATGAACAAGTCGGGGCACTACATCTTCTACATCCCGCAGGAACTCGGCTACAAGGCGGAGGAACAGGGCACACGGGGCAACGCGTCGTACATACCGCCCTACTCCACGCTGATATTCGACGTAGAGCTGAACGATGTGTATTAAGCGCGCCATATTCACGGTTGCGGCAATAGTGCTGCTGTCTGCATGCGCCAACGAGCAGAAGTGCGACGTGCCCTCGTGCCCCGTGGTGTTCGACATGCACATAGCCAGCATGTACCCGCACTTCGTGCCCGACAACGGCTTCCAGACGCTGCGCTTCACCGAGAAACGCTATGCGCAGGACCTGACCGGCTACGCGGGACTGCTCGTCTGGGTGGACATGGAAGGCAAGTACAACGCCTGCGACCTGTGCTGCCCGCACTGCCTCGACGTGAAGCGGCCCGTGGAGACCGACGGTATATGGGCGGTGTGCCCCGTATGCGGCGAGAAATACGACCTGAGCTACGGGCTGGCCGTCCCCACCGAAGGACGCACCAAGCAGGCACTGCGACGCTACACGGCAAGATACAGCTACGGAGTGCTGCACATAAGAAACTGACATGATACGCGACGAAGAGACCATCAGAATAGGCATCATCACCCGCACGCACGGCAACAGGGGCGAGGTGCAATGCCAGACCGACAACGGGTTGTGGGAAGAGGCGGACGCAGAGTTCGTGGTGCTGCGGCTGGACGGCATACAGGTGCCCTTCCGCGTCACCGACTGGCGGACCAAAGGCGCGGACACGCTGCTGCTCACCCTTGACGGCATCGACAGCGAGAGCAAAGCGCAGGCACTGGCAGGGGCGGAAGCACTGATGCTGCGCCGCGACATTGCCGCACACGAAGAGGACGGACAAGGCATGCTCGCATGGCAGGACCTCGAAGGCTGGACCGCCTACACAGCCGGAGGAGGCTGCGCGGGAGTAATCAGACGAGTGGACGAGACAACAGCCAACATACTGGCGGAAACCGACAGCCGCAGACTGCTACCGCTGCACGAAGACCTGATAATAAGGCTCGACACGCAGAAGAAAGAACTGCAGCTCAACCTGCCGGACAACATATAATAGCCCACTCAAGGCAAACTAACAATAATGATGATAGTATGAAAAAGTGTTTTATCTGCCTTTTGTCAGTGCTGCTCGCTGCGGCATCAGGCTGCAAGAAGAACCAGGATGTCATAGACGACATACAGAAAGACCTTGACACCGTCGCCGTCACCCCGGTCACGCTGAGCGAAACGGACATACGCATGGTGCAGATAGCCTGGAACGAACAGGCGAAAGAGGAACTGCCCACCGTCCGCACACTGACCATATCGCCTGAAGACGGCAAATACACAGTCAGCGCCTCCACAGAGGGCATAGTGAGCACCGAACTGAAGGGCAACACGCTGCAGCTGACAGCACAGAACATAGGCAAGACGCGCCTCACCGTCACCGACACAGTCAGCAAGCAGACTGCCGTGTGCCAGGTGGAGGTGTACTCCGTCATCGAGACGCTCACCTTCCCCTATGCCTCCGTGTCCTACAATATACGCGAGTGGGATATGGACTCATACATACTGAAAGACAGCGCGTTCTTCTATGAGGACCAGAACGGCAAGAGCATTCCGCTGCGCGCATACATAGTGGATGCAACACTCACGCTCTTTTCGGAAGGCTTTTATCTGAAAGACGAAATGTTCCAGGGCTCGGATATAGGCTATCTCATTTCCTTCCCCGCTCTGGCATACTATGCGCCCAAAGGCCTGAACGATGACAGAGGCGTGTCGCAGGCCTTGACGTATGAGGCAGGCGTATGGAGCACCGCCCAAAAAGACTACTACCACAAAATGCAAGGAGGCTATCTGGACAAAGAGCGCGAACCGGAAGCCATTGCACATGTCACCAAAGCCATTGCAGCCACCAACGCCGACACCGACGAAGCCTGGGGCACCTACTACGCGGAGATGCACACCGCCGATTCGCTGGCCTTCCACGGGGCTCTGATGCGCAAGTACATAAGGGTCAATAACGGCTACAGCACCAGCCCCATGCCCTTCGCGCTGGTCAATGCCGGAGCAGTCAATCTGAAAGCGGGAGGCAACACGCCCTCAAAAGACATGTTTGAGGTAACAGAGGCAATGATGTACATCAACCCCCTGTTAGGCTACTACGGATTAGGCGTTGAGCTGGCGTATGACAACGCCAGCAAGGCATGGTACAACGCCAGCAGCCAGTTCCTGATCGGACAGAGCATCTATTACCAGTTTCCCAAGAACTGAAGACGCACCGGCATGAGAAAGAAGACCATAGCCGAAATGCACCGCATGAGCACGGAGGAGTTCCGCAGGGCGGAAAAACTGCCGCTCGTAGCCGTGCTCGACAACGTGCGCAGCCAGCACAACGTGGGGGCCGTGTTCCGCACGGCGGACGCGTTCAGGATCGAGGAGGTGTGGCTGTGCGGTATATGCTGCTGCCCGCCCAATGCCGAGATCCACAAGACCGCCTTGGGCGCGGAGCAGAGCGTCAGCTGGCGCTATGCGGCAGAGACGGCGGACGCTGTGAAGCAGCTGCAGCAGGCGGGCTACAGGGTGTATGCCGTAGAGCAGACCCACGGCAGCATCAGCCTCGAAGAGGCGGCGGAGGCATGCCGGCAGAGTGCGGCAGAAGGCAAGGGCATTGCGGTGGTGTTCGGGCACGAGGTGTTCGGCGTGCAGCAGGAAGTGGCGGACGCGGCTGACGGCTGCATCGAGATTCCGCAGTACGGCACCAAGCACTCGCTCAACGTGAGCGTCACCGCCGGCATAGTCCTTTACACCCTCGCGCAGGCAATGATGAACAACTGATGCAGCAGCTGGCGTGAATGCCTGCGGCAGCGGACAAGGGGCGTAACTTGTTTACGCCCCTGACAAGCGTGCACGTCACTGAATTCAGCTTCGCGGTGCTCTCATATAGCGCAGCGGTGTTTTCCACACCTGTTTATATATCGCTGACACGCGCGCACACGCATAACAAACACACGCAGAAAAGTCCCCCTTCTCGGGTGCACGGCAAACCGCAAAACAAAAACACAAAAAAGTATGTCACAAAAAACGACCGTTTTTTGTGACATATATTTCTTTGCTGACTATTACGTCTCAATTTCGCTTGCAAAGATAATGCAAAAATTTCGTTCCTGCAAATTTTTCTTGCACTTTTTGTAATTTTTGTGCTACTTTGCCTTTATTTTTGTATAGTGCGACTGCTTCTTTTCTTTCTCCCAAGCCTTGTTTGTAGGGGACTTTTACCACTGTCGGATTACTAAAGAAAACTATGTCACAAAAAACGGTCGTTTTTTATAGCATAATTTCTTTTGTTCCGGCGCATTTGCCGTAGCGCGCCCCGCGCACGCACGCAATATATTAAGGAGAGGATAAAGGCAGAATAAAGATAGGATAAGAAGATATAGTAAGATAATGAAGATAAGGAGATAAGGAAGATAAGAAGATAACGAGATAACGAAATATCAATTATCAATTGCCAATTGCCCACCGGGTACGCAGGCTTCCGGCCTGCAAACAGGAATGACACAATGCAACCGAAACACCAAAAACAATGACACTTTGGCAAAGCAGAAAAGCAAAAACAATCAGCAACTCTCACGCTACTTTCGCGCTACTTTTACGCTACCCTTGCAAAAAAACATAGTGTCAGTAAAAACGGCAATAAGCACTGCACGCGGACACATACAATGACAAAGCAATAAAAGTAGCAGAGCGTTGAAATATCAATCCCCTGCAATAAAGAAGCAGAATACTAAAACAAACAAAATATAAGTTTAACCCTCAAAAACCGAATTATTATGAAAAAACTATTCTCAATTTTCTGTTGTCTCTTGCTCTCTGCAAGCTTGAGCAACATATCGGCAGAGGTAAAAGTGACACACTTATCTCGGCTTGAATTAAAACAAAAATTAGTAGAAAAAAGACTACAGAAGCAAATCCTCTCTAATTCTGCAAGACGTGCACCACAAGCAAGTTTCTATGATTACGACCAATATGCTAACAACTTTCGAAATGGTTCTACGGCATATTGGTATGAACGTCCCAATTTGGTTACAATTAACTTTGTAGATCAAAATGAAGATGGCATACCGGATGACGGAACGGCACAGATATATTTTGACGATGAAAACGATAGCGGTGATTTTATTGCCTTGGAATTTCACGTTACACGTTGTGATGCTCCGACTACATATATTCCGGTTGGCTACTATTCGGTAAGCGATTCAGAAGCACCATTTACTGCGACAAAATGTAAAGATGTTGACGACGATGAGTTATATTTATGTTGGGCTCAACAATACTATTATGGAAATTACAGATATTTCTTTATTACAAGCGGAACTATATCGATAGGCATATCTCGTGGAGATATTATTATTCGTGGTCGATGCAAAAATTCGAACAATAAGTATGTATATTTCAATATCGGATACGACCCATCAGGCTCTCAATCCTTCACAAATGATCAACAGGCTGCTACTTCTTTCGCCTATACTACTGCCCAAACTACACTGACACAAAATGGAACAAATAATCTGCTTTTGAAAGGAGAAAAGACTGTTAACAACAGTTCCTACAACACTTTATACTATTCAGCACTTAAGTTTGTAGTACCATCTACAGCTTATAATGGTCAATATATCCCGTCCGGTTCATACGATATAGCAAGTAGCGGTTCTAATTATGTTGTAAAGTCTAATGGAAATGTATCTTCAAAAATCCCGTCAGCATCAGCAATGAAACTAACCTATTCTGATGATGCAAATAATCCTTTATATTTCTTCCCATACAGCGGTAAAGTGTTGGTAGTTAATCCCAACAAAACAAAGATCCCGATGTATGTGCGTATGGACAATTGCAATACTTATGGTTTTGGTCAGCGCGTAGTATTTGGAGAAGAACCCGCTCTTTACCAAATTACAATGGGAACACCTGCTAATGGATCAAACACACTTTCATCTAATGACGGACATGGTTATCCGGAAGGTGGCGTTATATCTGGTTCAACAGGAAATTACTATTATGAGGGTACTGTGCTGACACTAACTCCCATACCCAACAATGGTTATGAGTTTGATAGTTGGTCTGGTGCTTCACCTACAGATAACGGTGATGGTACATATAATTTAACAGTTCATTCCTCTACTACAATTACTGCTGTTTTCCGCGAGGCTTCATCCACTCCCACCTACACCGTTTCGTTTGACGCGGGAGGTGGTACGGGTTCGATGAGCGACCAGGAGGTTGAGGTAGGAGAGACAGACAACCTCAAAGCGAATGCGTTCACCGGTCCGTCTATCACCGTTAATTACAACTACAACGGCGCAACAGGCGGCAACAGCAAAGCTTCGGAAAACATCAACGCCTCTTTCCTTAATTGGTATGGCAGCGACGATGAGTTCTATGATGACGAAGCGGAATTTACCGACATCGCTTCAGCCGGTGAAAATGTTACAATGACTGCACAATGGATGTTTGATCCCATCACCCTGCCCACTCCTACCAAGACTGGTTACACTTTCCTCGCTTGGGAAGGCACATTTGACGGTATGAATCTTTCGGAGGATGCAGGCGCAGAAGTCTCTGTAGAAGAAAGCGGAACGTTCACCGCACAATGGACAGCCAACACCTATAGTGTAGTCTTCAATGCCAACGGCGGAAGCGGAACGATGAGCAACCAGTCGCACACCTACGGCTCAAGCAAAGCACTGACCACCAATACATTCACTCGCACGGGCTATGCATTCCGTGGTTGGGCAACCTCCGCCGAGCGTGCCAATGCAGGCACTGTGGACTACACAGACGGTCAGAGTGTAACGAACCTTACCGCTACACCAAACGGAGAGTTCAACCTCTATGCCGTATGGCAGGAGATGGTAACCTTCACCATCAATCCTTACACAAACGGCACGGTGACTGTTACGCCGAATGACGGTTCGGGCGCATTCACTACCGGCAGCCGCGACTTGGCTGTGGGAACAATGGTAACTTTGAACTTTGCGGCAGCAGAACATTACCAAATCTCTTACGTGACATTAAAAGGCAACCAATTTACTAACGGCACGGCATATACGCTGCAAGCAGGCGACGGCACGGTAACGCTGATTGCAGACTTCCTGCCCGACACTTACACCCTCATCTACCGCGACCAGGACAATGCAGACTACAGCGGCAGCAACCTTGCCTCTCTGCCTGCAAGCCACACCTACGATGCAGCCACCGCTCTTGTGGACGGCGTGAAAGAAGGATATACCTTCAACGGCTGGTATGAGAATGCAGAGTGCACTGGCGATGCCGTCACCACTATAGCCGCCAACAGCATAACCGCAGCCAAGACACTCTACGCCAAGTGGACGGAGAACATCACCTACTACACGCTCAATATCTCTGCCGGCGCTAACGGCTCGGTGAACACTGCTGTCAATGGGCAGAAAGAGGCGGGCACAAAGGTGACGATAGAAGCCACACCTAAAAACTCGTTCTACGCATTCACCCGGTGGTCGGACGACAACACCGAAAACCCGCGCGAGATAACGATGAACAGCGATGTCACACTCTCCGCTTCGTTTGCTATCGCCAACCCGATGCCGCTGAACGACAACGAAGGTGCTGCATACTACACTGCTTACGATGCTTTGAGCGGAAATACGGGCGTGAACGTGCAGCTGATGCGCACTCTGAAAGCCGACACTTGGAGCACCATCTGTCTGCCGTTTGACTACAATACGGAAGATGAAGATGGAAGGAAATATGATGGTCAGTTCTATGAGTTCAAGGGAGCTTCGGGCGACTATGCGAGCGGACTGAACCTGTACTTCTCCCCCACAGGCAGAGTAGAAGCCAACGTGCCATATTTGTTCCGCAGCAGCAGCGAGTACGGCAATCCTGTCTTCAGCAATGCAACGCTGCATGTGCGTTCCGCCCAGTCGGCAGGCGAAATAACTTATGGCAACGTGCGCTTCCAGGGAACGGCGGCTCCGGAGATGCTGAATGATGCCGGAGGACATACCATCCTCGGACTGATTGACAACAAGGTATATTATCCAAACCTCACCTCCGGAACACTCATACGCGCCTTCCGCGCCTACTTTGTGGTGGGCGGTCTGCCAGCCGGTGTACAGCCGCGTGTCCGCATCGTGGTGTCAGACAATAATGCGACTGCTATCGACGTGATAGAGACGGACGGTGCAGACGGCATGTCCGCACCCGAGGTGCGCAAGTACATGGAGAACGGCATCCTCATCATCGAGCGCAACGGCGTGAAGTACAATGCAGAAGGCGCAGTTGTCAGGTAAATGCGGAATGCAACCAATTAACATCTTTAGAAACAAAACAAATTCTATTATGAAAAAGACTTATTTATATCCGCAAACAGAGTGTTATGCCGCAGGTCTGTGCTCCGCATTGTGCGGCTCTCCGACTCTTCCGTCCGGTGACCAGGCTACTGAAGGCAGTGAATTTGATTAATCGCCATAGCGGTTTATGCGGCATGCTCCGCGCCGGAGGCAGACTTCGGCGCGGAGCTGACAAAAACTTATAGCGGGGAGGGGTATGTTATTTTCTTCCATGTGACTTGGGGGGCTTAGCAGATATAAAATAGAGATTCGGTTTCTCCCCTCCCCCTTCTTTAATTGATAATTGATAATGGATATTTCATTGCTGCTGCATTTATTGCAGCGGCATTGTTCATTGGCAGTATTCATTGCTGCGGCATTTTTCGCAGGCAAGATAGTTGATAGTTCAACTATGCCTACTAACTTAACTATTCCGACTAACACTTCTAATCTTATCGTTAATAGCCGCAGGCAGGATGCCTGCGTACCCGGAGACAACTGATAATTGATAGTTCGACTAGTTATACTAGTTCTACTAGTTCTACTAGTTCCACTAGTTCTACTAGTTCTACTAGTTCTACTAGTTCCACTAGTTTTACTAGTTTTACTACTGAAAGACGTAGATTGAAAGGGGGGACGAAGATTCTGCAAGTGAACTGCAAGGGGATGTGAGGGTACTGCGAGGGTACTATGAGGGTACTGCAAAGGTTATTAAAGCAGCAAAGGTGTGGCTGTAGAAGCGTGGTTGTTAAGACTGCATGTGACACAGTAGTGATACGGTAGTGACACGGTAGAAACGACAGCGGGAACAACAACAGAAACAACAGCGGAAACAACAACAGAGCAAGAGAGCATAGCAAGAACATAAACAGCGGCGGAGAGCTGACGAGTTGCGACTGTGTAAGCTCAGGACTCGCTGACGGTCATTTCGCAGCGGGCGCAGTCGAAAGCGAGGGCAAGGACGGTGCCGTTCTGCAGACGCAGGAAGCGCGGCTCGTTGCGCAGAGGAGCCGTCTTGCGGCAATGCCCGAGCTCGTTAAGGATGCAGTAGCGGCAGGTCATCAGGTTGCCCTGCGGACGCGGAACAGGCTCAAGGCTGATATCTTCAGGCAGCTGCGGACGGGACGGGACGGAATCGGAGGCACGCCGTCCTTCTTCCTCCATGCGGGCCAGCAGGGCCTCCACCAGCGTGCGCCGCCAGCTGTTGAGCTGCGATGCGGACAGGAAATACGGCGCGGAAGTGACAGTGACGCTGCGCGCCACGAAAGGCGTGTCGCCCAGTTTGGAGAGCTGCTCACGTATGACGGCCAGCGCCCGCTCTGCATTGCGGGCAGGCTGCTTGTCCGACTGGAAGTCCATCGACAGCGCCCCCATAGCAATGCGGAAGCCCGAGTCCGTCTCGCTGAAAACGATGTCCACAGGCACGCGGCGGCTGACCGACATGGAGCGGAGGAAAGCGGGATTGAGATTGCGGCAGATGCGCGTCCCCGGAGCGGCATCAGGCATGCGGTTGGGGGTGACGACCGCACCCTCGGCCCTGTTCACGGCAAAGCCCTTGTCGGCATAGCAGAGCCCGTCGCCCGCCTGCAGCTTGATGCCGGGCTGCAGGTTAAGCGTGAGCGTGGTGCGTGTGCGTGAGGCGACAGTGCCGACGAACTCGCCTGTGGACTTGGGGGTGAGCCACTCCGCCATAGGCGCAGTGCGGCCGTGAAGGAAATAGTCGGTGCCGCCGCGGTGGAAAGTCTTTTGCGGGTCAGGCTCGAAGGTGCGTTCAAACAGGTCGTGGTGCGGACCGAGCAGAGTGTCGAGCTGCCGGCGGTAGTAGGCGACGACGTTGGTCACATAGCCGGCATCCTTGAGTCTGCCCTCAATCTTGAATGTGGTAACGCCCGCGTCAATCATGTCGCGCAGCGAGCGGCTGCGGTCCATATCCTGCAGCGAGAGCAGGTAGCGCTGGTGGACGGGGAGCCCGTTGTCGTCGGTTATTTCGCGCCCTGCCGCGTCCAGCAGGTCGTAACGCTGGCGGCACATCTGCGCGCAGCAGCCGCGGTTGGCGGAGCGGTCCATCAGCACCTCCGACATGAAGCAGCGGCCGCTGTAGGAGACGCAGAGCGCGCCATGGACGAAAGCCTCAAGTTCCACAGGCTGTTCGCCCTGCCGGCATTCGCGGAGCACGGCGTTGTGTATGTCACGTATCTGCTCCAGCGAGAGTTCGCGCGCCAGCACCACACGGCTGAAGCCCATGCGCCACAGCCGCAGCACCTGCTCAGGCGTGCGGTTGTCGCACTGCGTGGAGGCATGCAGGCGTATGGGGGGCAACGACTCGCGGAGCAGACGCAGGTCCTGTATGATAAGCGCGTCCACGCCGGCTTCGTAGAGCTGCCACGCCATGTCTGCCGCCTCGCGCCGCTCATCGGCGGACATGAGGGTGTTGAGCGTGACGAGGATACGCACTCCGAAAGGTCTGGCGTAGTCGGCAAGCGAGCGCAGGTCGTCAAGGCTGTTGCCTGCCGCCTGACGCGCGCCGAAACGCGGAGGACCTATATAAACGGCATCCGCGCCTGCCTGTATAGCAGCGCGGCCTACCTCAATATCACGTGCCGGAGCAAGAAGCGTTAGCATAGTCGAAGGTCGAAAGTCGAAGGTCGAAAGCGGATAGTCGAAAGCCATGCCTTGCCTTCACTTTGGTCCGTGGGCTCAGACGGTCTGCTCTATGTTCCAGACAAAGGCACGCACACCGACTTCGGGGTTGCGCATGTCCAGTTTCCTGACTGACTCAAGCAGAGCCTGCACCTTGTCGTCGTCCACAATGGTGATGACGGCAGAGTTCATCTCCGGCCATGTGTGTGTGCCGCGGCGGGGCTCGCCTCCGTTGGTGCCGCGGCCCTGTACTTGCTCAAAGAACGTGAAGCCATGTATGCCCAAGACATCAAACATATACTCCACCCGCTCTGTGTTGGCCTGGTTGAATACTATAAATACTGATTTCATTGCTGTTCTTGTTTTCTATTTGTCTGCTTCTTTGTCCTTAACTTTGATGTTCATAAAGATGAACTTTTTGCGGAGTGCATCCTGCTTGTCGCGGTCGCCGTGGCGTGACATGACTCCGTAAAGCACGGGCACGACATACAGCGTGAGGAAGGTGGAGACGGTCAGACCGCCGATAACGACAATACCCAACGGCTGCCACATCTCGGCACCCTCGCCGCTGGACACGGCCATAGGAATCATACCGAGGATGGTGGTGAAGGCAGTCATGAGCACAGGACGGATACGGCTGCGTCCCGACATCTGTATGGCGGTGTTCAGCTCATAGCCGCGCTCACGCATGAGGTTGATGTAGTCCACCAGCACAATACCGTTCTTGACCACAATACCCACCAGGAGCACCAGACCCAGAGCACCAATCATATCCAGCGAGCGGCCCGTGAGCCACAGCGCGATTATCACGCCCGAGAGGGCAAACGGCACCGTGAACATGATGATACCCGGCATGCGGAGGCTCTCGAACTGGGAGGCCATGACTATATAGACAAGCATGATAATCATCAGGCCGAGCAGAATCATGTCGCGGAACGTGTCCTGCTGTGTCTCGTAGTTACCGCCTATATGCGTGGAATAGCCGACGGGCATGTCGAGTTTCGGGACAACCTCTGCCTGTATAGCTTCCGCCAGTTCGCCGAGAGTGGTGTTGTAAGGCGTGGCCTTGATGGTGACTATACGCTGGCGCGCCTTGCGCTCGATGGTAGGCGGTGCCCAATACTCGCCGACGGATGCCACCTCCGAGAGTTTCACCGGTTTGCCGGTGGCGGTAGGCAGCGAGAGGTCCATGATGTCGGAGATGGAGTTGCGGTCTTCCTCCTCGAGGCGCACCACAATGTCGTACTCCGAGCCGTCGTCCTTGAGGTAGCCGCACGACATGCCCGCCACGCGGTTGCGCAGGTAGGTGGAGACAGTGGCAGACGAGAGCCCGAGGCGCGAAGCCTTCTCTTTGTCCACCGTTATCTTTATGTCGGGGCGGTCGTCCTCGCGGCTGATATTCACGTCGCGGGCACCGGGGAGTTGCGAGATGAGCTGGCGGCACTGCTCGGCAAGCTGGCTGGTGCGGTCGAAATCGTAGCCGTATATTTCCAGGTCCACGGTGTTGCCGCCTCCGCCCGGGCCGCCGGAAGAGACGTTACACTGGAATTCGTTGATCTCCGGATAGCGCGCCATCTCCTGACGCAGAACCTCGGCTATGGTCCAGATGTCGCGCTCGCGCTCCCATTTCTTGGGCAGACGGACGGTCATGGATATCTTGTTGTTCATCGTCGAAGAGAAGAGGGCGGCGATGGTGGCATCGTCGTTGGAGCCGGCGGAGGTGTTGATAAGCTGAATCTCCGGCACAAGCTCAACGAAGCGTGCTTCCAGTTTGCGGGCGGTCTTCAGCGTCTCCTCGATACGTGTACCGCGCTGCAGTTTGACGGTGACGGAGAGCCGCCCGTTATCCTGCTGCTGCATGAAGTCGGTGCCGATTTTGCCCGCGAAGACAGGCGCGAGCGATGCGACAAAGAACCCGATAAGGACAACCAGAGTTATAAACTTATGCTGCAGGCACCAGCCGAGCGAGCGGGCGTAGTAGTCGTCTATCACGTCCAGCATGCGCACAACGGTGCGCTCGTAGAAGTTCTTCCTGCCCGCTTCGTCCTCCACCAGATTGCCGTTCTCATCAACGTGCACCTTCTTGGCTTTGAGCAGTTTGGAGCACAGCATCGGGGTGAGGGAGATAGCCACGGCGGTGGAGGTGCAGCATACCACGGTGACTATCCAGCCGAGTTCGTGGAACATGATACCTGCCAGGCCGGAGAGCATCGTCAGCGGCACGAACACGGCCACAAGCACAAGCGTCGTGGCAATAACGCTGACCCAGACCTCGTTGGTGGCGTAGATAGCGGCCTCGTGTGGGTCCTCGCCGCGCTCAACGTGGCGGGTGATGTTCTCCAGCACCACAATCGCATCGTCCACCACCATGCCGATGGCAATAGTCAGCGAGCACAGGGAGATGATATTGAGGCTGGAGTCTGCCAGACCGAGGTAGATGAACGCCACGATGAGGGCGATAGGTATAGTGATACCGATGATGAGGGTCGCGCGCCATTTGCCGAGGAAGAAGAGCACGACGAGCACAACGAAGAGCAGGGCGTAAAGCACCGACTCCTCAAGCGAGTTGATGGAGTTCTGGATGTTCTCCGAGGAGTCGTAAATCTTCTCTATCTTCACATCGGTCGGGAGCTGCTTCTGAATATTGGCCAGCTCTTTGCGCACGTCGCGGCACACCTGCACCGTGTTCGCGCCTGTCTGCTTGGCTATAATCAGGCGGACGGCTTCGCGCCCGTTGGTCTTCTCGTCGAGGGAGAGGTCCTTGATGGTGTCCTTTACTGTCGCTATGTCGCGGATGAAGACCTGCTGCCCGCGCGGAGTCATAGTCACCATCAGGTTCTCTATCTCCGACGACTCGATGTACTCCGAGCGCACCTGCATCTGGTACTGCTCCTGCGGCATCTTCACCGTGCCGGACGAGAGGTTGAGGTTGTTGGCTGTGACCACCTGCCCCACCTGCTCGAGCGTGAGCCCGTAGGCATCCAGTTTCTGCTGGTCGATATTCACATAGACGTAGCGGTCAGGGGCTCCGGAGAGGGAGATGTTGCCTATGCCGTCAATGTGGTTCAGCTGCGGCACCACCTCGTCATTCAGTATCTTGTCCAGACCCGCGTATGTCTCGTCGGCCGTAATGGAGTACTGGCAGATAGGCATGGAGGACGTGGAAAGCTTGAATATCACAGGCTTGGCGCAGTTGTCAGGCAGGTTGTTGGCCGCCATGTCCACGAAGGAGCGCACATCGTTCACCGCCTCGTCCATGTTGCTGCCCCACTCCAGTTCCAGAGTAACAACGGAGATGTTGTCCTTGCTCTGTGAGGTGATGTGCTTGAGGTGGTCCACCGAGGTCAGGGCGTTCTCCATTATCTTGGTCACGTTGGTCTCCATCTCCGACGCGGATGCGCCCGGATAAGTGGTCATCACCGTGATGTACGGCGGGTCCATCTCAGGGAACTGGTCTATCGGCAGACGCAGGAAACTGTATATACCGATAACTATAACCGCCACGAAAATAAGGACGGTGGTCACCGGTTTCTCAATCGCTGATTTGTATATTGACATAATTACTCGACTACATTAAGTTTTACTCCATCTACAAGCTTGTGCTGCCCCGTGGTCACCATCTCTACGCCTTCGCCTATCTCGTCCGACAGTATCTCGATATCCTGGTCAAAACGCTGCCCCAGAGTGACTGACACGCGCTTGGCATAACCGCCGTTGTTGATGAACACATAGCGGTCGTTGGCACCCACAAGTTTCTCCACCGACTGATAGGGCACCACTATCGCTTTCGCCTTGCCCAGACCAAGCGTCGTTGTCACATACATGCCCGGCCGCAGCAGCTCTTTCTGGTTGGGTATCACTATTTTGCACTGGAAAGTGTGGCTCGAAGCATCGATGGTCGGATATACCACTTCCACCGTAGCCGCAAACTCGCGGTCGGGATAAATCTCCGATGTCAGTGTCAGCGGCATGCCCTTCTTCACGAGCGGGAAATAGGTCTCCGGCACCGCGATAAGCGCTTTCAGCTTGTTTATCTGCGTGAGCACCACTATGGGCTGTCCGCTGTACAGCTCCCCGTCCTCGTAGGTCTTGGCGGAGATGACTCCTGCAAAAGGAGCCTTGACGTAGGTGTTCTGCTCAAGGAACTCCAGCTGCTCTTTCGCCTGGTCGTACTGGGCCTTGAGCTGGTCATACTGCTGCTGGGTCGCCGAGCCGGAGCGGAGAAGTTGCTCCACGCGGTTAAGCTCCACCTTGAGGTTGCCGAGAGAAATCTTGGTGGTGTTGTACTGCGTCTGGTCCATGCGCACAATCATATCCCCCTTGTTCTTCCTGTCGCCCACTTCGCAGTAGATGTGCTCTATATGCCCTGTAAGCGAGGGGGCGACATTCTGCGTCAGATAGCCTTGCAGATTGGTGGAAATACTTATTTCGCGCTGTATTTCACGCAGTTGCAGCTTGGTCACGCGCACCTGCTCTACACGCTCCGCCTTCTCTTCAGAGGCGTTTCCGGTCTTGTTGCCGCAGCCGGACAGTGCCAGCAATACGGTCATGTAAATACAAATCTTTTTCATATATGTTTTTATTTATCTTCTCTTTCTGCTGCCGTTTGCCGCAATGCTGCCACGGCTTCCGGCTGACAATCAGTTATTCAGGAACTTGTCAAGTTCCACTTGTGCGTTCACCAGTGCCAGCACTGCCTGCACATAGCTCGACTGCGCGCTTATCAGGTCGTTGCTCGCGTTGGTCAGTTCCAGATTGGAGGCTGTCCCCCAGTGATATTTGTTGGTCGTGTTGGCGAACACGCGCTGTGTCACCTCTATGTTCTCTTTCTCGTTCATGTAGGTCTCGTAGGCGTTCTGCAGGTTGAAGCGCAGCTGCTGGTATTGTATGCCCAGGTTCTCCGTCGTCTCTGCCAGGGTGTTCTTCGCCTCCTCGTAGGCTATCTTCTTCTCCACCACGCCCGCGGCGCGCTTGCCGCTCGACCACAATGGCATACGCACGCTCACCTGCACCACGTTTGGAGGGGTCATGCGCATACCGCCCTCGCCGTAATAGTGCTGGTTGGTGTAGTTGTACGCGAGGCTCACTGTCGGGCCGTATGCCCAGCCTGCCATGTGCACGTTCTTCTTCGCCATCTCGGTGCTCTTCTCTAAAAGCCGGTAGTTGAGGTTGTTGTTGATGTTGAAGTTCTCCCCGAGCAGGTTCAGCACTGCCTCGGCCGACAGCAGGTCGCCTGTTGTCTGGGTCAGGTTAAGCTCCGTCTCTGCAGGCACTGCCAGCAGCACGCGAAGCGAGTTCTTCGCCAGTTCGCAGTTGCGCTTGGTGCTGTTGATGCTGTTCTTCAGCGTGTTCACGCGCACTTTCAGCTGGTCGGCGGTCGTCTGCTCCGCCGCTCCCGCGTTCACTGTCTGCTGGGTCATCTCGGCCAGGTTCTCTATGTTGGTCAGGCTGCTGTCAAGCAACTGCTGTATCTCCTGCATCACCAGCACCGACATATACGATGTCGTCACGCTTGCCCGCAGAGAGCTCTCCGACTGCTCCAGCGATATCTTCTTCATCTCTATGGCGAGGTTGTTAAGCAGCACCCCCACTATCCCCTGACCGTTTAGGCCTATGGTCGCCGTCAAGCCCAGAGCACCCACATTGGGCATGTTGATGTCTATGTTAGCGCCGCCCATCGACATTGTCGCGCTGTAGCCCAGGTAGTTGCTGTAGCTGTAGCTCCCGTCTGCCTGAGGAAGCATCGACGCTATCGTCTGCCACCTCTGCGCGTATGCCTCCTGAACAGCCAGAGCCGCGTTCTTCAGGCTCCTGTTCTGCTTCACCGCATAGTCCTGCGCCTCGCGCAAGGACAATGTCAGCGATGACGGACTCTGCGGAGCTGCAGAGCCTCTCGTGGCGGCCATCACATGGTCTTCCGCCTTTGCCGCAACGCCCGTCAGGAGCATCGCAGCCAATAACACAATTGCTTTTTTCATATCTTCTTTTCTGTTTCTTCTGTTTTGTCCTGACTGCCCTCGTCCTTCTCCTCGAACAGCTTCATCCCATCTTCGCTCAGCACGCCCCGCACGAAAACATCCATCGCAGTGTGGGCAAGACGGTGCATGTTGTGGTTGTGGGCCTCTATAACCTCAAAGTCGCGTATCGCGTCGCTATGGATCTTGGCAAACAGCACTGCTGTTAATTCTATATCAAGGTTCGCGCGCACGAAACCCGCTTTCACTCCCTGCTCCAGATAGCGCATTATGTAGCTCTTCTGGGTCTCGAAGCAGCGTGTCTGGAATTCCGAGAACTGCACCGGATAGTATTTCTTGAGGTCATACACCAGCTGCGGAACGCGCCTCACGTCGTTCTTCTCCGCGTGCTGGTGCTTGAGGAACACCTTCACTATTTGCCGGAAGTCGTTGTGAGCCAGCATATCTTCCATCTTGCCCGCCATGTAGTCTATGTTGGAGTGAAGCAACTGCCGCACAAGTTCGTCCTTGCTCGCAAAATACACATAAAAGGTCTTCTTCGAGATGCCGAGTTCGCGGCAGATGTCGTCTATCGACACGCTGCGTATCCCCAGACGGAAGAACATGTCGCCTGCCGTCTTCAGTATATTGCTGCGTATGTTGTCACGTTGTCCCTCGCTCATATCATCATGCCGCTTTTTGTTTTATTCTTTTTGCCGTGTCTGTCCTATTCTTTTTGCCGTGTCTGTCCTATTCTTTTTGCCGTGTCTGCTTTATCCCGTTATGCCTCTCTTGTCTTGTTATATTTATATTGTTTGTCTATCTTGTCATTTTTTATTTATCTTGCTATGTCATCTTGTCTTGTTATGTCTGTCTTATCTTGTTATGTCCATCTTGTCTTGCTACGTCCGTCTTGTCTTGCTACGTCTGTCTTATCTTTTATCTTGTTATGTCCGTCTTATCTTGTTATGTTAGTCTTATCTTGTTATGTCCGTCTTATCTTGCTATGTCCATCTTGTCTTGCTATGTCCGTCTTATCTTGCTATGTCCGTCTTATCTTGTTATGTCTGTCTTATCTTGTTGTGTCTGTCTTATCTTGCTACGTCTGTCTTATCTTGCTACGTCTGTCTTATCTTGTTATGTCCGTCTTATCTTGTTATGTGTCTTATCTTGTTATGTTAGTCTTATCTTGTTATGTTAGTCTTATCTTTTGTCCTGTTACACAGTCAGTTTGCCGCTCCCGCCGCACATCTCCGTGCACACTATTTTGCACTTCTCAACATGCACTTTTGCGCAAATCGGCGGCAAAGGTACTGCTTTTTTTTCATTCGTGCAAGAAACTTGGAAACTTTTTTTGTGCCGCAAGTTTCCCATCCGCCATCTTTCCGCCATGTCTCCGCTGTCTCTCCGCTATGTCTCCACCATCTCTCCGCTATGCCTCCGCTGTCTCTCCGCTATGCCTCCGCTGTCTATTACGGCAAAAGGACGGCAAAAAGACGGCAAAAAGACGGCAAAAGGACGGCAAAAGGACGGAATCAAAAGCAGAGAGAAGCGGGAGAGAACCCCGATTCTTCCCCTGTTTCCGCCTGTTTCATGCTCACAACAACCATATCCCCGCCACGGCTCCGCATTTACAATTCCACCGCCGCACAACACAAATCACTTTTGCTGTCTGACACCACAAAAACAGCATTTGCGAGCAATTTTTGAAGAAAAAGACAATAAAATTTGCATATATGAGAAAAATAGATTATCTTTGCGCGCTTTTTGTGAAAACATTAGCAAAAAAACGGAAGACTGAAAACCGACAAGCCTACATCATGATAGATTACATAAAAGGCCGACTGACGGAGTTGAACCCGACCTGCGCCGTGGCGGAAGCCGCCGGAGTGGGATACGAAATTAACATCACGCTGCAGACCTACACTCAGTTGCAGGGCAGCGACGGACAGGATGTAAAACTTTACACAAGCGAGATTATACGTGAAGACACACACGACCTCTTCGGCTTCCTCACCAAAGGCGAGCGGGCGCTGTTCATTATGCTCCTGACTGTGAGCGGGATAGGGGCCAACACCGCACGAATGATCATGTCGGCTTTCAACGCCGCCGAAGTGCGGCAGATTATAGCCACCGGCAACGCGCGCGCGCTCTCGCAAGTTAAAGGTCTCGGACCCAAAACAGCACAAAGAGTAATCGTTGACCTCAAAGACAAAGTGCTGAAAATCGACCTCGGAGAAGGCACAGACGCCAACCCCGGCCAGGACGACGCCAGGCTCTTCCCCGTGGAGGACAGCCCCGTCAAGTCCGAAGCGGTCAGCGCACTCACTATGCTCGGCTTCAACGCCGCTGCAAGCGGAAAAGCCGTGGACAAGATTCTCAAACAAACGCCCGAGGCCACTGTGGAGCAGGTTATACGCACCGCACTGAAGATGTTATAAAGTCTTGCGCTACAGGTTCTTGCCCATATTGCTCTCCTTTGTCTGCGCCACCGCGGTTGCGCAGACGCGCGCCGACTCCGTGCAGCAGGCGGACACCGTCGGACGGATTGTTGCCGGCACCATGCCAGTGCAGGACGAAGCGGTGCAGACCACCGTTGAGTACCAGCCCCTTACAGGCCAGTACGTCCTCCGCACAAAAGCCGGCAACACCGACATCAGCATGCCCGTCCTCATGAGCGCGGAAGAGTACAAAAACTACTCCGAGCAGCAACTGATAAGGCAGTACTGGAAACAGAAAATCAGCGAAGTCGAGCACGACAACGAGAAGAAGTTCGACATCACCGACATGAAGTTCAACATCGGGCCCGCTGACAAAATCTTCGGCCCGGGCGGAGTGCAGCTCAAGTTGCAGGGAAGTGCCGAACTCATGTTCGGCTTCAAGCACCAGTTCGTTGATAATCCGTCCCTTACATGGCGCTCGAAGAACAACAACATCTTCGACTTCGACGAGAAAATACAAGTCTCCGTCAATGGTAAAGTCGGCCAGCGCCTCTCCTTCAACATGAGCTACAACACCGAAGCCAGCTTCAGCTTCGACCAGCAGAACATCAAAATCGGCTACAAAGGGCAGGACGACGACATCATACAGTCCATCGAGGCAGGTAATGTCTCGCTCGACCTCAACTCGCAGCTCATCAGGGGAAGCAAGGCACTCTTCGGAATAAAAACCAACCTGAAGTTCGGCCGCCTCAAAGTGCAGGCGGTCATAAGCCAGCAGAACAGCGATGCGCAGTCGGTCAGCTCCGAAGGCGGCGCACAGATGACCAAGTACGAAATACGCGCCGACCACTACGACGAAAACAAGCACTTCTTCCTCGGCCACTACTTCCGCGACCGCTTCGAGGGTGCTATGGCCACCATGCCTTACGTGGCAAGCGGAGTGACTATCAACAGGATAGAGGTCTGGATAACCAACCGCAAAGGCGTATATGACCAGGCGAGGAACATCACTGCCTTCACCGACCTCGGCGAAAACATGCTCGAGCACCTCAACGACCAGACGCTCTACGTCGCCGCACAGGAAAACGGAATGCCAGAAAACAGGTCTAACAAGCTGTACGACAAGCTGCTCGACATGGGGGACAACATCCGCAGCATACACCAGATAACACAAACGCTGCAGGCCGTCCCGGAATGGCACGGAGGCGAAGACTACGAGAAAGTGGAGTCCGCACGCCTGCTCGGCAGCGGCGAATACACGCTCAACGCAGCTCTGGGCTTCATCACCCTGCGCACAGCACTCAATCAGGACGAGGTGCTGGCCGTGGCATACGAGTACACCTACGGCGGACAGGTTTATCAGGTCGGCGAGTTCTCCACCGACAAAGCCGGCGCACAGGGCACTAACGGCAATGCGCCTGCACTTATCCTCAAACTCATCAAGCCCGCCAACAACGCACCGCACGCCTACGACCCCGCACGACCCGGCGAACACTACGGCACGTGGGACCTGATGATGAAGAACATCTACGCCCTCGGAGCAAGCAGCATGTCAAGCGACAAGTTCGAACTCTATGTCATGTACAGGAACGACTCCGTCGGCACCAGCCTCCAGTACTTCCCCGACGGACCGCAGAAAGGAAAACAGCTGCTTAAGGTGATGAATCTCGACCGACTCGACAGCCGCAACAACCAGTCCCCCGACGGACGCTTCGACTACGTCGAAGGCTACACCGCATTCAGCTCCACAGGACGCGTCATGTTCCCTGTACTCGAGCCTTTCGGCAGCCACCTCGCAGCGCAACTCGGCTACGACAAAACACTCATGCAGAAGTACTGCTTCCAGGAACTTTACGACTCTACTCTGGTCAATGCGCAGGAAATGAGCGAGAAAAACAAGTTCGTCCTGCAAGGCAAGTACAAAGGCAGCAACGGCAGCGAGATACGCCTCAACGCAATGAATGTCCCGCGCGGAAGCGTCACAGTCACCGCAGGAGGTGCCACCCTCGCGGAGAACGTGGACTACACCGTGGACTACACCATGGGCATTGTCACCATTCTCAACCAGTCCATACTTGACGCAGGCACGAAAGTGGATGTCAAACTTGAAAACCAGTCCACCTTCTCCATGCTCCGCAAAGGACTCTACGGGGCGCACCTCGAATACGAGTTCAGCAAGAACTTCACTATGGGCGGCACCATCATGTACATGCACGAGCAGCCGCTCACCACCAAAGTGAACACGGGCAGCGAGCCTCTCTCCAACACCATCTGGGGGGCCAACCTCAACTACAAAACCGAGATGCACTGGCTCAGCAACGCCATCGACCGCATTCCCTGGATAACCGCCACCGCACCAAGCACTTTCCAGATAGGAGCGGAGTTCGCCCACCTCATACCCGGACACACGCACGAAGTGGGCGCAGGCAAAGCCGGCACAGCTTACATCGACGACTTCGAGTCCACCACAAGCGCCATTGACGTGCACTACCCCAGCAGCTGGTTCCTCGCCTCAACACCCTCTAACAGCTCCGGCAGCAAACCTTTCTACGAAGACGCACGCCTGAGCGACAACATTGCCTACAACTCCCACCGCGCCATGCTCGCATGGTACGCCGTGGACCCCATCTTCGGCTACCCGCAGGTCAATACACCCGCACACATAAAGAGCGACCCCGATGCCATGTCCGACCACCGCACACGTATTGTGTACGAGCAGGAGCTCTACCCCAACAAAGAGGTGCTTGCAAGCGAGGACACAAGGATGACGGTGCTCAACCTCTCCTACTACCCCAAAGAGCGCGGGCCGTACAACATTGACGCAGAGCGCATTAACGAGCGGGGCGAACTCACCGAGCCGGAGCAGAACTTCGGCGCTATAATGCGCAAACTCGACAACACCGACTTCGAGCGCGCCAACATCGAGTACATACAGTTCTGGCTCATGGACCCGCGCCTCACCAACAGCGAAAGCTTCAGCGGCGGCGACCTCTACATCAACCTCGGCGACGTGAGCGAGGACATCCTGCGCGACGGCAAGAAGGCTTTCGAGCACGGACTGCCGCTTAACGAGGCCGACCGACAGAGCCTCGACTCCACTGTGTGGGGCTACGTTCCGCGCACCACAAGCACCACCGTGGCGTTCTCCAACGAAGAAGGCGCACGCGAAAAACAGGACGTGGGACTCAACGGACTGAGCACGCCCGAAGAGTTCACCTTCGAGTACAAGGGTGCCAGACCTTATGCCGACTATGTCACCGCACTCCGCGGGAAAGTGAACCAGGATGTCCTCAACGGCTGGAGCAACGACCCCTATTCTCCTCTTAACGACCCTGCCGGCGACAACTACCACTACTACCGCGGCAACGACTGGGACGAGCAGCATACACCGGTCCTCCTACGCTACAAACACATCAACGGCACCGAGGGCAACTCGCCCGAAAGCAGCTCCAACGCCAACTACGGCACTGCCTTCTCGCTCACACCTGATATAGAAGACATCAATCAGGATAACACCCTGAACGAGAACGAGAAATACTACGAATACCACGTCTCGCTCGACCCCGCGCAGATGGAGGTCGGACTGCAGCACATAACCGAGAAACTGGAGACCGATGTCACGCTTAAAAACGGAGAGACTGCCAAAGTGACATGGTACCAGTTCAAGATTCCCGTCAAAGGCAGCGACGTGAAGAACGTGGGCAACATACGCAACTACAAGTCAATACGCTTCATGCGCATGTACCTCACCGGCTGCAAGGACGAGACACACCTGCGTTTCGCCACCATGCAGCTCGTGCGCGGTGAATGGAGAAACTACACCAAAGGCCTCTATTACAACGTGCAGACCGGACAGCAGAACACACTCCTCCCGGGCTCCAACTCTCTGCTTGACGCACAAGCAATAAGCATAGAGGAGAACAGCGCACGCATGCCCGTCAACTACGTGCTGCCTCCGGGCATATCACGCCAGACAGACCCCGGACAAGCACAACTCATTGCACAAAACGAACAGGCCCTCGTGCTGCGGGTGAACAACCTGGAGTACAACAACGCTCTGGCGGTATATAAGAACATCACCTTCGACCTGCGCAACTACAAACGCCTGCAGATGTTCGTTCACGCAGAGGCCGCTGCCGAAGACCCTGACAACGAGAAGATTGCCGACAACGACCTCAGCTGCTTCATCCGCATCGGCTCCGACCTGAAGAACAACTACTACGAGTACGAAGTTCCCCTCCGCCTTACAGCCCCGGGCGCATACAACAACAATAACGACCGCGACCGCGCACTCGTCTGGCCCGCAGAGAACTCGCTCGACTTCCCGCTCTCTGTCTTCACCAAAGCCAAAACCGACCGCAACAAAGCCAAACGAAGCGGAGACCCCACTGTCGGGAACAACATACCTTACGTAATCTACGACGTGGAGAACGGCAAGCCAGGCAACAAAGTGACCGTGATGGGCAACCCCACTCTGGCTGAAACCGACGCTATCCTCATCGGCGTGCGCAACCGCAGCAACACGCAGACCGGCGGAGTGAACGGCGAAGTATGGGTCAACGAACTGCGACTCTCCGAGTTCAACGAAGAAGGAGGCGTGGCGGCTATGGCTAACGCCGCACTCGGCATTAGCGACATCGCACAAGTCAATGCCTCCGGACACATAGAGACTTCAGGCTACGGCAGCATAGAAAGCAACGTGCAGAGCCGCAACATGGAGGACATGTATCAGGTCGCTGTCAGCGCAGCACTCGAGATGGGACGGCTCTTCCCCGAAAAAGCCAAACTGCGCATACCACTGTACGCCAGCTACTCGAAGGACATCAATTCGCCCAAATACGACCCCGTGGACTCCGATGTCACTCTGCGCGAAAACCTCGACACCTACTCCACCAAAGAGCAGAAAGACTCCGTGCGGCAGCGGACCAACACCGTCAAAGATGCCGTCACTTTCAGCGTCAGCAACATGAAGGTGGACATACACTCCAAGAAGAAGAACATGTTCTACGACCCCGCCAACTTCAGCATATCGGCCTCCTACAGCAAGCAGCAGATGCACTCGCCCGAAATGGAGAAAGACCAGACTACAAGTCAGAAGGGCTCGTTCAACTACTCGTACAACTTCAACCCCAAACCCTGGGAGCCGTTCAAGAACGTGGAGAGCGTCAAGAAGATTAAAGCGTTCAGCGAGTTCAACATCTACTATCTGCCGCAGTCATGGGGCTTCACCACCAACATGAACCGCAACTTCTCCATGCTCAAGATGAGGGACTTCTGCACCGTGGAAGCATCCGAAGACAACCAAATGCTGACACCCACTTTCTCTAAGGACTTCCTCTGGGACCGCAACTTCGACTTCAAGTTCGACCTCACCAAGAACATGAAGTTCACCTTCCACACAGCCATGAACTCCACCGTGGACGAGGCTTACTACACACCCGAAATCATACGCGACTACAACTTCACGCACGACTATTACGAGGCTTGGAAAGACACCATCCGCCGCAGCATGAAGACATGGGGCAAGCCATACACCTACCAGCAGGTGTTCACCGCCGCATGGAACATACCCTTCAACCGCATCTCCTTCCTTGACTTCATAACAGGCAACGCCTCATACAACGGCACTTACACATGGAACCGAACTGCCGGAACAGCCACCGACACCGACCTGGGCAACACCGCCGCCAGCACGCGCAGCATACAGGGTGACGGACAACTCAACTTCGAGACGCTATACGGCAAAAGCACCTACTGGAAGCAGATGACACAGCGCATGTCCGGACGCAACAAGGGACGCAAGTTCCGCGCAAAAGACTTCTCGCAGACCGTTACTCTCGAGGCGGGCAAAGCCGTGGAAATAAGCCACGGACTTAACTCTGCGCTGCTGAAAGTGACGGCCACCGATGCCAACGGCAACAGCATACCGGTCCGCTTCAAGACTGTGGACAACAACAAGATAAGCGTCACAAGCAAGACTGCAGGCAGTGTCAATGTCAGCATCAGCACACGCGACCCCAACGAGCGCACTGCAGGCGAACAGGCTATGGACTTTGCAGCCTTCTTCGGCACAATGATAAGGCGGGTGCAGGCCACCTACAGGCACACCAACTCGCTCACCGTTCCGGGCTTCCGCCCGCAGATAGGCTTCTTCGGACAGAAGCACATAGACAACTTCTATGCCCCCGGATGGGACTTCGCCTTCGGATTTTTCAAAGACAACTTCGTGGAGCAGGCTAAAGAACGCAACTGGCTCTCGCTCAGCTCGGAAGTGGCACAGCCCGCAAGCGCGGCACGCACAGCCGACTTCGACTACAAAATCACCCTCGAGCCCTTCCCGGGATTCAAGATTCAGGTGAACGGCAAACGCTATGAAGCACACTCCGAGTCGCTCCTCTACGGCAAAGTGGCGGAAACAGACGACAGGTATGTGCTGCAGCGCAACGCCACCGGCTCGTTCAACATCACCGAGATTGCCATAGCCACCGCCTTCCACAAAGTGGGCAAAGCCTCCGACAACTACAGTTCAAAGACCTACGACGAGTTCCTCATCAACCGCGAACTGATGACGGCACGCGTGCAGGAACGCTACAACGGAGTCATCTATCCGAAGAACAGCACCTTCATTCCCGACTCCATTGCCGGCAAACCATACAACCGCTCGCTCGGCACCATCAACCACAACGCCGCCGACGTACTGGTGCCTGCCTTCCTCGCCACATACACAGGGCGCGACATCAACCGCGCAAGCTTCAACCCCTTCATGAGTATCCTGCGCACCATGCCTAACTGGAGCGTCAGCTTCGACGGACTCGGCAGACTGCCGTGGATGAGAGACAACTTCAAGTCGGTCACACTCACACACGCATACACCTGCAAATATGCAGTCGGCTCGTTCAGCACAGTCTCCACATGGGCGGCTGTGGACGGCAGCGACCGTACACTCGGCTTCACACGCGACGTAAGCACGCAGCAACCTGTGCCGTCATCGTCTTACGACATAGCCTCTGTCACGCTGCAGGAGTCCTTCTCACCGCTCATCGGACTCAACATGACCATGAAGAACTCGCTGAGCCTGAAGGCGGAGTACCGCAAGCAGCGTAACATCGCACTCAACGTCACTGCCGTACAACTCACCGAAGGACACTCCAACGAGTTCGTCATCGGAGCCGGCTACACGGTCAAGGACTTCCACTTCACTGCCAAACGCAAGGACGGAAGCCAGCGCAAAGTGTCCAACGACCTCAAACTCAACGTAGATGTAAGCTACAAGAACGTTATGACACTGCTCCGCAAAGTGGAGGAGAACATCACACAGGCATCAACGGGCAACAAAGTGCTCGGCATCAAACTGAGTGCCGACTACGTCATCTCGCAGAAAATCAGCCTCCAGATCTTCTACGACCACCAGGGAACCATTCCTCTCATCTCAAGCACCTACCCCATCAAGTCCGACAATGCAGGAGTGAATATCAAGATTATGCTCACCAGATAACACCACATGCGCATCGCACTTATAGGACCCGAATCTACAGGCAAATCCACACTTGCCAAGCAACTGGCACAAAGGCTCGGACTGCCATACGTAGAGGAATACGCACGCAACTATGTAGAGCAGCTCGGCCGGCCGTACAACTATCAGGACGTGGAGAACATAGCACGCCGCCAGTGTCTCGAAGTACAGCACGACGGAGTATTCGACACCGAACTGCTGCTCACCAAAGTCTGGTTCAACGACAAGTACGGCACCTGCCCGCAATGGCTTGAAGAAGCCATCAGCACATGGCCCATGGACTTCTACCTCCTCCTCAGTCCCGACCTTCCTTTCGTTCCGGACCCTGTCCGCGAGAACCCCGACAGGCGCGAAGAACTATTCGAGACCTACAGGCGCGAAGTCATCAGGCTCGGCATACCGTACTCCGTTGTCAGCGGACAAGGCGACGACCGGCTCAAATGTGCACTCAACGCCCTGAAAGCACTGACCGCCCCCGGCACCGGCCTGTAAAAATGCCGTTAATGACGATAGGCTTGAAAGAAACAGAAGAGACAATATATCAATTATCAATTGCCCATGATACTCAACTACATCTGGATTGCACTCATACTCATTGCCGTCATCGTAGGCATCGTGCAGTGCTTCCTCAGCGGCGAAACCGCCGTACTGACAGACATCCTCAACTCCACCTTCAGCAGCTCCAAGACAGGCTTCGAGATTTCGCTCGGACTCACAGGAGTGCTCAGCCTGTGGATGGGGATAATGAAAATAGGCGAGAAAGCCGGCGCAGTGAACACACTCGGCAGAGCCATCAACCCCTTCTTCTCGCGCATCTTCCCCGACATCCCCAAAGGGCACCCCGTCTTCGGCACAATGCTAATGAACGTGGCTGCCAACATGCTCGGACTCGACAATGCCGCCACCCCCATGGGACTGAAAGCCATGAACGAACTGCAGGAGCTCAACAACGACAAACAGCGCGCCTCCAACTCAATGATAATGTTCGTCGTGCTCGGAGCAAGCGGACTGACTCTCATCCCCACAACCATCATGGCCTACCGAGCACAGCTCGGAGCTGCCAACCCCGCCGACGTGTTCCTGCCTATACTCATTGCCACCTACGCCTCCACACTCGCAGGACTCATCTGCGTCTGCATAGCACAGAAAATCAAGCTTAAAGACCCTGTAGTGCTCGGTTCGCTCTTTGCCCTGACTGCTCTTGTCGCTCTGATTGTCTGGGGAGCGGCTATGCTTGACCCCGACAAGTTGTCGGCCGTCTCCGCTGCCGTGGCTGCGGCTATGCTGCTCGGGGTCATCTGCTGGTTCATCATACAGGCTATGGCACACAAAATCAACGTCTATGACGCTTTCATCGACGGTGCTAAAGACGGATTCAAGACCGCTATCGGCATCATTCCCTACCTCATTGCCATACTTGTCGCCGTGGGCATGTTCCGCGCATCGGGAGCTATGGGCTTGCTCGAAAACGGCATTGCGCGCCTCTTTGACTTCTGCGGCATCAATCCCGACCTCGCGGGGGCCGTGCCGACAGCCGTAATGAAACCCCTCAGCGGCAGCGGTGCACGGGGACTGATGCTCGAAGCCATGACTACACACGGGCCCGACTCGCTCGTGGCACGCCTGTGCTGCATCCTGCAAGGCTCCACCGACACCACCTTCTACGTCCTCGCAGTCTATTTCGGCTGCGTCAATATCAAGAACACACGCCACGCCGTTGCATGCTGCCTGCTCGCTGACCTCGCAGGAATAATCACCGCTTTCGCCATCGCACCGCTCTTCTTCGGCAACTGACAACCGCCTACGCCTTGCCCCCCTGGGTACATCAATTCCCCCCGCCATGTAAGCAGCTCCACCGGATACGCATGCTTCCAGCCTGCGGTAAAATGCATCAGCATTGAAAATATCAATTATCAATTATCAATCCCTTTGCATCGTACTTCACGCCGTCAATGATGATGTACATCACACCGTTCTCCACCACCTTCACTGCTTTCCGTTCTGCTTCCTGCATGCCGCCGATGGAGGTCGGGGTCTTCGCAGTGGCGGTGTAAGACGCTGTGTATGACGCTTCGCCCGTAACAACGCCAAGCTCCTTGTCCCAGCCCGAGAAACTATACGTATTGTTCTCGTCCTCCGCCTTCACGGGAGTAGTACCCATGTAAGCCGGAGTAGAGCCGTACTCCCATTCGCGGGAATCAAGCACCGTCTCACCGTCCTCATCGTAGAACGTGATGCGGTACATGTTCAGCACATCCTCATACTGCGCCGTGTAGGACGCGTCGCCCGTAACCTCTGCCAGCTCCTTGTCCCAGCCCTTGAAGACATGGCTGTACTGCGCATCGCCCGTCGTGGCGGGAGTCTCGCCGCCGTAAGCCGCCATTGCGCCGTAGTCGAACTTGTCGGACCAGAGAACTGTAGTGCCGTCCTCGTCGTAGAAGGTGACAACATACCGGTTCACCACCTCCTTGTACTGCGCCGTGTA
>JAFPZY010000012.1 GCA_017417025.1 Paludibacteraceae bacterium | reverse complement strand
TGAGAATCCCACCACCGTCAACGTCACGGGCATCACCCTCTCGCAGACCGAAGCCGCAGTGACCATAGGCGGCGAGACGCTGACGCTGACCGCTACCGTCGCCCCCGACGACGCAACGGACAAGACCGTGACATGGACGTCAAGCGACCCAACCGTAGCAACTGTAGCTAACGGCGTAGTGACCGCCGTAGCCGCCGGCACCGCTACCATCACCGCCACCGCCACCAATGGCACTGATGACACCACCGATGACTTTAGTGCCACATGCGACGTGACCGTCTCTGCCCCTGCTCCGGCAAACGAGGACATCATTGCCAACCCAGACCCGCAGCACGCAGGCGTATATTACAGCACGTTCTTTGACAGCTCCGTCAAGTACGCCCTGCCCGCAGGCGTGGAAGCCTACGTGGCAGAGGTGGGGAGCAATGTGCTCAACCTGACGAAGATTGCCGGTGAAGGTCAGACCATCCCAGCCGACAACGCCGTTATTCTCAAATCCTCTGTAGCCAACTTCACCCTCGCAGTAAGCGAGGCAGAGCCTGTCTCCTTCACCGCCACCAACAGTCTGCAAGGTTCGGACGAGGCAATAGCAACTCCGGATAACTGCTATGTGCTGAGCGGCGAGGACGGCGTGGTAGGCTTCTATCAGTACAGCGGCGCTAACCTCAATGCACACAAAGCGTATGTTGTTTACAGCGGCAGCCAGAGCGTGGCTCCGCGCCGTATGCCTTTCGTCTTCAACGAAGAACAGACTGCGACAGGAGTGGAAAGTGAGGAGGCGGAAGCCGCAAGCCGCAAGGTGATGGAGAACGGCCGCCTGGTGATAATCCGCGACGGCGTGCGCTACGATGCACAGGGGCAAGTGATTGAGTAAGAGGGAAATGTATGATTGATTAAAAATGTGAAAGCCTTATGACAAAGAAAGTTTATAATCAGCCCGCGGTCGTTGTGGCTCAAATTGAGAGCACAGGCCTCATGCAGGTGTCCGGCTCAGCAGAGCCTGCCACCATCAGCATCCAACCCGGCAGCACAAACAAGCAGTGGTAATCTGCATCAGGCATATCCGGTAAACCACACCTGTGGTATAACCTCAGTCAAGCGGAATTTTCCTGTTAAAAGGAATCTCCCTGTCAAGCGGAAATCTCCCTGTTAAAAAGATACGGAGCTCTGTCGAGAGCTCCGTATCTGTGCTGTCTTGAAGAAAAAATGAATTTTTTTGCATGTGGTGTGATAGATTTGGGCCGCTTCACCCCCTCTTTATATAATAGAGAGGGGGGGGAAGATAATTGACAGTTGATAATTGATAGTTGACAGTTGATAATAGATAGTTGATAATTGATATTTTGGGATGCTGTTTCTGGGACAGAAAACGTCACGGCGTGTGAGGGTACTGCTACGGTAGTGTGACGGTACGGGACAGGGGAATAGATAATTGATAATTGAAAATTCTTATCTCCTTCGGAGAACGATCTATGGTCATGGATATTTCATGGTGGGGCGTATGGTGCATGAGGTGGCAGAAAAGATGGCTTTTGGGCGGAAAAATGAGGTTTTTATATGATAAATGTAAAAGTTTTTATGAAAAACTTGTATATTTGAACAAAAGGTTGTATATTTGCGCGCTGAATGTATGGCGCTGTAATGTCAGGCAAAAAATAGTGAATTGACACATGGCAAAGTCAGTGAATTGAAACATGGCAAAGTCAGTGAATTGGCAAGTGGCAAAGTCAGTGAATTGACACATGGCAAAGTCAGTAATCCGGCAGGCGGCAGAGCCTGCAAACCGGCAAACAAATAACAGGAAATAAAACAAATAACAGGAAATAAAAAACGAGTACGATATGAGAAAATCTTTATCTTTTTTAACCACAATGCTGCTGATTGCTTTTGCGGCACTTACGCAGCCTGCTGTAGCACAGACCAATGACTATCTGCAAGTTGTGGGCAACATGACAGTGAAAGTAGTTATCACCGGTTCACCCGAGATGCCTGACCTCTGGTACTCGTTTGACAAGACGAACTGGACGCAGATAACAGCGGAGACAACCATCAACAAGTCGAAGAGCTACAACTGGGACCCGACACCGGTGTGTTACTTCAAGGGACATAACCCGCAGGGCTTCAACAAGAGCGCGACCGACTATGTGTCTATCACCATCACAGGCGGCAACCCCTCTTTGGCGGGCAATGTGATGTCGCTGATAGACGACAAGACTTTTGCCACCAACAACCTGACCATCCCCTGCGACTACTGCTTCTACGGGCTGTTCTGCGCTAATCCGCCGACCTCGTTCTCAACGTCGGGGACCTATCATTCCACATCCTCTTACACGAGCCTCTATCATGCAAACGAGCTGGTGCTGCCTGCCACCAATCTGACGGCATATTGCTATGCTTATATGTTTGCCTACAACACAGGGCTGTACGATTCGCCGGAGCTGCCTGCGCTTGTGATGAAGCCTTATTGCTATGCTCACATGTTTGAGTACTGCATGAACAACTTCTGCTCGCAGACGGCTTACAACTCCGGTACCAGGCTGCCCGCCCTGCCTTCGCAGCAACTGGCAGAAGGCTGCTATGCCTTCATGTTCAATATGTGCCCCTCCATCTATAACGGCGAGAACGACTGGTACTGCCTGCCTGCCGAGGAGCTGGCTCCTTATTGCTACGACGGCATGTTCGGCACTTACAGAAACAGCTACTACCGCTATTTCAAGTCTCTGGAGATAATGGCGACATCTTTGCAGGACAGGTGCGGCAACGACATCACCAACTGCATGCGTCGTATGCTCAACTACAACCCGATGAACCAGACAGCGGGGCAGTTCGGCCGCGGCGCATTGAGCGTGCGCATGTACTGGACCGACTGGGGGAACACTGCCGTCGCCACCGCTCCCACCTACGGCTGGTTCTCCGGTTTCCTCTATTCGAATTGCAGTTTCCAGTATCAGAAAGGCCTGACTCCGCTGACCAAAGTGGCCAAGACCAACTACTCGAACACAACCATGTCCTCGCTCTTCCCGTATTCGTGCACGCTGACGGAGAACGAGTTCACCTACCTCACATTCAACGTGAACGCCAACGGTGGCACGTGGGAGCCGGGCTGCACCTACGATGCCGACATCAGGCGCGTGGTGCGGAGCGACTACAAGGCCAAGACCGTGCCAGCCGACCCAGTGAAGACGGCATGCGCTTTCCGCGGCTGGTACACAGCCCCCACCGGAGGCACCAAAGTGGAGAAAAGCACCATCCTGAACCAGACCACGGCGCAGACCTACTATGCGCAGTTCGACGCGCCGGAGAAGGTGGAGATATACATGCCGGAAGGCGTGCTCGACATACCGACCTACCTGTACAACCAGTTTGCCATAGAGGGCGAGAACGAGAACTACACCGTGCACCTGCACTTCAACAGCACCATCAAGAGCACACGCATCGACTATACCGACGACATCGACTGGCAGAAGAGCTGGATACAGCCTGCAGGCGGTGCGCAGCTGTCGTTTGCCGACGCACAGGCGGAAGTGGCTTACTACGGCGACATGTTCAAGGCGGCTAAACTGGAGGCGACAGTGAAGGATGTGCAGGACGTGGAATATCACATAGTGATCTTCACCAACTGCGGACGCAACTACGGCACCTTTGAAGAGGAAACATACCAGTTTGGCAAGAGCACGCGCCATCTGGAGGCCAGCTGGGACGGCCAGAAGTTCAGTTTCGGCGACAACAACCATCTGGAGGAAATCTATCTGCGCGGCGACAACTACCTGCGCTACTACCACATGACCTCCAACCCCTACGACGTGCTGCACATACAGCTGCAGTTCTTCCCCGACGCGACCAAGCCGGGCAAGATACCGACAGGCGTTTATCCCATCAACGGCACGCAGGCGGACGGGACGGTGCTGCTCGGCAGCATACCGATGACCTATCCGCGCGACCAGTATGAGTACCTGATTTACCAGCAGAACTCATGGCAGCAGAACCACGGCTCGTTTGTCTTCCACGATTACGAGCAGGACTACATCCGCACCCTGGGCACCTGGACCCTGCGCAGCGGCTATGTGGAGGTGGTTAATGTGGACGAGACTTACTACATACACTGCTATGCCCGTGCCGATGCCAACTGCCAGACCGACAACGACGTGATTGAGTTCACAGCCGGCGGCACAGCCGACAATCCGCTGACTCCGGTCAGTGTCACCGTCTCGGCACAGACAGAGCAGGGCACCGCACTTGACGGAGGCGTGACCATCAAACTGCCCAATGCGCAGAACTGGGACAAGTCGGCAGTATGGCAGGCGGGGACCTACAAGTTCTTCAGCGGCAACCGGCTGCAGATTAACGCCTCGCTCTCGGGCTACACGTTCAGCCACTGGCTGGTGAACGGCGAGCGGGTGGACGGAACGGCTGCATACGACTACACGGTCGGCAGCACGGCGGGCACCGTGGTGGCTGTGTTCAAAGAGGGAGACAACCCCGATAATCCCGATAATCCTGACAACCCTGACAATCCGGATACTCCGGACGACGAGATAATATCGCCCGACCGCAATGTGGATGTCTATCAGGCTGTGACTAACGACGTTATGCGCATTCTCTATGACCTCAGCCCTGTTACGGGCAAGGACGGGAATGAGTATATCCCCGTTGACCTCGGTTACGGCGTTGCATGGGCTGACCGCAACATAGGCGCGGAGTTCAAGGAGGATGCCGGCAACTACTACTACTGGGGCGGCACTGAACCGCGGACGTTTGCCAGTCTCGCATATTTCTATCCGACCTACACCAACAACACTCCTGCGGGCTACATACTGAAAGAGACGGAGGACGTGTCCACATTGTCGATAGGCAGCAACTGGCACACGCCGACCAACGCCGAGTGGGAGATGCTGGCGGCCAACACCACGGCTGACGGCGGCAAACTCTCGTGCCCGACCGACGGCACCCTGTCGCTCACCCTGCCGCAGGGCGGATATTACGAGTACGAGCCATACGGCTTGAGCAACCTGCAGTACTGCTTCTACTGGAGCAGCGAACTGATTGAGAACCTGACCGATTCGCAGAACAAATGGCGCAGCAACGGCGGCATGTTCACCAATGCATACGGCGAGTTTGAAATAGCTCCGGGGTTCATCTACCTGTGTGCACCTGTACGTGCGCTCTACACTCCGCCGTTTGTCACTTACCGGCTGACCATCGTCGCAGGTGACCACCGCTATGTATATATCTGCCAGACGGGGCAGAAGATAACCGTCACCGCCCATGCTAACGAGGACAAAGGCTGGCGCTTCAAGCAGTGGCAGGACAACCTGAGCACGGATGCAACCCGCACCTTTGAGGTGACAAGCGACATGCTCTATGTGGCTGAGTTCGAGAAGGACGGTCCCGACGAGCCGGAAACGCCGGAGACCTCGCCCGATGCGTCGGTGAATGTCTATCAGTTCGCAAGCGCGGACACAATGAAGATTGTGTATGACCTCAGCCCGCGCGAGGGTAAAGACGGCCTGTGGTACACGCCCGTGGATATGGGCTACGGCGTAGCCTGGGCCGACCGCAACGTAGGTGCCGGCAGCAAAGAGGCTCTGGGCGGCTACTTCCGCTGGGGCGACCCAGTGGCGGGCACGGACTTCAGTTCCACACACGCACGCAACCTCGATGTGACAGGATATAAGACTTACGACCGTCTGACTGCTGCACAGGACGCGGCTGTCGCTAACATGGGCAGCGAGTGGCGCATGCCCGACGAGGAAGATATCTACCAGCTGAAAACACAGTCGGTGATAACAAACAACAACACCTTCACCAACAAGTACTACAGGAGCGAGTTCCTTATTCTGCCCGGAGGCGGCTACAAGGGCACGCAGCTGTATGATAACGGCTGGCAGTACTACTGGTCAAGGCAGTTCGCCCAGCACGGCTCTAACAATTGCTCCGGCAGTGCAGGCTACGGCAAAGAAGAGTACACCGCTTTCGCTCTTGTGCGCACCGGCAACAACGAGTACTATTCGCAGAATCAGGACAAGAACGACTGCTACGGCAACGAGACCTATCTCGGCATGCAGGTGCGAGCCATGTTTGTGCCGCCGTTTGTCACCTACCGCCTGACTATCAGCGTAGAAGGGCAGGCCAACTATGTCTATGTCTGCCAGGCAGGGCAGAAAGTGACAGTCACCGCCAACGCGGCCAAAGGCTATGAGTTCGACAAGTGGACGCAGGACGGCAACACCGAAAGCACACGCACCTTCACCGTCAATAGCGACATGTTCTATACCGCCACCTTCAAGAAGGAAGCCGTTCCAACTGCACAGATAACCTTCCTTGACGAGAACGGCGGCATACTGAAGCAGGAGACGCTGGAGTACGGCACTATGCCTTCGTGCGACCTGCCGAAGAAAGCCGAAGATGCGCAGTACACCTACACCTATTCTTGGGACAAGCCTGTTGTGGCTGTCAGCGGCCCGGCAGAGTACAAGGCTGTGCTCACGCAGACCAAGAAACAGTACGTGCTGACATGGAACTTTGACGGCGGCACCACCACCTCCGCTCCTGACCAATACACCAACGGCACTATTGACTGGGGCACAAGCATCGTTCCGCCTGCCGACCCGACCAAAGAGGGCTTCGACTTCGCAGGCTGGCGCGACCAGAAGGGCGGCGACATAGTGGCTACGGAGATGCCCGCCTATACGCTGACCTATAAAGCGCAGTGGACCGAGCAGAAGGCTCAGACAGGCATAGTGCGCTTTGTGGACTGGGACGGCACTGAACTGCAGAACGAGACTCTGGACTTCGGCATCATGCCCGAGTACAAAGGGCAGACCCCGGCACGCCCTGCTGACGAAAGCGGCGAATATGAGTTCGCGGGCTGGACTCCCACTCTGGCGGCGGTGTCAGGCGATGCCACCTATACGGCGGTTTACCGCAACAAGGCAATCACCGACTTCGACCTTGTGGACGACAAACTCGAGGGCGATGCCTGGTACGGCACTCTGGCTTCGCTGGCAGGACAGACACTGAATGTAAGGTACGTGCGCAAGCCGGATGCGGGGCAGTGGCAGATGTTCTCGCTGCCGTTTGACTTCAACCTGCTGCTTAACAGCGGCCATCCGTTCAGCGGCAATGTCTATTCGCTGGAGGGAGTGACCAACGAGGACGGGTATCTGAACCTGAACTTCATGCCTGTGACGGTAATGCTGAAAGCCAATACACCTTATGTGTTCTATAGTTCAACAGCAGTGGAGAACCCTGTATTCGAGAATGTTACGGTGGCAGCACTGGAAGAGAACCCATATCAGGTGAATGTGCCGTCGGGCGAGACAGTGACCTTCTACAACACCACGGCGCGTATCAAACTGCACCAGAACGACCCGCTGCAGTTCTACATACTCAACAACCGCCTCTATCAGTCGGGCAAGAACGTGGTATGGATGCGTGCTTTCCGCGGCTACTTCATGCTCAGCGAACTGCCGCAAGGCGTGCGTCTGCGTCTGCGCATTGTGCAGCACGGGCAGAACGCAACAGCCATCGAGATGGTGGAGAGCGAAGCGGAGGGCGGCACACCCGCAGTGCGCAAGTACATGCAGAACGGCATACTTGTTATCGAGGCGGGCGGCGTGCGTTACAATGCACAAGGGGCACGCATGGACTGACCCTGACCCGCAGCAGACTTACAGCTACCCTTGAGCTACCCTTAGGCTACCTTTAGGCTACTCTTAGGCTATACTTGAAATGACAACAGAATATTAAAAACAAAAGATATGAAAAAGACATTGATGACATTGCTGGCGGTCGTGGCCGTGGCGTTGGGCGTGGTTGCCCAAAACAGCAGTAAAGCGCCTGAAAGCAAAAGTGACCAATATGATGCAACAAGCAAGTTGCTTTATGAGCTTGATACGGAGACACTTGAGGCCGTCATAAAAGACTGGGCTTCGCTGATGCCTGGGCAGGTGTACACACAGACTGAACTGATAGTACCGGCTTATTTTGAGGTGAAGTCGCTTGGCATAAGCATGGGCGGCGACAGCCAGTCCTCGAAGAAAGTGTATGTGGTGGAGATAGGGGAGAAGGCTTTTTATGGAGCTGAGGCTGCAAGCGTTGTGTTTGCCGACGGCTCGAAGGTGCGTATTATCCGCAAGCAGGGACTGGCTAACATGCCTAACATGAAAGGTACACTGACTCTGCCCGCTTCGCTGAAGGCATTGGAAGCATCGGCGGTGCTGCTGCCTGACATAACCAAACTCGTCTTCCTCGGCACCGAAGCGCCGGAGTGCATGCTTGAAGAGGGATACAACTCATGGACGGCTAACGGCGTGGCTACTCCCAAAGACGTGGAGGTAGTGGTGCCGGACGGCAGCCTTGCAGCTTACAAAAAGAAGGTGGGGATAGGCAACTACTTCACCAACATACACACACAGTCGAACAAGTATCTGGTAGTGTTCTACGACGAGGACGGCGTGACCGAACTGCAGAGCGTGGAGACTGTGTATGGGACTGTGCCCGCATACACAGGGGCGGAGCCTGCAAAAGCGGAGGACGAGAACTACACCTACACTTTTGACGGTTGGGACAAGACTCTGTCGGCAGTGACGGGTGATGTTGTCTATAAAGCCACTTATAAGGCTACGGCAAAGACTGTTACGGCGGTGGAGACACCTGCAGCAGAGGAGCAGGAAGTGCAGAAGACAGTGGACAACGGAGTGCTTTACATCATCCGCGGCGGGGTACGTTATGATGCCCGCGGGCAGAGAGTGGCACAATAAGAAGTGCCGGTTCAGGGCAGTTGCTGATAGAGTTTGAGCAGGAAACGGGCGTAAGCAATTCCGTGCACACCATAGTCGCCGATGTCGCAAGTGACATCGGCGGCGCGGTTAGTCTCCAGCTGCTGCTGCAGGCGGAAAGCGTTGGAGACGGGCACCACGTCGTCGCCTGTGGAGTGGAAGATGAGCATAGGTGCTTTGGGCACGAAGCCGGCGGGAACATCATGCGTGAGCAGTGTGCGGTAAAAGCGCGCCGTCTCGGGGTGGCTGAGGTTGCAGGCATCGTTGGTGAGAATCCGGTCGAGCCTGCCTGTGCCGATGATGTTGTTGAGCTGGTCCACGGTGTAGCGCTTTGAGAGTATCCAGTCGTGGTAGTTCTCAAGCAGGCGGGGGGCGAAATAGAAGGCAGGGTCGAACATGTCGTCACCTGTCTGCCCGACGTTCATGCCGAGCAGGAGCATCGGGACGCTGCATGGAATGCCGATGTAGTTGTTATTGACGCACCTCAGGAAGAACGACGAGACGTAGTAGGGGCCGCCTCCCACGCAGCATTTGCTGATATGCAGTCTGGAGTCGGCGTATTCGGGATACTGCTGCGGGTCTTCGAGCATGCGCATTGCATGTACGGAGGCGTGCGCCCCCTGGCTGTAGCCGACAAGGATGATGTCGGGGTTGAGTATGCTGATATTGCGCGCGGCGAAGAAGGTGCGCACGGCAAGTGCCATGTCAAGTATATGATGCGCAGTGAGGTCCGCCTGCATGTAGGGGTGCACCGAGTCGGCGGATGCGCCGTAGCCCATGTAGTCGGGCATGACGAGGGCGTAGCCTTTGGTGGCGAGCCATGCGTCCATGAAGCAGGTGTTGGACGGGACTTCGAAGTCGGCTCCGACAGTGTAGTGACTGGAGACGATGATGCCTTTCAGTGTCCTGTCCTGCGGGTAATAGACCGCCCCGCTGAGAGTGACGGGGTTGCCGTAGGAGTCTGTTGAGCGGTATGTGCCTGATACCTGGTGGACCGATGAGGCAGTCAGACCTTCGGTCATGCCGCGCAGCAGCGCCACGCCGTCGATGGACGAAGCGTCGCGTCGTGATGGCAGAGAGGCGAGGGGCGTGGAGTTGAGGTCGCAGTCCTGCTCGTGGTAGGGGACAAACGAGAGCCCGTTGGTGGGCAGTTGCGAGAAATCGACACCATACTCCATGTTGTCGTGCTTGCATGAAAAGAGTACCAGAGCGAGAATCAGTGCCGGCAGGAGGCGTGTGTATGTAGTCCGTGTGGCTGTCATGGCTGTTGTTTGCGTGGTTTGCTGTTGAACTGATATGCGAGGCTGACCGCGATGATGCGCGAGGAGGCCATGCTGATGCTGTTGATGTCTCTGAGTGCCGAGAGTCCGCCCCATTCAACGGTGCCGTACCAGCCCTTGCCCCCTACCCGACAGCCGAGCATGGTAAGCCCGAAGGCGGGGTAAAGGACAGTGTGTCTGCCGGTAAGGAAGTCCTGCTCGGTGCCTCCGTTGATGGTGAGCCCGACAAAAGCGGCGGAGTAGAGATTGACGTAGGCGGAGTGGAACCAGGTGAAACGGACGGTGGGGAGGAAAGAGAGGTTGTAGTACGAGTGTTGCGGTGCCCGGGCAGAGGCGCTGAGTTCGCGGCGGTCGTGCCAGCCGGCCTGAAAGAAGTCAATCTGCATGCCCGATGCGAGCCACGGGAGCCAGTGGTACTGGTATTCGGCGAAGAAGTGGCCTGTAAGATAGTCGATGCGCGTGTAGGGCTTGCCGATGTGGGTGAACTCGTACTTCATGGCGCTCTCGAAGATCATGTCCCCCCAGCCTGCTTTCACTTCGTGCACAGGCGTGAAGACGGCGGCAGAGTCGGCAGGCGCGGCGGCAGCCGCGAGCGGGACGAGCACAATCATTATGCAGAGCAGGCGTTTCATTGTTCGGATGCAGGGTCTTGCTGCGGTGCAGTCCGCCCTGTCTGCGAGGGGGCGGAGTAGGCTGAGACTATGCGCCCTACGAGGGGATGGCGGACAATGTCCTTGTGGTTGAACTCTACCACAGCCACGCCCTTTATGTCACGCAGCCGAGCCACTGCATCGCGCAGTCCGGAGGTCTGCGACGGGGGCAGGTCCACCTGTGTGAGGTCGCCTGTGACAATCATCTTGCCGTTGATGCCGAGTCGTGTGAGGAACATCTTGAGCTGCGGGACGGTGGTGTTCTGCGCCTCGTCGAGAATGACGACAGCGTCGGAGAGCGTGCGTCCGCGCATGAAAGCGAGCGGGGCGATCTGTATTACTCCGCGCTCCATGTACTCGCTAAGCTTCTGCGCGGGAATCATGTCCTGCAGAGCGTCGTAGAGGGGCTGCAGGTAAGGGTCAATCTTGTCGCGCATGTCTCCGGGGAGGAAGCCGAGCTTCTCGCCCGCTTCCACGGCAGGGCGGCTGAGGATGATGCGGCGCACCTCCTTGTTCTTCAGTGCGCGGACGGCGAGAGCGATGGCGGTGTAGGTCTTGCCGCTGCCCGCAGGTCCGACGGCGAAGAGCAGGTCGCATGTGTTGTACAGGCTGACCAGGCGCTGCTGGTTCTCGCTGCGTGCGGTGATGGCGCGCCCGTTCACGCCGTGCAGTATGAGGTTGTCCTGCAGTGTTTCGGCAGGCTTGTCGCCGTGCAGGAGGCTGAGTATATGTTCTTCGGTGAGTGTGCCGGTGCGGACGCAGAAGTCCTGACAGGCGGCGAGTGCACGGACGAAGAGTTCGACATCGCGGTCGCTGCCCGTGACCTTGACGTGGTAGCCGCGCGCAATGACACGCACTGCGGGGAACTGGTTCTTGAGGCAGAGCATGTTGCGGTTGTTCACGCCATAGAAGGTGGCGGTGTCGATGGCTTCGTGCAGTTCAACTAATTTCTCCATACGGGGGTATGCTGTTGATGAATCGGATGTTGTTGTTTTCGCAATGTGCCACTATAGTGCTGCGTCCGTTGGCGAGTATGAGCCAGGGCACGCCGAGCCGGCGGTTATAGACAAGAGCCTGGTCGAGCGTAAGTTGTGTGAGCGGGACAGTCTCAGCCTTGAACTCGATGAGCATCAGCGGCTTCATGCTGCGGCTATAGACCACCGCGTCGGCGCGCTTGTCCTGCAGCGGCATCTCGACGGCGATAAGGGGCGAGGGGTAGGCAAAGTCCTCGACAAGCAGATGGAGGAAATGCTGGCGCACCCATTCTTCGGGTGTGAGGCGCACAAACTTGCGTCTCCACGTGCAGAAGACATACTGCTTGTCTCCCTCGGTCCGTATGTTAGGCTGCCATTGCAAGTTGCAGGTAACAGGCTATATACAAGGCGTTATGGGCGCAACTGCACGGCGTGATACGGTACTGTGACGGTACTGTGACGGTACACGTCCGCGTAATGGCCTGAAATTATGCCGGTTGCACACCTTTGCTTAACAAGTTGTATATCAATCACTTCTGCCAATTGTCTTTGAGCGAGGCTGTGCGGTTGAGGACCAGATGGTCGTCCGTGGTGTCAGGGTCAACAACAAAGTAGCCTTGTTTGAGCAGCTGGAAGTGCTTGCATTGCGCTATGCCGTCGATGACCTCCGGCTTGTGCATCTCCGCGCGGAGCGAACTTTCCGCCTTGCATGTGACGATGCGGAGGCTGTCGGGGTTGAGCAGGTCGCGGAAGTCGCCTTCTTCGGCAGAGGGGTTTTCGACGGCGAAGAGGCGGTCGTAGAGGCGTGCTTCGACATCAATAGCGGAGTTGCACTCCACCCAGTTGATGGTGGCTTTGGTCTTGCGGTTGCCGCCTTCGGTGCCGGATTTGGAGAGTGGGTCGTAGGTGGCGAAGACGGTGGTGATGTTGCCTTGTGTGTCCTTCTCGCAGCCTGTCGCCTGTATGATGTACGCACTCTTGAGGCGCACTTCGCGCCCGCCCGGGCTGAGGCGGAAGAAGTTCTTGTCAGCCTGCTCGAGGAAGTCGCCGCGCTCAATGTAAAGTTCGCGTGCAAAGGGCATTTCGCGTGTGCCCAGCTCGGGGTGTCCGTCGATGTTCTCCGCCACGATGGTCTCGGTGGTGTCGGGGTAGTTGGTGATGACGAGTTTGACGGGGTCGAAGATGGCGCATACGCGCGGAGCGGTCTCTTTGAGGTTCTCGCGTGCGGTGTGCTCCAGCAGGCCGAGGTCAATCATGCCCTCTACTTTGGTGTAGCCTATTTTGCGGATGAACTCGCGTATGGCTTCTGCTGTGTATCCGCGGCGGCGCAGTCCGCACACGGTGGGCATGCGGGGGTCGTCCCAGCCGCGCACAAGGCCCTCTTTGACGAGCTGCAGCATCTTGCGCTTCGACATGACGGTGTATGTGATGTTGAGTCGGTTGAACTCGTACTGGTGTGGGCGGTAGTCGCCTTGCGGCACGAACTGGTCGATAAACCAGTCGTAAAGCGGGCGGTGCACGACGAACTCGAGTGTGCAGATGCTGTGCGTCACGCCCTCGAAGTAGTCGCTCTGTCCGTGTGCGAAGTCGTACATGGGATAGACGTTCCAGCGTCGGCCTGTGCGGTGGTGGGGGTGTGTGGTGATGATGCGGTAGATGATGGGGTCGCGGAAGTGCATGTTGGGGTTGGCCATGTCTATTTTGGCTCGGAGCACCATGCGTCCGTCCTCTATCTCGCCGTTTTGCATAGCCTGGAAGAGGCGTAGGTTCTCCTCCACGGGGCGGTCGCGGAAGGGCGACGGTCTGCCCGGCTCGGTGGGAGTGCCTTTCTGCTCGGCTATCTGCTCGGCGGTCTGCTCATCGACGTATGCTTTGCCCTCGCGGATGAAGCGGATGGCGAGGTCGTAGAGTTTCTGGAAATAGTCGCTGGCATAAAACACCTGCCCCCAGCGGAATCCGAGCCAGCGTATGTCCTGCTGTATGCTGTCCACATATTCGGTGTCCTCTTTTACGGGGTTGGTGTCGTCGAAGCGCAGGTTGCACACGCCGTTGTAGCGCTCTGCGATGCCGAAGTCCATGCAGATGGCCTTTACGTGGCCGATGTGGAGATAGCCGTTAGGTTCAGGCGGGAAACGGGTCTGTATGCGTCCGTCGTTGATGCCTTCTCTGATGTCGTTTTCTACAATCTGCTCAATGAAGTTGAGACTTTTTTCCTCAGTAGTTTCCATATATGTTTATCTTTCGTTTTCGTAATATTCTATTGTCCGTTCTGTGATGGTTGTAATCCAACCAAGAGGGGATTGTGTGTTTGTGGAACCTTTCATCTTCAGCCAATTGCCGTATTTGTCAAAATTGGAATATTGAACACGTAGATTAGGATCCTGTTTGTTAATCACTTGTCCTTTATTATTCACTATATATTTGCAATCCCACTTCTTCCCGTTTTTGTCAAAATGATGTTCTGTATAATTGCTGTTAGGATAATACTCTATTGTATAATAATGCAGGGATCTCATGTCAGTAACCTTACTTACCCTACCAAGCGAATCATACTCATAAGTATATGAAAGAACTAATGTATCAGCCTTGAATAGAGTTTCATAGTCCGCGCTTTTAAGTCCTTGCGCATTATAGGCAGTAGAATCCGCATGAAATAATTTCCCGTCCTTATAGTTTCTTGAGAATATATGATTTCCTACAGAATCCATTTGTATTTGGGTGAATGAACCTTTAATGAGTCCTGTCTTATCATAATTATATTCCATACAGACATTGTTAATCGTATATTGACGTACATATCCGTCTACTAATACTTCGTTTATATAATTTGCCCTTTCAGCAAGACGACCTATCGAATCATACCATGATATAATTTTAGCCTGACCTCCCGGTTGTTCTCCATAATGCAGACTGACATTATTATTGTCAATATGAAGAGTTTCTGTAATTATCTTTACGGGCCCCAAAATCCGGCTATTTTCGTCAGTAGGATACATCCTGCTCACAAGCAGGAACGGGATTGTCAATAAGAGTAAAACTCTTTTCATAACGCAGCGTTTTTTTTGTGTATTAAATCATTCCACGAACTATGCCTCTCGGCGAATTCTTGATGAAAGTCAGGACAGCGGTCTTCTCCTCGCTGTCGGGGATTTCGGTCTCCACATGCTCTACCGCCTGCGAGATATTGTACAACGGGCTGTAAATGAGTCGGTAGATGTCCTGTATGGCGTTAATCTGGTCGCGTGTGAAGCCCCTTCGGCTCAGTCCCACGCTGTTGATGCCGCAGTACTGAACCGGCTCCCGGGCGGCAATGCAGTAGGGGGGGATGTCCTTGTTGATGCGCGACCCGCCCTGTATCATCACGTGTGTGCCGATGTGCGTGAACTGGTGCACCAGCGAGCCGCCGCCGAGAATAGCCCAGTCGTCAACCACCACTTCGCCCGCCAGCTGTGTTGCGTTTGACATGATGACATGGTCGCCCAGCAGACAGTCGTGCGCCACATGGCTGTATGCCATGATGAGGCAGTTGCTGCCGACGACGGTCTTGCCTTTAGAGGCGGTGCCGCGATGGACGGTGGAGCACTCGCGCAGCGTGGTGTTGTCGCCGATGAAGGTGTATGTGAGTTCGCCTTTGAACTTCAGGTCCTGCGGAATGGCACCAACCACGGCTCCGGGGAAGACATGGCAGTTGCGGCCTATGCGTGTGTGCTCGCAGACGGTGGCGTTGGCATCAATGCGTGTGCCCTCGCCTATCTCCACGTCGCGGTCGATGAAAGCGAAGGGGGCAACTTCCACGTTGTCTGCTATTTTGGCTTCGGGGTGTATGTATGCAAGTGGTGAAATCATGTTTGTGCGGTGTTAATCGTCGTTGATAATGAGGTTGCGCAGCTGGCGGCAGCACTGTGTGTTGAAGGTGTGCCCGGGTCGCGTGGCAATGACTTTGCCCTGTATGCGGCATCCGAGCAGCGCCAGGTCGCCGATGAGGTCAAGCAGTTTGTGGCGTGCAGGCTCGTTGGGGTAGTTGAGCGGGCTGAGGTATCCGAGGCGCGTTGCGTCCATGTGCGGCTGCCCGAGCTTGTCGGCCATGAAGTCGAAGCCCTCCTGCGACATGGGGGTCTCGTATATGACGAGCGCGTTCTGCAGGTCGCCGCCCTTGATGAGGCCGAGACGGAGCAGCGGCTCAATCTCGCGCAGGAAGCAGAACGTGCGCGCCGAGCTTATCTCGCGTGCATAGTCTTTCAGGTCGTCCAGTTCGGCGTGCTGTTCGCGCAGCAGCTCCGAGTGGAAGCGGATGATGACCTCAGTCTGGAACTTGTCGCAGGGCAGAAGTATCATCTTGTTGCCGTGCTCCGACTTGTATTCAATTGGTTCTGTGACCACAAACACTTTCTGCTCAGCGTCCTGCTCCTGCAGTCCCGACTGTCTGATGGCCTGTGTGAACATGCGTGCGCTGCCGTCCATGATAGGCATCTCCGGCCCGTCAAGCTCAATGAGGCAGTTGTCAACCCCCATGGCGTAGAGCGCTGAGAGAGCATGCTCTAATGTGGCTACTTTCCATTTGCCGTGCTCCAGGACGGTGCTCCGCTCGGTGTAGGACACATAGTCGGCAAGAGCCTCGTGTGTCGGCTTGCGCGGCAGGTCGATGCGGCGCAGCCGTATGCCCGTGTTGGCCTCGGCGGGGAGGAAAGTGGCATGGATATAAAGACCTGTGTGCAGCCCCTTGCCCTCAAAGGAAAAGGACTGCTTGATTGTATGTTGCTTCATTTTCTTCCTGATTGTCTGAATTTGACGATGGCGCGTCGCCATGTGGCGGCATCAATGGCGGGCGAGCCTATGTACATGCCCGGCTTGCGCAGGCTGCCGGATATGCCGCTTTGCGCGCCTACGATGCAGTGGTCGGTGACTTCTATGTGCCCCGCCACACCCACTTGTCCGGTTAGTGTGCAGTGGCTGCCTATGCTGGTGGAGCCTGCTATGCCCACCTGCGCGCAGAGCACGGTCGATTCGCCCACCTGCACGTTGTGTGCTATCTGTACAAGGTTGTCTATCTTGGTGTTACGGTGTATGCGTGTCTCGCCCATCATGGCGCGGTCGATGGTGGTGTTTGCGCCTATCTCCACATCGTCCTCAATGACTACACGCCCTATCTGGGGCAGCTTGTGATAAACGCCTTCCTTGTCCGGCTCGAAGCCGAAACCGTCAGCCCCGACTACGGCACCGGCATGGATGATGCACTCGTTGCCGACGACGCAGTTGTAATATATCTTGGCTCCGGCATAGACCACCGTGTTGTCGCCAATCTGCACATTGTCACCTATATACGCCTGCGGGTAAATCTGCACGCCCTTGCCGAGGCGGACGTTGTGCCCGATGTATGCCATCGCGCCTATGTATGCGTCATCAGGCACGTTTACGCCTTCGGCTATGAAGCACGGCTGCTCCACGCCATGCTTGCGCGGGTTGAGTGTCTCCGCCACTGCCTGCAGCAGTTCTGCCATCGCAGCGCGCGAGTTCTCCACTTCAATCACTGTGCAGCCGAGCGAAGACAGGTCTTCGCCTTCTGCCAGTGCGGAGCTGACCAGCACCACCGAGGCGCGGGTCTGCCGGAGAGCGGGCATGTATTTGGCTTCGCACACAAAAGAGAGCTGTCCCTCTGCGGCGGTTTCTATTGGTGCCACGTCATGCACGGTGCGTGTCTCGTCACCATGAAGCTTCCCCCTCACGGCACCTGCAATCTGTTTAGCTGAAAATTCAATCATACGTAGTAAAATAAGTATAGTTTCTCGGGGCGGCGTGTCAGGGCTTCGAGGTTCAGTATCTCGCTGACTTCGGCGATGTCGCGTATTGTCCCGTCGTTGTACAAAATGTCTATTGCTTCGTCCTTGTCGGAGTAGGTGCGCGATGACGACACGTGCTCTTCGAAGAACCATTGCCCCTCGTCTGCCGTTATGCCTAAACTGTTGGCATACTGCAACTTGAGCTCCTCTGTCTCGGCTTCTGTCAGCGGTGCGCTGAGGAGTCTCCCTTTGAAGAGGCGGCGGTTGGTGAACGCCTCGCAGAGCAGGCTGAGGACGCGGTCGCCGGCGCTTATCCATGTCTTTATCGCGCTGAGCACGTCGCTGTCGTCCAGCAGTGCGTAAGTGTGCAGAGCCTCGTCCGAGGCGGCGAAGTCGCGCGCCGTGATGTGGTTGTAGAGGAAGTAGCGCAGTGCGGGCGGGCAGAACAGCTCCTGTCCTTCTGCCGCCAACTGCTTGGCGCGGCGTAATATCTTGATTAGCAGCTGCTCGGCTGCCACAGAGGTCTTGTGCAGATACACCTGCCAGTACATCAGGCGGCGCGCAATCAGGAACTTCTCCACCGAGTAGATGCCCTTTGCCTCCACCGCCAGTTTGTCGTCCTTCACATTGAGCATCTTTATTATGCGCGCACTGGCAACGCTGCCCTCCGTCACGCCGCAGAAGAACGAGTCGCGGCAGAGATAATCCAGCCTGTCCACGTCCAACTGGCTGGAAATCAGTTGGTGGAGGAAGTGCTTGGGGTACAGGTTGCGGAAGATGTTGATAGCGGTGTCAAGCGGTGCCTGTCCGCCCGTGTGTGCAGCCAGGTCGCGGTTGATGTGCTCCATCATCAGCAGCGAGATGTCCTCGTGTGTGATGCCGTCCACCAATGTGTGCTCCAGCACATGCGAGAACGGACCGTGCCCTATGTCGTGCAGCAGGATGGCTGTCTCGGCGGCATTCTCCTCGTCGGGCGTAATCTCTATGTCCTTCGAGCGGAGCACCCCTATAGCGTCCTGCATCAGGTGCATTGCCCCTATGGAGTGCAGAAAACGGCTGTGCATGGCCCCCGGATAAACCATGAACGACAGCCCCAGCTGGCGTATGCGGTTAAGCCGTTGAACGTAAGGGTGCTGCAGCACGTCGTAGATGCGTTCGTCGGGGATGTTCAGAAATCCGAAAACTGGGTCGTTTATTATTTTTAGCTTGTTGGGCATTAGTTTATAGTTAAAAAGCCTGCAAAGATACAACAAAAAAAGGGAATATGCAAATATAAGGTGATTTTTATGACAAAAAACGAAACTTCGGCTCAAACAAAAAGTCACTCTTTTCTCGTTTTTGCTTACATTTTGCTATCGCGATTTTCTCGGATTTTTCTGCTGTCGTTGCGCTGTCGTCTCCGAGTCATTTCTCTGTCTTTGCAAAATGACACAATGTCGCAGAAACTCCTCGTTATGTGTCATTGTGTCATAATACGGAAAAAGAGCCGCTCCCGTTTGTGGAGCGGCCCTGTCTGCTGATTTTTGCGTCGGCTCAGAGGCGGTAGCGCACTGCAAAAGCCAGTTTCCAGTCAAAGAAACTGGAGTGGGGCACATTTGCTTCTGTAAAACCGAGACCATAGCCCGGGCGGAAATCAAGGGCGAGCACAACTGGCACTCCGTCAAAATTGTAGGCTGCGCCGGCAAGGGCGTTGATGCCGAATTTGCCGCTGATGCCGTCGGGGTCGGTGTTGTCAATATGGCTCATCAAACCCAGGTTCAGACCGCCGCCGAGGTAAATCTGGAAGTTGGCAGGGAGGTCGAAGTGATAAGCCACGTTGGGGTTGATGGTGAAGTCATACATGCTGAATGTCCAGTCAGGGGTTTTGTCCCCCTTGTAGTAAGTCGCTCCCGGGATACGGCTCAGACCCACTGCCAGGTCTGCCTGCAGAGCCAGCTGGTCGGAGAACCAGTACTTGTAACTTAGGCCGTTCAGTCCGCCCACAACGCCTCCGATTTCGTGCTGCGCCATCACATTGCCTGCCATCAGCATGGCAAAGGCGCACAAAAGAAGTCCTTTTTTCATGTTATAAAGGTGATATTGTTGTTAAAAAAGTTGTTGCAACCTCGAATCAGCTGTGTATCAGCCTCAAAAACTCTTCGCGTGTTTCAGGGCGCGTGAAAGCGCCGGTGAAATCAGAGGTCATGGTCATTGAGTGCTGTTTCTGCACGCCGCGCATCTGCATGCACAGGTGCTCTGCCTCTATCACCACCATCACCCCCAGCGGGTTCAGCGTGTTCTGGATGCAGTCTTTTATCTGCATGGTCATGCGCTCCTGCACCTGCAGACGGCGGGCGAAAACGTCCACCACACGCGCTATCTTGCTCAGTCCGGTGATTTTGCCGTTAGGGATATAGGCTACATGCGCTTTCCCGAAAAACGGCAGCAGGTGGTGCTCGCACAGCGAGTAGAACTCGATGTCCTTTACCACTACCATCTGCCTGTAGTCCTCCTCAAAAAGTGCCGAGCGCAGAATGGCTTCGGGGTCTTCCTTGTAGCCCTTTGTCAGGAACTGGAATGCCTTGCCCACGCGCCTCGGGGTCTTGAGCAGACCTTCGCGATGAGGGTCTTCGCCCGCAAGCGCAAGCACGGGGGCTATGTGTTCGCCTATTTGCCTGGTCAGCGCCTCGTCTGGAGTAAAATCTTCTTGTCTCATTGCTTTACTTTTATGTGTTCGTCACGCACCACGTATGTGTCGCCCACGAGGTCGGGGAAGACTTCCATCAGCTCGCCTTTGCATGCCGCCGCCTCTTCCTGTGTGCGGAAATCGCCGACGCGCACTTTGATGAAAGGCGGGGTGGAGATGACATAAACAGGCAGGCTGATGCTGCCCTCAAGGCGTTCTTTCAGTTTTATGGCCTCGCTTTTGGCTATTGCAGGGCGGTTCGACGAATAGACTTGCACCCTGAATCCGGGCATCTCCGTCGTGCCGTGCACCACGCCGGCTATTTTTTCCTGCAGCAGGCGTGTCACTGCCTCGTCCTGCACTATGCGTGCGTTGTGCATGTCCTGCAGTATGGCGGGTGCAGGCAGTTCTCCCTGCCTGACTGCCGTGCTGTCCTGTGTCTGTGCTCCGGCCGACAGGCAGAGCAGCAGGGCGCATGCTATGAGTGATATGTATGTTTTCATCTTGTCGTTTTTAGTAGCGGAACGAGCTGCCGCCCACGAACTCGCGCAGGAAACTGGTGGGCGGAATCTCCCTCTCGTGGATAATCTCGAAGTAACTCAGTTCTTTCAGCAGGCGGTGTGCGTCAGTGTATTCGTCTGTGTACTTGGGCACGTCCGCAAGCATAGGCTCCGCATGGCGTTTCAGCACGGCAAGCTCGAAGAGCAGGGCTGAGTTGAACATTACGTCCGCCTCTTCCTGGAAGGGGTATATCCACCTCTCTTCGCCGCGGAGCACGCTCTTGCTGCGGGCTATGGTCTCCGCTGCGGTGTAGCCGCGGTAGCGGTAGTCGCGCACTATGCGCCGTATGAGGCGCACGTCGGTGGTCGGAATCCAGTTGTGGTTGTCGAGGTTCACGGACGTAAGCGCCGAAACGAATATCTTGAATGTGGCTGACTTGGGGATGTTGGGTATCAGCTCGGGGTTCAAGGCGTGCAGACCTTCTATTATGCAGATTGTGTCTTTCTCAAGCTTGAGTTTGTTGCCCCTGTACTCGCGTTTGCCGGTCTCGAAGTTGAATGTCGGCAGTTTTATCTCCTGCCCGTCCAGCAGCGCCTTCAGGTCGTTGCGGAAAAGGTCGAGGTCAAGCGCGTGCAGATGCTCGAAATCCCATTCCCCGTTTTCGTCTTTCGGCGTGTCCTCGCGGTTCACAAAGTAGTTGTCCATTGAGATGACCACCGGACGTATCCCGTTCACCATCAGCTGGATGCGCAGGCGCATGGAGAATGTGGTCTTGCCCGAAGACGATGGTCCCGAGATGAGCACGAACTTTGGTCTGTCCTCGCGTGAGGCTATCTGGTCGGCTATCTGTGCCACTTTCTTTTCGTGGAGCGCCTCGCTCAGTTTTATCATCTCAAACGACTTGTTGTTCTTGCATGCGCGGTTGAACTCGCCCACATTCGATATGCGCAGCAGCTTGTTCCAGCCCATGAACTCGTTGAATATCTCGAACATTTTGTCCTGTGTGCATATATCTTCCAGCCTCACAGGGTCGTTGCGGCAGGGAATTTGCAGGAGCATGTCCTGGTGATACGGGATGATGTCAAAGATGTTGATATATCCGGTCGAGGGCATTAGCACGCCCGTGTAGTAGTCTATGTAGTCGCCCATGCGGAAGTATCTGCAATAGGGGTTGCCCAGGGTCTCGAACAGCGTCACCTCGCCCTCTTTCCTCTCGCCGAATAGGCGTATCACCTCCTTCGTCTGCTTTTCCTCGGTGATGATGGGTCTGTCCTCGTGTACTATCTGCCACATCCTCTCTTTTATCTTCTTTATGTCCTCCTCCGTCAGCGTCACTTTGTTGCCGTTCTCGTCCCTCACGGTGCAGTAGTAGCCTTTTGAAATGGGGTGCTCTATGCGCAGGTCGCCTGCCGGATACAGCTCCCTCACCGCGCATGCCATTACCATCGACAGTGTGCGCACGTAGCAGCGCATGCCCGCAGGGGAAGACGCATCGAGAAACTCGATGTCTTTGGGCTTGTACACTAAAAAATTCAAGTTCTGCAACTTGTAGTTTACACGCGCGGTAATGACCGGATAGCGCAGTTTCAGACCGATTTGTTTGTACAAATCAAGCAGCGATGTGCCGCACTCAATGTCGTAGTACTCGCGGGTGTTTTTGCAATAGACTGTGACCTTGTTCATCTTTTTTCCCGAATTGGCTTGCAAAGATAATAAATATTTCTTACCTTTGCAAAAAATTTTGAGGAAAATGAAAAAGTTTTTGTTATTTTTGTCCTGTATTGCTCTTTTTTCGTGCTCAAAGCCCACTGCTCCGCTCGCTCTGCACTGGGATTTTGTGCGTAATGACGTTGAGCCCCGTGTCTCCGAGGCACGGCTTACTCTGACCAACACCTCCGGCAGCACCATCGCCGGCGGCTGGAAATTGTATTCATGTCTTGAGTCGATGACTCCGCTTTGCGAGATGTCCGGCGAACTGGACATACGCCAGATTCAGGGCAGCTACCACTGCTATGCCCCGACTCCGCAGTTCCGCCCTCTGCCGGCCGACAGCTCCCGCACTTTCGTGCTCCGTTTCCGCGGCGGTGCTCCGCGCGAAAGTATTCACCCCGAGGGCTTTTTCATCGTGCTTGACGAAGGTGCCGGGCCTGTGTCCGTCCCTTGCACATACGAGCCTTATACACGCCGCGAGCAGATGGTGCGCGGCATTCAGATGCGCGACACCACACCTTACTCCGACGGCGAGTATCTCTGGAACTACAACGCACGTCAGCTCTCCGGCACCAGACACGACGTGCTGCCCATCCTCCCGCAGCCTAAGCACATTGAGCAGGGCAGCGGAGTGTGCCGCCTGAAGCAGGCAGTGACCATGATGTACGAGGTTGACCGGAGCGGCTTCCCCGCAGAGGGCTACAGCATCGTCTTCTCTCCCGACACCATAAGTGTCTATGCAGCTGACAAGGCCGGATTCTTCTATGCCCGGAACACGCTCGACCAGTTGGGCGACAGCACCACCGTCGGCGAAATAACCGACTGGCCCGACATGCGGCACCGTGGCGTGATGCTCGACATCGTCCGCAACTTCTATCCCCTCGACTCCATCTGCAGGGTGCTCGATGTTATGGCTGAACTTAAACTTAACGTCCTCCACCTCCACCTCTCTGACGACGAGGCATGGCGTGTCGAGATTCCCGGACTGCCCGAACTGACTGCACAGGGGGCAAGGCGCGGATACACCCTTGACGAGACTGAATGTCTCTATCCCATGTACAACGGAGGCTGGGACTGCTACGACAAGAACTCTATGGCCAACGGCTTCCTCACGCGCGATGATTTCATCAGCCTGCTCAAATATGCCGACGAACGCTGCATACGCGTCATCCCCGAAGTGGATATGCCCGGACACATGCGCGCCTGCAAAAAGGCTCTCCGTCCGCTGCTCTCTGACAGCCTCATGGACACGCGCAAATATTACGGCGCACAGGAGTACACCGACAACGTCATTGCCGTCACCAACCCCTATGCCCTCACTTTCATCGAGACTGTGGTCAGCGAGTTCAGCAAGATGTACGCCGAGGCGGGCTGTCCTTTCCTTATATTTAATATAGGCGGCGACGAGGTGCCAGAAGGCGCGCTGACAGATGAAGAGCACCAGACTTTCATCAACGGGGTGCTTGACATCCTCGCCCGCTACAACCTCCGGCCCATGGGCTGGGAGGAGATTACTCACTTCTGCAAACCTTCCTCGCGCGCAATATGCTATAGCTGGCACAACGGGACCGAACTGCCGCTCAAGATGGCGGAGGATGGCTATGAGGTGGTGCTGGCTTCGGCCAACCGCCTCTATTTCGATTTCGCCTACTGCCGCCACCACGAGGAGCGGGGACTGGAGTGGGGTGGCTTCACCGACGAGTTCCGCTCTTTTGACTGGGAGCCTTTGCAGCATCCTAATATCATCGGACTTAACGCACAGCTCTGGGCCGAGTGTCTGCGCAGTTTTGCGCAGGTTGAGTGGCAGCTCTTCCCCAAAATGTACGGACTTTCTGAGCGTGCCTGGAACAACCGCTCCTCACTCTCGCTGGCTGATTACACGGGGCTGGTCTATGAAACCATGCTCCCGAGGCTGCATGCTGAAGGCCATAATTTCCACCTTCATCTGCCTGGCGTGCACATGGAAAACGTTGGCGGACAGCGTATTGTCAGCATGAACAAGGTCATGCAGGGGGGCGAGATAATCTATACTCTTGACGGCTCTGAATGGCAGACCTACAGCTCGCCTTTTGCCCTGCCTGCCGGTTATGACGGCGTGGTCAAAGCGCGCGTGCGTTATTTGGACCACACTTCCACTACAACCTGGTCCCGCATTGAATAACAGCAGCTTATGACACGTTTGAGGCTCTTCTGGGTGCTCTGTGCACTGCTTGTCTCCGGCATGTTCTGCGCTCTTGTTGCCGCTGTCTATGTCGGCCGGGTGGTTGATGACAAGGGGCGGCCTGTGCTCTATGCCACGGTCTATCCTCTTTCGGCCCCGGCCGAGGGCACGGCCACCAACGCCAACGGCATCTTCACCCTCTCTACGCAGGCTTCTTACGCTGACACGGTCGTCATTTCCTTTATCGGCTATGAGAAACGCTTCCTGCCTCTCTCCGCTTTCCGCCTCTCCACTCCCGACAACCCCGCGGAGGTCATGCTGCGGGAGCAGCCCGTGGCTCTCGAGGAAACGGTCGTGGAGGCTAAGCGCACGCGCAAATCCAAGCGCAAATTCCTCGCGCAGATTCTCCATGCCACCTACATGAAGATAGAGCAGGACTTCCCTAAAGCCCCCATCGCCTACAACATAGTGAGCGATGTCAGGCTCGATGCCTCTTCTCCCGACTCGGCGGGCACTGCCGCACGCAAGCCGGTGACATGGGGCATGGAGCAGATGATTGCCGCAATACGCGAAAAACCCGAGGCCGCCGCTTCAGGCTCCGACAGCATACAGTTCACCGGCAACTACTGCAAACGCTACTGCCCGCCTGACGTGCGCAACCGCATCGACGGCTTCTACAAGCATGCCGACGACCCGAGGATGCGCCGCATGGCGGCTTCCATCGACAGCGGGACTGTCGTCCACCGCGCTTTGTGGACTGTGAGGATGGACAAAAAGCACCTGCTCGACACCAGCGACGAGCTGAGACGCTGGAAAATGACCTCCGAGGACAACACAAGATGTGTGCTCACATACACGCACAAGCGCAACTACATCGGCATTGTCAAAGCCACCTTGAAAGAGCACCTTATCGTCGATGCCTATGACTTTGAACTGCAGTCATATACGGTCGATGTGGACGTGTCGCTCTTCCTCCCGTTCTCCATCAAACTCAAAGGGGCGGCGCTTGACTGGCTCAATATGTTCAACATGGACAACAGCACCATCGAGAAGTTCCGCCTCAAGCGCGGTCATGTCAATGTGCGCATCGCCACCATCTACGGCAGGCGGCAGGGAGTCCTCGTCCCAGTCGAGAAAAACATGCAGGCCGAGGGCTTTGTGCAGGACCGCAAAGGCAGCCGGATTCCTATTTCTGTGGCTGCTACACAGCAGCTGACCTCGGTGCAGACAGAGGGCGTGGCGCTCGACCCTGCCTACAAAGCGCGCTCTCGGGTGCCGCGAGTCGCAGTCCCCGTTTATTAGGCGCAAAATGGTCTGATGTTAAGTGCATCCAAAAACAAACTCCGGAACATCTGATGTTCCGGAGTTTGTTTTTATGGTTCAGTCTGATGTCTGACTTTCGCCTTTAATCAGCCGTTCACTTTTGCCATGTGGGCGATGAGGTCAAGCACTTTGTTCGAGTAGCCGATCTCGTTGTCATACCAGGAGACAATCTTCATGAACGTGTCGGTGAGCGCGATACCTGCCTTCGCATCGAAGATGCTGGTCAGGGTGCAGCCCAGGAAGTCTGAAGAAACAACTGCGTCTTCTGTGTAGCCGAGTATGCCTTTCAGCTCGCCTTCCGATGCCTCTTTCATTGCGGCGCAAACCTCTTCGTACTTGGCGGGTTTTGCCAGATTAACCGTCAGGTCAACAACCGATACATCCAGAGTCGGAACGCGGAACGACATGCCGGTCAGTTTGCCGTTCAGGGCGGGAATCACTTTGCCCACTGCCTTCGCAGCACCTGTCGAAGAAGGAATGATGTTGCCTGCTGCTGCACGGCCGCCGCGCCAGTCTTTCAGCGACGGACCGTCAACGGTCTTCTGGGTCGCGGTCGTGGAGTGAACGGTCGTCATCAAACCGTCAACTATTCCCCATTTGTCGTTCAGCACTTTGGCCACAGGGGCAAGGCAGTTCGTGGTGCAGGAGGCGTTGCTGACAAACTGGGTGCCTTTTACGTATGTCTTCTCGTTCACGCCGCATACGAACATCGGAGTGTCGTCCTTCGAAGGAGCGGACATTACTACGTATTTTGCGCCGGCGTTGATATGGGCCTGGGCTTTCTCTTTGGTCAGGAACAGACCGGTGGACTCTACTACATACTCTGCACCAACTTCGTTCCATGCAAGCTCGTTGGGGTCTTTGCAGGCGGTCACGCGGATTGATTTGCCGTTCACAATCAGGCGGCTGTTCTCTACATCGGCCTCTATGGTCCCGTCAAAAATACCGTGCATGGTGTCATATTTGAGCATATATGCTAAATAATCAACAGGGCAGAGGTCATTAATACCTACGATTTCAATGTCGTTGCGTTTCTGTGCGGCGCGGAATACAAAGCGTCCGATACGGCCGAAGCCGTTGATACCTACTTTTGTCATAGTTGTTCTGTTTTTTATAGTAATTTTATGTTTTTATTTCGTTTTGCCTTGCAAAGGTACGGTGTTTTTCCGAATTATGCAAGAAAATCTTCATTTTGCTAACCGCATTTGTCAAAATGGCCCGCTTTATTTCCTCCCGAAATCGGCGGGTATCTCCCCCCACAACGTGGTTTCCCATTTCCTGACAGGGGTTGTCCAGCTGTTCTGCCTGAGCCATTCCTCGGCTTTCCTCACCATCATAAACAGCTCCGAGTTTTGCATGTTCCACTCTATCTTGCTCTTGCACTTCTTCTGCCTCAGCCATGCAAGCGCGGTCACGCTGTCCGTGTAAAGCACCCACGGCAGATTGTGTTTTTTCAGGTATGCAAGCCCCAGAACGAGGGCAAGAAACTCGCCTATGTTGTTGGTCCCCTGCGGAAAAGGACCGCGGCGGAACACCTCAGTCCCCGTGTCGGCTATTACTCCCCTGAACTCCAGTATCCCGGGGTTGCCCGAGCAGGCTGCATCTACTGCCAGAGCCGGCAGTTCGGGTCGTGCCATTGTCCTTTGCGGCTTTGCCGCCGGCGCTGATGATATGTCAAGCGGAAGCTCCATCGCTTACTTTTACTCCTTTATCTTCTATCTCTATCTTCTATCTTCTATTTTCTATCTTCTATTTTCTATCTTCTATCTTTTCTATCTTCTATCTTCTATC
>JAFPZY010000011.1 GCA_017417025.1 Paludibacteraceae bacterium | reverse complement strand
ACGAATCCGGGAATTTAACGGGCAAGAAGTGACACGGGATGAGTTTATGCATTTGCTCCGTGAGCGACTTGCAAACGCTAATATCAGTCAAGTGAAAGAGGATGTGCTTCCGTTTGTCAATAATCCTTCGGAATTAGACATCTGGTCCAATGAGTATTTTGGTCTTCTGGCAGACAGATTGATTTTCAAGTAAGGCTTTTGCTTTCATGAAATAACCTTTTAACCCCGTATATCTCATTCAGGCGTGAGAAAGTGTCAGACGCAGGCTTGGCGAAATAATATCCCCGCTGCCCGAACCGCACAAGAAAATAAAAATACACATTTTTATTGCACGTTTCAGAAAAAAAACGTAACTTTGCAGCCGCATTTTTGTGAGGCTCGCAGGGCAAGAGCCTGCGGGCATGCCGGAAAAGACTGAAACACGTCCGCAAATAGCGGACAATCAGCGGAAAAACAATAAAAAGAAACAAGAAAAGTCACACAGACATACACTGAAAACATGGACAGGAAAGTAAGAGTTCGTTTTGCGCCCTCACCTACAGGCGCACTGCATATCGGCGGCGTAAGGACCGCCCTCTACAACTATCTTTTTGCACGTCAGCATGGCGGCGACATGCTGCTGCGCATTGAGGACACAGACTCGACGCGCTTTGTGCCGGGGGCGGAAGAGTATATCATCGAGGCGCTCCGGTGGCTCGGCATAGAGATTGACGAAGGTATCGGAGCGTGGAACAGGAAAGACGGCAGGCTGACGGCTGATTTGTGCGGGCAATATGGCGCGCACGGCCCCTACAGGCAGTCTGAAAGGCGCGAAATATACCACAAGTACGTTCAGCAGTTGCTTGACAGCGGGCACGCCTACTATGCTTTCGACACTCCCGAAGAACTTGAGGCTAAACGGCAGGAAATACCTAATTTCCAATACGATGCACGCACCCGCGGACAGATGAAGAACTCGCTCGCCCTGTCCCCCGAAGAGGTGAACAGCCGCATTGCGGCAGGCGGGAAGTACGTGGTCAGGTTCAAGGTGGAGCCTGACGAGGACGTGCATGTTCACGACCTCATACGCGGCGAAGTGGTGATTAACAGCAACATACTTGACGACAAGGTGCTCTACAAGTCCTCCGACGACCTGCCTACATACCACCTCGCCAACATCGTGGACGACCACCTGATGGAGGTCACGCACGTCATCCGCGGCGAAGAGTGGCTGCCGAGCGCACCGCTGCATGTGCTGCTCTATAGGGCCTTCGGCTGGGAGGACACCATGCCCGCTTTCGCGCATCTGCCTCTGCTGCTCAAGCCCGACGGCAACGGCAAACTCAGCAAACGCGACGGCGACAGGCTCGGCTTCCCCGTCTTCCCGCTGGAGTTCCATAACCAGAAAGACGGCTCCGTCTCGTCCGGATACCGCGAAAGCGGATACTATCCGGAGGCTGTGATAAACTTCCTGGCTCTGCTCGGATGGCACAACACCGGCGACCGGGAGATATACAGCATGGAGGAACTCATACGCGACTTCTCCCTTGACCGCGTGAGCAAGTCGGGAGCGAAGTTCGACTACGAGAAGGGCAAATGGTTCAACCATCAGTACCTCCAGATGCGCAGCAACGAAGATATTGCACGCGACTTCATGCCTGTGCTGGCTGCCCACGGACACGCAGACGAAGCTCCCGATAAGGTGGCTCAAGTGGCAGGGCTGATGAAGGACAGAGTGAACTTCGTCCCCGAGTTGTGGGAGCAGGCGGCGTTCTTCTTCGAGGCTCCGGAGGAGTATGACGAAAAGTCGCTCAAGAAACGCTGGAAAGAGGAAAGTCCGCGCCAGATGCAGGAACTGCTTGAACTGCTGGAGGGGCAGGCCGACTGGTCGGCTGAGGCGCTCGACGCTTTGGTGATGCCGTGGATAGAGAGCAAAGGCTACGGCGTGGGGCTTGTTATGAACGCCTTCAGAATATGCCTCGTGGGGGCTGCAAGAGGTCCGCACATCTGGGACATTACCGGCATCCTCGGCAAGGAGGAGAGCCTGAAAAGAGTAAGAACGGCGATAAAGAAACTGGGGTAGGCGATGAACGAGTTCTTGGAGCAGGAGGAAGAGGTGCTGCGGATGCTGAAAACAGTGTTCGACCCTGAAATACCCGTGAACATATACGACTTGGGGCTCATATACAAAATCGACCTCCCCGGTGACGGCGTGTGTAATATCGACATGACCCTTACCGCCCCGTCGTGCCCTGCAGCCGATTTCCTCGTGGAGGACATAAGGCAGAAAGTAGGCGGCGTGAAAGGCATCCGGACCGTGAACGTGAACCTCGTGTTCGAGCCGGAATGGAGCAAGGACATGATGTCGGAGGAGGCGAAACTGGAACTGGGATTCCTCTAAATCAAACAATGGCGCAATGGTCTGTTTCCTTAGTGACGCACATCTTGGCTCGCGCGTAATAGCCGACCCTGAAGCGCATCAGCGGGAGGTGGTGCGCCTGCTCGGACTGATGGCGGAAAAGGCGGAGGTGATATGTCTCCTGGGCGACATCTTCGACTTCTGGTACGAGTATCTGTGGGAGTCCGGTGCCACACTTGACAATCCGCCTGCAGGGAAAAAGCAGTTCGCCGGCATACTGAAATGCCTGAAGGACCTCACCGACAGCGGAATAGAAGTGCATTACTTCATCGGCAACCACGATATATGGACCTTCGGCTGGCTTGAGAAAGTTACGGGCGTGCATGTCCACCGCACTCTGTGGGAGACCGAGTTCTATGGCAAAAAAGTGCTCATGGCGCACGGCGACGGGCTTGTGCCGCAGGATTATTTGCAGAGCCTGCCCGTGGAGATACAGCGGAAAATAAGGGCTTTCATGCGCCTGAGGGCTTTCTTCCACCACCCCGTGCCGCAATTCCTCTTCCGGCTTCTGCCGCCGCGCTGGGGCGACAACTTCGGCTATGAGTGGGCGAGAAGAAGCAGGCAGAAAGAGATAGACAACCCCTGCCCGTACAAAGGGGAGAACAAAGAGGAACTGGTGCTCTATGCCAAAGAGCAGGAACTGCAGGGCAGGCACCACGACCTTTATGTATTCGGGCACAGACATATAGAACTTGACCTGGAGCTTGCAGGCGGAAGCAGAGTGCTGGTTCTGGGCGACTGCTTCAGGCAGTGGACTTATGCGCAACTGGACAAAAACGGGAATATTTCGATGCAATATCATGAAACACACACGCGCTGAACAGCTGGCAGCCTTCGACAGACTGCTGACCATCATGGACGACCTGCGGGAAAAATGCCCGTGGGACAGGAAACAAACCTTTGAGAGCCTGCGGGAGAACACTATAGAGGAAACCTACGAACTTGCTTCCGCCATCATCAAGAAAGACATGAACGAGGTGAGCAAGGAGCTTGGCGACGTGTTGCTGCATGTCGTTTTCTATGCCAAGATGGGGTCGGAAACAGGCGATTTCGACATAGCGGACGTTTGCAACCGCCTTTGCGACAAACTGATGTTCAGGCACCCGCATGTTTATGGCGAGCAGACAGCCGGAGAGGCGGAAGATGTCTCAAAACTCTGGGAGGCTGTCAAGCTGAAAGAAAAAGGCGGCAACAAAACCGTGCTTGGAGGTATCCCCGAAGCACTGCCCTCGCTGGTAAAGGCGTACAGGATACAGGACAAGGCGGCCAACACGGGCTTCGACTGGGAGAAAAAAGAGGATGTCTGGGAAAAAGTGAAGGAGGAAACACGCGAGTTTGAGGACGAACTGCGCAAGGCTGCACCTGAAGGGGAAAAACTGACAGAGGCGGGGAAAGAGAAAGCCGAGGCTGAGTTCGGCGACCTGCTCTTCGCTCTTGTCAATGCCGGCAGGCTTTACAAACTGCGTCCCGACAATGCGCTGGAGAAAACCAACCGTAAATTCATCAGCCGCTTCAACCATATCGAGCAACGCGCCGCGGAGCAGGGCAGGCAACTGAACGACATGAGCCTTGACGAGATGGAGGCTCTGTGGCAGGAAGCGAAGAAAGGGGAATAAGCCTACTCGCGGACAGGCTGCATCAGTGTGTAGCTGACAGGAGAGAACTTCGAGTCCGACCTGACCTGGAAAACCAATTTGTGCACACCTGCCTTTTTAGGGGAGTAGGTGATGGGGAAGAGGATGAAGTTGTAGCCCGGAATGAAGTAAAGCTGCGCTGTCTGTTCGTCAGTCTTGGTCGTATCAAGCACAGCTTTTATCTCTTTGGCGAGGTTGCAGCGGAGACTGATGGCGGAGGAATCAAAGTTGATGAGAGCCGCAGTGAGGTCGTTGCCGCGGGAACCGAAACCTGCCATGAAAACAACAGTGTCTGACAGCGCAATCGTGTCAAGCATATATGCGCTGATAGAACTGTCGTAAGCGGTATATACAGTGTCCTCACAGCCTATGATGCTGTCGTGTGAAGTTACGGGGTTGCGCAGAATGGCGGAGAAGGATATGTAGGGAGTGTAGTCGGCTGTGGCCTTTGAGCATGAGAACAAAAGGCAGGCAACCATAGGGACAAGCATTAGACGTATGAGAGTGCGCATAGATTATATTACGGTTAAATGCAGGAACAGCCTGCATAGTTAAGTTGAAGTGCGGCATATAGGACTCGAACCTACACTCGTGAGAACCAGATCCTAAGTCTGGCGCGTCTACCAATTCCGCCAATGCCGCAATGTGCGAAAGCGGCTGCAAAGGTACAAACTATTTTTGAAATGACAAAAAAAGAACGGAAAAAATAAAGAAAAAACACCTTAATATATAAATAAAGATACAAAGCAACAGCAATGAACACTGACAATGACAGTATATATTATCACACCTGGGCTGACGGCCTGCGGCTCGTGCACAAGCATACCGGCTCGCCTGTGGCATACGCAGGCATAATGACCGGAGCCGGCACGCGCGACGAGGAGCCGGAAGAAAACGGCATGGCGCATTACATAGAGCACTGCGTGTTCAAAGGCTGCCTGACCAATGAGGGCAGCCGGGGGACAAGAGAACTGTCGGCCCGCAGGATTATCGACCGCGTCGAGGGGATAGGCGGCGAGATAAACGCCTACACCACAAAAGAGGAGACGGTCTTCTATGCTGCTACGCCTGCGCAGTATTTCTCACGGACACTCAGGCTGCTGTGGTCGCTGGTCTCCAACCCCACATTTCCCAAAGAGGAAACAGACAAAGAGTGCGGAGTTATACTTGACGAGATTGAGAGCTACAACGACAGCCCGAGCGAACTTATCTACGACGACTTCGAAGGATTGGTGTTCAACGGGCACCCCCTCGCCATGCCCATATTGGGCACAAGGAAGACGCTGCGGCGTATAAGCCGCTCGGCAGAGACGGCTGCAGAGTGGATGCGAAGCCACTACAAACGCGGCAATACTGTGATATTCTCGCAGGGCAATGTGCCGTTTGCCAGAGTCAGGGCTGCCGTAGAGAGGATAACTGCCGAAAGCGGTGGACTCGTGGGCAGCGGCATGCCCTCCTCTGAAAGACTGCTTGTGCCCGCACTGGTTGAAGGGCGCGAAGCGCACTTCCGGAAGCATACGCACCAGTCGCACGCCATGCTCGGAGGCAGGGCATACAACATCGGGCACAAAAAGCAGCTCGGAATGTATCTGCTGAACCATATATTGGGCGGCAGCATGTCAAGCCGCCTCAACATGACTTTGAGGGAGAAAGAGGGGCTGGTATATACAATCGAGTCGCAGTACACACCGTTGAGCGACAGCGGCTACTGGAACATCTATCTTGCCTGCGAGCCCAGAAACAGGGAGCACTGCGTGGAATTGTGCATGAAAGAACTTCGCCGCTTGCGCGAGGAGAAACTGTCGCCGGCGCAGTTCCGCCGCGCATTGGTCCAACTGCACGGGCAGATGGCTATTTCAGCGGAGAACCAGGAGAACAACGTGCTGGCAATGGGCAAACAGATGCTCTATCACAACTGCGCACCTACATGGCAACAGACTTTTGCCCATATCGGGAAACTGACGGCGGAGGACCTTCAGGATATAGCCAACGAGGTATTCTGCGAGGCGGAAACATGCCTCCTGACCTACGAATAAAGCCGGTGAAGTCTTAGTTTTTTGTCATAATATTACACAAAGAATGTAAAAAAATAATTTTTTCCCGCCAATCATTTGGAAGTTACGAAAAAAAGTTGTACCTTTGCGACCGAAAATGCGCTTTTTCCCAAAGGCCGAAAAACGGCAGAGCATAAGGCGGCAACGGCTTTGGCGGCGGGAAAAGACGGATTCGGCAAGACAAGCTTAATAACAAAAAAACCAATAAAAGAACATGAAAAAAGTAGTTTCACTATTGACACTGTGTCTGTTAGCCCTGGGTGTGTTCGCCCAGACGAAGCAGGTAAGCGGTGTGGTCGTAGATGAAAAGGGCGAGCCTGTTATCGGTGCAAGCGTGCAAGTCAAGGGCACGACCACCGGCACTATCACTGACTTTGACGGTCAGTTTGTTCTTTCTGTGGACAAAGATGCCAAAACGCTGGTGATTAGCTATGTGGGCATGCAGACACAGGAAGTGGCTATAACAGGCTCGAGTGTGCGTGTTACAATGCGCGAGAACTCGGAAGTGATTCAGGAGGTGGTTGTTACTGGTTACGGCAACGTGACAAAGGGAAGTTTCGCAGGTTCGGCACAGGCTGTTACCTCCGAGACCATAGAGAAAAAGACCCCGTCTGAAATCTCAAAGGCTCTTGCCGGCGAGGTTGCCGGTGTGCAGGTTATCAATACGAGCGGTCAGCCCGGTACCAATGCCTCCATCCGCATCCGCGGCTTGGGCTCCGTGAACGCTGCCACTGCACCTCTATATATAGTGGACGGTGTTACATACAACGGCGACATCTCCGCTATTGACCCGGGCGACATCGCTTCCACCACAGTCCTCAAGGACGCTACCGCCACTTCGCTTTACGGTAGCCGCGGTGCCAACGGTGTAATTGTGATAACGACCAAGAAGGGTAAGCAGGACGACGATGCGAAGATTGACATCGACGTTACCTACGGTGCCAACATGCACCTGCTGCCTATGTACAACGTAATCACCAGCCCGCAGGAGTATGTGGAAATGGCATGGTTGAGCCTGTACAACAATCTGGACGGTTCTGCCAAACTCGCGAGCGACAACCTGTTCAGCTCGCAGGGACTGCCCACCATGTACAACCTCTGGAGCGATGCCGACAAAACGGGTGCTAACCTGATAGACCCTTACACGGGCAAGTTCTTTGAAGGCATCGAGATGAACGCTGCTTACAGGAATATGCCGAGTTGGGAGGATGCCATCTTCCGCACCGGCCAGAAAGCTAACGCCACCGTGCGTATCTCGGGCGGAAACAACAAGATTTCATACTTTACTTCTTTCAGCTACCTGAAGGATGAAGGTTACTATATCGGTTCTGACTACGACCGCTTCACCACCCGCAGCAACATTGACTTCCAGGCGAAGAAATGGCTGAAGGGAACAGTGAACATCGCCTATACCTACAGCAACCTCAACAACCCGGGTCAGGGCGGCAACATGAACAACGGTTTTGCCTACGTGAACGGCATACCGCCTATCTATCCCGTGCATCTTTATAATGCCGACGGCACCATAATGACTGACCCGAAGACCGGCGAATATGCTTACGACTACGGTATGCACGAAGGTTCGGGACGCGGTTTCGGTAGCGGTATCAACCCCGCCGGTGCACTGCGCTACGACAAGGCAAACACCAAGCAGCACCAGGTGGCTGTAAACGGTATGCTGGAGTTCAAGTTCTATAAAGACCTGAAACTTGAGGTGTCGGCAGGCGTGCAGTATCAGGGTATCAACGGTTCTGACCTGACCAACAAGTACTACGGCGACGCTGCCGGACTTGGCCGCATAGACAAAGGTCAGACCAACTACACTTTCTTCGAGACCAAGCAACTGCTGAAATATAACAAGGTGATAGGCGACCACACTATTGACGCTCTTGCCGGCCATGAGCTGAGCTACAGCCGCAACTCCGGCATGTCGGGCTCGATGGCACGTATAGCCGACCCCGCCAGCCTTGAGTGGAGCAATGCCATCCAGATGACAGGCATGGCTTCTTCTACCAACTCAACAGCCCTGCAGAGTGCTCTGGCACAGGTCAACTACACCTATGGCGAGCGTTATATGGTTACCGGTAACTACCGCGCCGACGGTTCGTCTAAGTTTGCCAAAGGACACCGCTGGGGTCACTTCGGCTCTGTGGGAGCAGCTTGGCTGTTCACCAACGAGCAGTTCATGCAGCCCGCAAGCCGCATACTGAAAGACGGTAAACTGCGTCTGAGCTGGGGCGTGCTGGGAAACCAGGGTATAAGTGCCGACCTCTTCCAGGACCACTACAGCATCGAGTTCGTGGACAACGAAATAGGTTATGTGTGGAACTACAAGGGCGCACCTGACCTGACATGGGAGCGCACACAGACAGTGGACCTCGGTCTGGAGTTCTCGCTGAGCAAGTATGCAGACATTGAGTTTGACTACTTCTACAAGATAACCGACCACATGCTCATGCCGCGCTATCAGGCCAACTCGCTGGGATATTCTTACGTCTATATCAACGGCGGTAAGATGTCGAACCAGGGTGTCGAGTTCCAGGCCAAAGTGCATGCAGTGGATACCCGCAACGTGAAACTGGATATCCGCTTGAACGGCGGTCACTACCACAACAACATCATCTCTCTGCCTAAGGACATTGACGGCGAGAGCGAGATGACGACCAACGGCGGTCTGGTGGTAGGACACAGTATGTACGACTACAGCATGCGCACCTATATCGGCGTTAATCCTACAAACGGAAAGCCCGTTTACATCGGCTACTACGACAGCGACAAAGGTGCCTTCGGACACAAGAACGCTGACCAGATAACCGACGAGGATATGGAAAAGCAGGGCTTTGTGGACAACTATATTTCTGACGTGCATCAGTATCGCCTCAAACACCCGAATGCCACCATCGACACCGTCCACACTGACGATGCAGCATATTGCGGAAGCGACTTCGTGGGCAAATCGGCCGAGCCTGCACTGGACGGCGGTATAGGTCTTGACCTTGAGGCTTACGGCTTCACACTGAACATTGCATGCAGCTACCGCATCGGCGGCTACGGCTACGACAATACCTACGCACAACTGATGGGCAACGAGAAGGTGGGTAACCACAACTGGCACGTTGATATGCGCAACGCTTGGAGTCCTGATAACACGGATACCAACATCCCGCGTCTGAACAACGGTACTGACCCCTACACCAATGTAGCCAGCACACGTTTCCTGACCAGCAACTCGTTCTTCAGCCTGAACAATATCCGTCTGGGTTACAAGTTCCAGAAGAAACTGATTGAGAAGATCAAACTGAGCCGTCTGGAGCTTTATGTGCAGGCCGACAACCTCGCTATCGCCAGCGCCCGCCGCGGTTACAACCCGACAGTGAGCGGAACGGGTAGCTCGAGTTCTTACCAGTACACCCCGCTGTCAACTATCATCGGCGGTATCAAGGTGCAATTCTAAAATAAAGAGTTTACAAACGACATAGAATAAGGACAAAGATATGAAAAAGAGCATTATTCTAACAATCACAGCAGCCTTGATGCTGACAGGGTGCAAAGACTCCTTCCTTGAGCGTTATCCTGAAGGCGGCACACTGCGTCAGGACCAATATGAGAAGCTGTCCGACCAGCTTGAAGGCAGTGTGCGCGGTCTGTATGTAAAACTGTATTCAATGGGCGGCAGCAACCACGACGAGTTCGGCAAACGCAGTATCGACCTCTGGGGTGACATCCTGTGCAGCGATATAGCGCTGACCGGCAAGACTTACGGCTGGCTTTACACCGACGAGCAGATGCTGACAGTGAACCGCACCGGCACCATCTGGGGCTTCTACTACGGCATGATGCACAACATCAACGCAACCATCCGCGCCTTCAAGAACGGCACCGAGTTCACGCAGCACATCAACACCTACGGCTTCCCGTCTGACATAACCGACGACAAGTACAAATATACGGAGGCCGAGTATGAGCAGGCTGTTTATTATGCACAGGTGCTGGCTCTGCGCGGTTACGCATACGCCAACCTCGCCCGCTGGTACACCCCCGTGGAGGGAAGCACCTACATGAAGGGCTACACTATAGAGGACTACTCATGCTGCCCTATCTACGACGAGTATAACATGGATGCGGCACAGCCCCTTTCCACCTCTGACGCGGTTTACAAACAGGCTTTCCGCGACCTGAACCTCGCTATACGTCTGTATGAGGAGTTCGGCGCTACCTATATCCGCCCGAACAAACTGGTGATAGACCTTGAGGTGGCACGCGGCATACTGGCAGAGGCATACCTGAACGCAGCTGTATATTACCCCGAGGAGAAAAAGGTTGAATATCTGAAAGAAGCACGCAAGCAGGCAACAGCCGTGATTGAGAGCGGGAAATACAGAATGATTTCTAACGCCAATCTGCTGAAAACCGGTTTCAACAATGTGTCTGACGAAAGCTGGATGTGGGGTCAGACCGTGACCGTGGAGACTTCCGGCGGTCTGAAGAGCTGGTTCGGCCAGGTGGATATCCACTCATACAGCTATGCATGGGCAGGCGACACAAAGGTGATAGACAAGAACCTGTATGACCTTATCCCCGACTGGGACAAGCGCAAAGACTGGTTCAACGACGGCACTGCCAACAGCTCGTACATACTGTGCCCTGACGGCAAATTCTTCTCTGCAGCCAACCCGACTTCCACCAAGGACGACGACCTTGACCGCGACTGGCTGAGCGACAACGTGTTCATGCGCTTCGAGAGCATGTACCTGATTGCGGCAGAGGCGGAGTACAGACTCGCCGCCCTCGGCGCAGGCGACTACAGCAAGGCTGTAACTTACCTGAAGACCATCACCGACGAGCGCAAGTATGAGGACGACGCAGAGGCTGATGCAGCCTACGCAGCAGACGTGGCCAGCTGGAGCGACCCGAGCGCACTGGAGAAAGCCATCATCTACAACTGGCGCATAGAGATGTGGGGTGAGGGTTACGGACTTGAAACCTTCCGCCGCTGGAACGACGTGCGCACACGAGGCGGTAACCACGACTACAACAAGGGCGGCAAGGCTGACGCGACGGAGGACAGCTACAACATGAACATCCCGTCATCGGAAAGCACCTACAACCCGAACCTGAAGAACAGCGACAAAAAATAAATAAAGAAACATAACCAACTTAAAAAAACTGCATTATGAAGAAAATTCTTTGCGGAGCAATGATGCTCCTTGCAGCGGCAGCCGGTTTTACGGGCTGCAAAAGCAACAACAGTACTTCTGACGAGGTGACCATTACGCTGAACGGCGGTACGTCACTGACAATCACCCCCGGTGAGGAGAAACGTATCTCCATACAGGCTACCGGCTACACCGGCAAGGACAAACTGACCTACACATGGGCAAGCTCGGACGAGAAAGTGGCAACTGTGGACAAGAACGGCACAGTGAAGGGTATCACTTTCGGCACCGCCACCATCACAGCCACCACCACTATTGACAAGAAAGAGGTGAAAGGCAGCCTTGACGTGAAAGTAGCCAGCGTACTTGAGACACTGAACTTCACAAGTGCAAGTGTCTCCTACTCGTATGACCAGGAAATCCACCAACCCGTAAAGGTCGTAAGTGACACCTTTGTTATTGCAACAGTGAATGCAACAGGTGAGAAAGTTTACGGTTGCCTTATCCCTGCAACCCTGAGCCTCTTCTCGGAGGGATTTGGCTACGATGACCAGGGCAAACTAAGCGGACCTTCGACAGCTTATGTTATCACTATGCCCGGCTATCTCACATACGCAGATGGCGGTATGAACGAGGGTTTAAGCCCACTGCCGAGCGGCGAAAAGATTTTTGCCAACCCAGAGGACCACTTGACATTTGCCACAGGTGCATGGATAACCAAAGATTCGATTGACTACCACTTGATGGAAGCCGGCAAACTGTCGAATGAGGCAGCTTATCTGACCCATGTGAAAGCCGCTGTTTCTGCAGCTAACAGCGAGGATTGGACTACTTGGTCCTCTGAACTTGACAATGCTGTTCTTGAAGGCATCAGCGGTGGGCGTATGTATGAATATACATATTATGAGGGTCAGGGTTACTTCCCGACTATCATTCCCGGTGCATTGGCAACTGACGTGACTGTAAACATTGAGAGCAACAAGAATTCTTTGTACATGTACAAAATTAATGGTATCCATGCAGAGGTTCTGCCCTTTGGTGCTACAGATATTTTGGGAGAGACTTTGTATATGGGTGTAACCACCGCAACGGATGACATAACAGGCGCAATGACCGTTAGCAGCAACAAAGTTGAGTTTGGCGAGAAGGTGATTTACCATGTTGCTAAAGAAACAGCCGAATCTGCTGTTGTAGCACGCGGCGGAGTCCGCTCTTTGAGCATAGATGATATCCGCAGCATGAAGAATGTGAAATCGGTTACACTGCCTGCACACAAGTAATCTGCTGATACATAGTTTTTGAAGTAAAGAGGACCGCCCGTTTAGGCGGTTCTCTTATGTAGTAGTTGTAAGGCAAATGCAGGGGAAGCGTACAACAGTGCAGATGTAGTGAGGGGAGGTGACTGTGGAAGTGCAGGGGCATGCAGCAGTGCAGGCTTATGGGAGGTGCGATAGTGGAACTGCATGGGGGGCGGAGAATACACAAGATGCGGCCCTGCGGCGAGTGAGAGGAGTGGAAGGTTGTGGGAATTGACAAGGTGTAGGGGGAGGTGATGGACAAGGTGTAGGGGGAGGTGATGGACAAAGTGTAAGGGGAGGTGATGGACAAAGTGTAAAGTGGGGCGATTGACAAAGTGTAAGGTGAAGAGGCGGAAAAGATGACATTGTGTCATACGGAGATGACAGGGAAACGACTCGGAGATGACAGCAAGACGATAGCGGAAAATGTGCGCAAAAATGCGAAGTCAAAAATTAAGCAAAAAGTGCTGAAAAGCGACAATGTGTAAAATCAGCGGGCGCACGCCGGTGCACTTGTTGAGAGTATCGGAGGTCGGTGAGAATGAGGGTGAGGGTGAGAGTGAGAATGAGAGTCAGAATGAGGATGAGGGTGAGAATGAGAATGAGAATGAGAATATGGCCTGATATGAGGCACAGCGGAAAGGATAGCCGCTGTGAGGGTACTGGCAGGATAGTGCGAGGGTAGAACCCAATTGACAATTGATATTGCACGGATACATATTTGTCGCGGGCTTCTCAAGCTGCGCAGGAAAGTGACAAATAGCGCCAAATGGGGCAGGAAAGTGCCGGTGAGGACCAAAAACGCTCAACGCGGGGACGGAAAGATATATCTTTGCAGCGTCATTCAGCAAAACCAGCAGACAACGAATGCTGTGGAATTTTAATAACGACGAATTTGACGAATGGAACGAATTGCAGGGTTACGATTACTGACGAACAACGAATTTGACGAATGGAACGAGGAATGAGACAGAGAAGGTCCAACGGATAGAGCAGAAAAAAGTATATCACAAAAAACGACCGTTTTTTGTGATATACTTTTTTTGCTTTTCCTTTTGCAGAATCCGCCTACAAAGATAATGCAAAAATTTCATATATGCAAATATTTTTGTCGTTTTTTGCAATATTGCGCATGCATCCGTTAACTTTTTT
>JAFPZY010000010.1 GCA_017417025.1 Paludibacteraceae bacterium | reverse complement strand
TTTGCTATGGGAGAAGGTGGGGGGGCGGGAGGAAGTAAGGTTTGTTATGTGAGGAGGAGGGGGGGCGGGAGGAGGTAAGGTTTGTTATGGGAGAAGGTGGGGTTGCAGGAGGAGGTAAGGTTTGTTATGGGAGAAGGTGGGGGGTGTTGTGGGATGAGGCAAGAGGTGGTATGAAGGGAGATAAGGTTTGTTACGAGGGGATGTAAGAGGTGTTATGAGGGGATGTAAGAGGTGTTATGAGGGGAGATAAGAGGTGGTGAGGGAGGATGTGAGATTTGTTATGAGAGGAGGCAAGAGGTGGTGAGGGGGGGAGGTAAGACAAGCAGCGGGACGCACAAACGTCCCGCTGCTGCCGTAAAGAAGACCTGACAATGCTTTATCTGAGTTGCACACCTGCCGAAGTGAAGGCAGTTATCTGCAGGCCGGCAGGCATGGCAAGGTCATTATTTGAGTTGCATGCCGGCGGAGGTGAAGATGCGGCCGTTGCGGAGGATGTAAAGCTGTCCGTCGCGGAGGATATTGACGGTGCCGTTATAGTTGTGCTGATTTTTACTTTTGGAAATGTTAATTCAATAGAGGAAGCCGAACAGCCAGAGGGGTATGCGGTTGCCAAACCCTATCTCTGTGTCATCAACGGCAAGATAACTGTCAGGAATATCTTTTATTTGCTTGAAGGTCTTATCTTTGCCGTCTTGACATATCAGCCTCCGATTTTGCCAACTGCAATATAGACGAACCCGTATAATAGCCAAATAAAAATGCAAAATTTAAGTTTCCAATATGAAAATATCGCAAAAAGTTTAAGTTTCAAATATAAAAATGTAGTGCAGATTTTAAGTTTCCAATCTTAAATTGCGGTAATTCAATATGCCAAAGGTTGCTTTTGTGCAGGCGTGGATGAGCCACGCGCCGACTGCGCAAAAAAGACGCAGTTAGCGTGCAAAAAACAGACAGCCGCAGCTGCCTGAAAAGGTCAGTAAAAAGCAAAAAACAGGCGGAAAATGTATAAAAAAAACTCTCTTACCAGATTGCCTGTATGAGCGCGACGGTCATCAGCCCGCAGCAGACCAGTTTGAGCACTGTGCCGCACAAGAGGCCTACAAAACTGCCCCAGCCTGCCCTGAAAGCCTCTGCAACAGCCTTCCCGCCCAGCAACTCGCCCAGCACGGCTCCCGCCAAAGGACCTATCACCACACCTGCCGCACCGAAAAACAGGCCAACAAAAACGCCGATGGTGCTCCCCCATACGCCAAAGCGCGTGCCGCCGAACTTCTTTGTCCCCCACGCAGGCACCACATAATCAAGCACCGACACCACCACCGTCACCACGCCCCACACAAGGAGCATGCGCCAGCTGAAGTCCACGCGCTCAGTCGCCTGCGCAATCCACAGACCCAAATATGCAACAGGCGTGCCGGGTAGCCCCGGAATGATGCAGCCCGCTATGCCGACCAGCATGCAGAGCCCCGCCAGAACCAAAAGTGCAATATCCATGACTCTGATATTTGTAAAAGTGCGCAAAGTTACATCTTTTTTCTCGTTTAGACAAGTCTTTTTTGTTTTTTGCGGAAAAAACTTGCATAAAACATATTTTTTCATTACCTTTGCAGCAAAAATCGCAAGAATATGAAAAAACTGCTTTGTTTAGCATGCATGGCGGCGTTGTTGGCCTCCTGCAGTTGCGACCCGACCCCGCAAAAGTCGTTCCTTGATTTAGCCCGCGCCCGTTTCGCAGTCCGCGAGTACGCGCAAGTGCCTGTAGAACAGGCTAAAATAGACTCCATTCTGGAGGCGGGCCGCCTTGCCCCCACGGCGAAAAACGTGCAGCCGCAGCACATCTATGTGCTTCAGAGTGAGGAGGCTATAGCCAAAATCAATCAACTGACCCGCTGCGCCTATCATGCGCCGGTGGTCTTCCTCGTCTGCTACGACACCGACCTGGTCTGGACGAAAGACGGGGCCAACTCGGGCGACATGGACTGCTCCATAGTAGGCACGCAGATGATGCTGGAAGCCACCGAACTGGGGCTTGGCACATGCTGGGTCAAGTGGTTCGAGCCTGCCGAAGTGGCTGCCGCATTCAACCTGCCCGCCAACCACAAGCCCTCGTTCCTCATGCCCTGCGGCTATGCGGCAGAAGGCGTACAGCCCCATGCCAACCACTTCAGCCGCAAGCCGTTAAGCGAGACGGTGACATATAAGTAACCTGCTGTTGTGCTTCCCTGCAAGCGCATCATACTCCTCTGCCTGCTGCTGCATGCTTTTCTGTGCGCGCACGGCCTTGCTCCGGACACTGTCTGGACCATACACCGCCACGGCGAACATCATCATGCCGCCGCTAACGAGATATGGCTGAGTGCCGACCGCCCGGGGGCAGGCACCGGCTCGGAGGTGCTCGGCAAAGGCCGGATACAATGGGAAAGCGGCTTCGAGCTGGCACACATGCAGGGCCTGCATCTGCTCACAGCCCCCTCCACACTCTTCCGCTTCGGGCTCCACAAGCGGGCCGAGTTGCGGCTCGAGTACACGGGGGTCGCGGCGTTCAGGGGCAGGGACAGCAAGTCCGCGCAGGCTCTCTCCCGCCCCGCTTATGCCCCCGCGCCGCTGAGCGTCGGCACCAAGCTGCTGCTCTGCGACCACCATGCAGGCAAACTTGACCTGACCTGGATGCCGCGCACAGCGCTCATGCTCAACCTCGGACTCCCGCTTACGCCGGACATGGCAAAAGACATGCCCGTCTCCGGAACCATCGACCTGCTCTGCGAGCACGAAGTGACAGAGTGGCTCTCTATTGGCTATGACGTGGGGGCGCACTGGACCGACTGGGCCCCCGCCCCCGACATCTTCGCCTCGCTGTGCATCAACTTCGAGCCAACCGACTATCTGGGCCTGTTCGTCGAAAGCTACAACATCTTCGACACCGACGCTGTCCGCACCCCCGCCAACACGCGCTACACCCACTACGACCTCTGCCTCGATTTCGGCATCACCTATGCTGTCCACCCGCGCGTGCAACTGGATGTCAATGCAGGGTTCAACCTGTACAACTCCGAGCCGCTGCTCTCCTCCCCGCGCAACCTTGCCACTGTCGGCTTGGGGGTGACGTGGCTGATTTGGCATCCATAGGGCCCCAAACACCCGATATCGCCCCCCGACAAGAGGCATAAGAAAACAGCACATGTCAGCCGGAGCCGTTTTTACTCAAGAAAAGTGTCCTGTTTTTAATAATATATATCCGTTCTTTAATAAAAACACCTCTTTTTAGATATAGCGCTTGCGATATTAAAACAAAAGCAGCAACTTTGCATCGTGAACGACATAACGAGTAACACAAACAGAATTGCCCAATCAAACCTACGGCGGCTAAAACACTGCAGAACAACATCATGGATAACGAACAACTGAAACTGGACAACCAATTGTGCTTCCGCCTCTACACTGCGGCACGACTGATGATGAGCGCGTATTATCCGCTTTTAGAGCCGTTAGGACTCACCTATCCGCAATATCTGGTGCTGCTCGTCCTCTGGGAGAATGACTGCCTCCCCGTTTGCGACATTGCCAACCGCCTTGTGCTGGAAACCAACACTGTCACCCCCCTGCTCCAGCGCATGGAGAAAGCGGGACTGATTGTCCGCACAAAAGGCGAGAGGGACACAAGGCAGCGCATAGTCTCGCTGACGGAGAAAGGCCGCCTCTTGCGCGGGCAGGCTTTGCATGTGCCCGAATGCCTCAGCGCGGACATCCTGGACAAGACCGCCTCCATTGACGAGCTGACCGCACTCATTCCCCAGCTTGACAAACTTATTGCAGGACTAAAACAAATAACCAAATAACAATAACTAAAAAACTTACAACTATGACAAAAGAAGAAGCATTGAAAGGCCTGGCATATCTGGGCGCAGTATGGTTCGGAAACAGTAAACAACATTTCGCTTTCTCGGCTTACGACCGTCTCAACGGCTGGAACAAGCTCGCTGACAAGTGGAAAGAGGAAGCCGAGGAAGAGTGGGACGAGGCCGAAGAGGTACTCAACCGCCTTGTCGAACTCGGCTGCAAACCGGCTGACCTCCAGGAGGCGATGAAGACCATCGAGTTCCCGTTCTACGACGACCCAAAACAGCAGATAGAGACTGACTATCAGCCCGATGCAATCCGCGAGCTCAGCGAACTGGCTGCTGCTTTCTCCGATGACTATCCCACCCAGAAACTCATCCAGAAATGGATTGACGGCGAGGTAGAGCACATGGCTTGGGAGAAGCAGTACCTCAACTACATTGACAAGCTCGGCTACGAGAATTTCCTCATTGAAATGATGTAAAACACAGTTTATTATGAAAGAGCAAGTTTTAGCTGCCATGCGTGCAGCAGGAAAGCCGGTTTCGGCTGGCGATGTAACCAAAGCCCTGAACGCCGACCGCAAAGAGGTGGACAAAGCCTTCGCCGAACTCAAGAAAGAAGGCGCTATCGTCTCCCCCGTACGCTGCAAATGGACGGTTGCATGAACCGTGCCGTCTACATTTCTGTAATCTGACCGCCAGAAGCGACAATAACAACTATAAAAACAGAGATTTATGAAAGAGTTGATTAAAGGAGCGGCTCTGTTTGCAGGCGGAGCCTTGTTAGGAGCGGCCGCAGCACTGCTGCTCGCGCCCAAAAACGGCGAAGAGATGCGCAACGACATCAAAGACATGGCTGAAGAAGCCAAAAAGCAGGTGCGCGACTACTGCGAGAAACTGAAACAGGAACTGGGCAACGCCGCCGCAGAGCAGGCTCCGGAGACCGCAGAAACTAAAGAGGCATAAATATGGATAACGAGCTGTTAGAGAGACTCAAAACCGAAGTCTCTGTCTATGGCAAAGCGCTCGGCAACGTCGGCAAACTGCGTCTTATTGGCGCAGTGAGCCGCGTGTTGGGGCTTTTCCTGCTGATATTCACCATCGTCCTCTGCTCGCTGGCTCTGCTCACTTTTGTCGCCGTGGCGGCCACTGACGCTATGGCACAATGTATGCCCCTGTGGGCGGCTGCGCTGATTGTCAGCTGCGCCTATATTGTCATCATCGTGGTGGCGGTTGTCTGCCGCCGCAGCCTGTTCATACACCCCTTCATCGCCTTGCTCTCGAAGCAGCTGATCGGCACGCAGGAACAGCTTGACATAGAGACGCTCAAGGCCGAGCACGAAGCCGAACTGCAGACTGTCAGGTTAGAGACGCGCATCGACAACGCCACGCGCGAACTGAACTTCTACGCCGACCTTGTCACACGCCTCTGGAGCTGGCTCTCGGGGAAACTGCGCAAATAACAAAACATACCTACTATGCTGAGCAGGCTCTACGGCGTATTGCTGCCGTTCTTTGTCAGTTTCCTCCTGGCCTATCTGCTTGACCCGCTGGTGGGCTTCATTCAGCACAAGTGCCGCGTCAGGTTCCGCGGACTGTCGGTCATGCTCACGCTGGTCCTGTTTGCGGCTCTGCTTGCGCTGGCGGTATATCTCATCATTCCGGCTATGGGCAGAGAGATAAAGGCCGCAGCGGTCGGAGTCGAGCAGTACTTCGCCGACTTCGATCCGGACAAGTACCTCACGCAGGAGCAGCAGGAAAAACTGCATGCCGCACTTGACGGCCTCAACCTCGAGGCCGTTCTCTCATATCCCGAGGTGCGCGACGGAATAAAGAACATTGTCCCCAAAATAGGTGGCTGGATTACCGGCGGACTGAGCTGGCTCAGCGAACTGGTGGTCATCTTTGTCGGGTTCATGTATCTCATTTTCTTGCTCATAGCCTTTCCCTCCATACGTGCCAACTGGAGCAAGTACGTCCCCGACAAATATCTGCCGCAGGTCAGGACCCTTGTACGCGAAATCAACCTCAACATGAATGCCTATTTCCGCGGACAGGGCTTGGTCGCCTTGTGCGTGGGCATTCTTTTCGCAGCCGGATTCACGCTCATCGGCATGCCCATGGGCTTTGCTATGGGCATCATTATCGGCATACTTAACCTTGTCCCCTATATGCAGGCACTGGGTATCCCTCCATGCATCCTTCTCTGCCTTGTGCAGTCGGCGCAGACGGGCCAGCCTGTCTGGCTCACACTGCTGATGATGACGGCCGTGTTCGTCGTTGTCCAGACCTTGCAGGACATGGTGCTCGTCCCCCGCATAATGGGCAAAGTCACCGGACTCGGGCCGGCGGCTATTCTGCTCAGCCTGAGCGTCTGGGGCGCATTGATGGGAGTTATAGGCATGATTATCGCACTCCCGCTCACCACGCTCGCTGTCTCCTGCTACAGACATTACGTACTTCACGAGCCCTTTGCTTCTGAACAACCCTCACCTTCCGCTGTCAGTCTCGAAACAAAGACGGCAAAAAGACGGCAAAAAGACGGCAAAAGGACGGCAAAAGGACGGCAAAAGGAACTGACTCTGCCGAAGGACTGACGAAGCAAAACAAGCCCGTTGAAGATACGGGACAAACAAACACGCCTGATGAAACAACAGAACCGGAATAAGAAAAACCCGCTGAAGATTGTCCTATGGTGGCAGCAGCTGTCTCGGAAGTTGCAGCAGACACGCTCTTACACCAGGGACAGATACAGGGAACTGCAACGCCGGCAGAGATATTACGACGAGGACAACTGCGAAGAGCCGGAACAGACGCGCCGCCCCGAGCGGATTACATGGCTTACAGCCGTCCGTATTCTCTTGGCCGAACTGGGAGAAAATGAATATTGGCACACGCTCTGGCATCTTGTCTGGAGACCGGGGTATGTCATTGCCGACTTCCTCAACGGCAAGCGGCGGAAGTTCATTCGCCCATTCCATTTGCTCATAGGCACCAGCCTCTTGGTGAGTATAGCCCTCCTTATCGTGCCGGCGGAAAAGAAACAGGTAGTCTCATACGAGACACGCCTGAATCAGAAGATGGCGGACGAGAATTATCGTCGGCAATACTCCCCTGAAGTAATAGAGTTTCAATACAAAACAGTGCGTATAGTGGATGCGTATTACAAGTGGCTCGATGAGCATATCGCAATTGGATTGCTCATCAAATCCATCTTGGGGATTTTCTTTACGTGGCTGCTTTTCCGCAAGTCCCCGCGAAAAGATTGCCCGTTTGTTGATGATGACACCGGAACTAAAAAGGCGAATTACAATTTTGCAGAGATATTGACAGCACAGATTTTCATTATCTCCCAACTGCAGATGGTCAATGTCGTGTGGATTTTAGCGGCCGGCTGGTTCGTTCCACACTTCGAGTTCCACCCCTATGCCTATCCCTATATACTTGCCAACATCATCATCTTTATCGACTTCCAGCAGCTGTTCGGCCGCAAGTGGTATAGCACTCTCTGGCGCACCTTGCTCTGCGTTATTTGGTAAACTAACTTCATACACAACATGCAAATCAAAGCTATTCAATTCCGCAAAGACGGATTCTACACCCAACCTTTCGCCTTCGGAGGCGAAGAAGGACAAGACAAGTTCGACCACAACATCCGCTATCGCGGCAGTCTGCAGAACTACCTGATTGACACCGGCAAGGACATCATCCTCGTGGACACAGGTCTGCCTGCCGGCACGCCGGAAGAGGTGCCCGACGAGAAGTCTCTCGCCTACACAGGCAAGGACATCTGCTCATACATGGAGGCGTTTGAGGCACTTGGCTACAAGCCCGAACAAGTGACCAAAATCCTGCTCACCCATCGTCACGCAGACCACTCCGGTGAGTTGAAATCCTTCCCCAACGCGCAGATATTCGTCAATGCGCATGAGCTGGGAGCTGCAGAACTGGAGGGGATTGACAACCTCATGCCGGTGACTTATTCAGACGGCGCGTATTATAACTTCCCCGAGGCGCAGAAGATACAGGACGGTATATGGTTTGTCAAAGCCGAAGGACACACACGCGGCAACAGTATTATCATTGTGGAAGACGGCGACCTGTTCTACATGATCCACGGCGATATAACGTATTGCGACGAAGCGCTGTATGCCGACAAACTCTCTGTCGTGTATGATGACCTGGCTGCCGCCCGCGTCACGCAGAACCGCATCCGTGAGTTCATCCGCAATCACCCCACCGTGTATCTCTCTACTCACAGTCCGCAAGGACCGGAGAACCTCGAAGCCAAGCGTGTCATGGATCTTGACAACCCCGTTCCGACAGTCTTTGCCGAGGTGGATTTCTCCGGGCAAAAGGGTAGCGGCAAGTACGTTTGTTCCATCTGCGGCTATGTCTATGACCCGGCGGAACACGACGGCGTAGCCTTCGAGGACCTGCCCGAAGACTGGAAATGTCCCCGTTGCAAGCAGCCCAAATCCAAATTCAACAAGGCGTAATATGACCAAACGAAAGATTGACATACGTGAGTGCGCAGGCGACATCATCCGCGCTATGCGCCTTGGCATACTGATTACCACCAAAGTGGGCGACAAAGTGAACTCCATGACTATCGGCTGGGGTACGCTCGGCATCGTTTGGGAGAAACCGGTTTTCATTGCATACGTACGCACCTGCCGCTTCACACATGAGATGTTGCAGGGCAACGGCGAGTTCACTATCAACGTGCAGGTGGGTGATTTTCCGCGCAAAGCATTGGGTCTGCTTGGCAGCAAGTCCGGCAGAGACATGGATAAGATTGCCACCGCAGGTCTGACACTCGTCGATCCCAATGTCATCTCCGTGCCGGGACTCAAGGAGTTTCCGCTGACGCTCGAATGCCGTGTACTCTATCGCCAGACACAGGAAGAGGAACTGCTTGGCGACGAAGAGAAACGCCGTTTCTACAGCATAGAGAAAGGCCCGCACACCGCCTTTTATGGCGAGATTGTAGATGCATATATTATAGAAGAATAAATGAAAAAGTTAATTATAGCAGCCACCACGATGTTCTTTGCCGCATGTGCACCAGATTTCCCTGCATTGTCTCCGGACGAGTTTGCAGAAGCAATCCGGCAACCGGATTTGTTGCTGGTAGATGTACGCACGCCTGAAGAATACGCCGAAGGACATATTGAAGGAGCACTGAACATCAATTGGCGTGATACTGCTTTTGCGCAACAGGCGGCAGAGCAATTGGATAAGACAAAAACTATAGCCTTGTATTGCAAGGCAGGCAGACGCAGCCATGCCGCAGCCGGAAAACTGCACACAATGGGCTTTGACCGCATTGTTGAACTGAAAGGCGGCTATGATGCATGGAAGACTAATAATGAGAACTAAAACAATAATGTCAGAAATCAATCTACAAGGCTATATGTCATCCGCTATCCGGCGGATCATGGCAAAGGCGTACCGCAACGTACTGAGCAACCCGCACGAGGCGAAGACCGTCTTCCGGCTGCAGAACACGTTTATCAAGTCGGAGTCACGGCGTAAGGCGGTCGCCAAAGAGAGCGGTGTGGAAGTGCCGCCGTTCCTCATCTGCTCCATATCTACGGAGTGCAACTTGTCGTGCAAAGGCTGCTATGCGCGTGCCAACGGTATTGCCGACAATCCCGGCAAGAGCACCCGTCCCACCCTCACGCCCGAACAATGGCGGGACATCTTTACCGAGGCTTCTTCGCTCGGTATCAACTTCGCGCTTCTTGCAGGCGGTGAACCGATGATGCGCAAAGACATTTTAGAGGAAGTGGCGAAAGTGGAGGACATGATCTTCCCTATCTTCACCAACGGGACCCTCATCGGTCCATCTTATATAGCCTTCCTCAAAGAGCACCTGAACCTCATTCCGGTGATTAGCATCGAGGGCGCAGAGCACGGCACGGACGACCGTCGCGGCAAAGGTATCTACAAACGGGCGATGATGTCGGTTGAGGAACTGCACAAAGAGGACCTGTTCTTCGGCGTAAGCATCACCGTTACCACGGAGAACTTCGCCCTTGTCACCTCGGACGAGTACGTGGATCATCTGCGCGAGATAGGCTGCAAGTTGATCATCTACGTAGAATACGTACCTACCGAGCCGGGCACAGAATACCTCGCTTTCGGCGAGAATGACTTGGAGATGATGGAAGCCGTGCAGGCACACCAACGCGAGCGGTACGATGATATCATTATTATCTCTTTCCCGGGCGACGAGAAGCACATGGGCGGTTGTCTGGCTGCCGGCAGAGGGTTCTTCCATATCGGTCCGGACGGCAATGCCGAACCCTGTCCGTTCTCGCCGTACAGCGACAGCAATGTGCTGACGCTGGGCGTCAAAGGAGCACTCCAATCGCCACTCTTTAAGAAACTGCGCGCCGTGCACCTCGTCGGCGGCGAGCACTCCGGCGGCTGTGCTCTTTGGGAGCACCGCGAAGAAGTTGAACAAATGCTACAAAAACAAATATAACTATGAAGTACGCTATTCGTTATTACAGCAAATTCGGTCACTCCAAACAAATGGCCGACGCACTTGGAAATGTAATCGGGACAAGCGCAGCCCCTGTCACAGAACCTGTAACTGAGCCCGTAGACGTGCTGTTCCTCGGCGCAGGGGTTTTCCTGGGCAGCGTGAACAAGAGTGTATTCCGCTTCATCGACAGCCTGACACCGGAAAAAGTGAGATGCGTCGTCCTTTTCGGTTCATGCGCCATCATCGACTCTCCCGTGCCGCAGATGCGCAAAGCACTCGAAGAGCGCGGCATAAAAGTGGCAGACCGCTCTTTCACCTGCAAAGGCTCCATGGGTCCGATTCACAGCGGACATCCTGACAAAGAAGACATAGACGCTCTATGCAGGTTTGCAAAAACCTTTGTTACAGAGCAAGAAACAGCAAATGTATGAAGAAAATAATAACCGTCATGGCAGTTCTTTGCTGCCTGACATCATGTAATTCTAACAACAACATGGCAACAATTTATGATTTCAAGGCTCCTACGAGCCGCGGCCAGGAACTGGATTTTGCCCAGTTCAAGGGCAAGGTGTTACTTATTGTGAACACAGCAAGCAAGTGCGGTCTGACCCCGCAGTTCAAAGGTCTGGAGGAAATGAACCAGAAATACAAGGACAAAGGTCTGGTTATAGTGGGCTTCCCCTGCAACCAATTCAAGGAGCAGGACCCTGGCAGCGACAGCCAGATAGAGGAGTTCTGCCAACTGAACTACGGCGTTACTTTCCAGATAATGAAGAAGACTGACGTGAACGGCGAGAACGCAGAACCGATATTCGTCTATCTGAAAGAGCAGGTTCCTACAGAGGAGTACCATGGGCTGAAAGGCAAAGGAGCAAAAGCCCTCTTCAAGAAAATAAGCGACAGTGCAAAAAGCGAGAGCGACATCCAGTGGAACTTCACGAAATTCCTGATCTCCAAAGACGGGAAGACCATCAAGCGCTATGCTCCCACCACCGAACCGGAGGATTTTGAGAAAGATATAGAAGCCTTTCTTGCCGAATAAACGAATATGAACACCGACAAGATTGTACCCGTTAATAAAGAGCACCTGCTGCTGATGCAGGTGCTCTGCTGGCTCGGTCCGGGCGTGAAGATACTGGTCGGCGGCATACAGGCGATGAAGCAAGTGAACGCGGTGCACGAGGAAAGAGTATGGTGGCTGTGCATTACAGCCGCAGTGGTGGCAGTATGCTTCTCGCTGATGTTCAACAACTTCGTGAAGCGTTATACAGCACGCATACTCAATTTCCCTGAACGTCGCAAGTCGCTCTTTGCCTTTTTCGACCTGCACGGCTACATACTCATCTTTTTTATGATGGGCTTGGGTATAAGCCTGAAGCACATCCCCGGAATGCCAGCGGAGTTCTTTGCAGGGTTCTACCCTGGGCTTGGCACAGCCCTTTCTATAGCAGGCGTGCGCTACTTTGCAAGTTGGTGCAAGGCAATTGCCAATTGATATTCAGGTATTCGTTTTTTGTAAAAAAACGGGGCAGGTCTTGTATATCCGGCAGAAAAGTACTAACTTTGCAGGCGAAAAAGTCCGGCTGCCAGGATGAGAATAAAAAAGTCGCTGCCTATAGTATCTGCCGTGTTCCTCGTCATTGCAATGACGACTCAATTCTTTGTGTCGTACAGCCGCAACAAAGCCGACATAAAGAATCGCATCACTTATAAGATGGACCTTGCAAGCAAGGACTTTCTGCTTGAGGTGTACGACATGCCCGAAGCCACGGCGGAGATTGTGCATTTCCTGCCCTACTGCGTGAACGACACTGCAGGTCTTTATGCTATCATAGAAAATGTGCTATGGCGTTTTCCCGACCTGTTCAGCTGCTATGTCTGCTATGTACCGAACTATTTTTCTAAACAAGGCGAACGCTATGCAGTTTGCGCACAGCGTATCAGCCGCGACTCCATCATAAACTACCACTTTGAGGAGCAACTCGACTACTTTGAGCGAGAGTGGTACAAAGGTGCGATGGAAAGCGACGACAACGGCTACTGGACACCGTCATACAAAGATGCGGATACCGACAACATTATCTTCACCCACTCGCGCAAAGCATACGACAACAACGGCAACATAATAGGCGTGGCGTGCGCCGACTACACGCTGGAATGGGCAAAACAACTGCTGACGGACACCCGCCCCTACGACGATGCGGTTTGCAGAATATACAGTTCCAACGGGACACTGATAGTGCAGGCAGGAGAGACGGAGGACTGGAAGGAGATGATAGTGTCCGAGAAATTGCTGCCTCCTATGAACATGCGTTTAGTGACAGCCGTTCCGCGCCAACACTTGTGGGACGGAGTGAGCCGAATGTCACTGATAACATCACTTGTCCTTCTATTCGGCATTCTGACAGCGGGGCTGCTCATCCGCCGCCTGCTTCAAGACAAAGAGGAATACACCCGCGTTGAGACTGCAAACAAGGTGATGGAGCACGAACTGCACATTGCCAGCACTATACAGAAAGGCATACTGCGCGAAGGAGAACGGGAGAAAGTTCATGCCGACAAATGGCCTGATGTAAGTCTGCACGCGGCATTAGTGCCCATGCGCGAAGTGGGAGGCGACCTGTACGACTTTTACAGAAAAGAGGACGACCTCTACTTCATCATCGGAGACGTGAGCGGGAAAAGCGTGACAGCTGCTATGTTCATGAGTGCAACGGTGAACCTTTTCCGCTCTGCCGTTAGACGTTTGCAGTCGCCAAAAGCCATAGTGGAGGACATGAACGCAGTGCTGAGCGAGAACAATCCCTCAATGATGTTCGTCACGGCGTTTGTCGGGCAGCTGCACGTACCGACAGGCGAGTTGCTGTTCTGCAATGCCGGCCATCTCCCTCCGCTGATGGTTAGGAGTCAAATGTCAAAAGTCGCGAATCAGGAGTCGGAAGTAGAAAGCGTAAAGACAGAGCCCGATATCCCGCTTGGCTATGACGGGAAATACAGGTTTGAGGAGCAGGGAATGATGCTCGGGCAGGACGATATGATAGTCCTTTACACCGACGGCATAACCGAAGCACGGAACGAGAAACACGAGATGTTCGGAACAAAACGCTGGACGGCTTTAGTGGAGAAAGAGGCAGAGGATCTGAGAAAAGGAGACATGACCGCCATAAACGACGAGAGACTCAAGTTCAAGGGCAAAGCAGAGCAGGCGGACGACATGACGCTGCTGGTAATAGCAAAGACAAGCGAGACACAACCGGCATGCCTTAGTGTGGAAAACAAAGAAGAACAATGGCCTGTACTGCGGACTGCACTCCACAACTACGCCCTGTGTGCAGGTATGGACAAAAGGACACTGAAAAAGACCGAATTGGCAGTGGAAGAAGCCGTAGTGAACATAATAAAACACTCACATGCCGCGGGAATAACCATGAACATGAGCCTGCAATCCGAAACACTGAACATACAACTCTCTGACGACGGAAAGCCATTCGACCCGACAAAGCAAGAAACAACAGCTCCTGAAAAAGCTGTGGCAGAACGGCGGATTGGCGGTCTGGGGATAGCGCTGATGCGACAGACTGCCGACGAGTTGCACTACAGGCGCGAGGAAGAAAGAAACATACTTAAAATAACAAAACACATCAGATATTATGCAAATAAAGATTGAGAAAAACGGAGAATACACCACCGTTCTTATCAACGGAGAACTTGATACCGTGGCAACAACCGAACAGGCAGACGAACTGCAACAGGTGCTCGGCATAGCAGACAAGGCACTGGTGATAGACTGCAGCGGACTGGAGTACATATCCTCAGCCGGCCTCCGCTTTTTCATGCAACTGAAGCGCGAAAGTGAAGCCAAAGGCGGCAGCATCCGGATTACCCGCCTTAACGAGGACGTGTCAGACATATTCCGCATGAGCGGATTCAACAACATCTTCACCATCAGTTGAAATTATTATGAGAAGCCCTTTAAGCCAAAGCCAGTTAGGAGTATATTATGCATGCGAGACATCAGTGAACGACACATGCAACTACCAGAACCCCGCCCTATTCCACCTACCCGAAAAGACAGACACCAAGCGGTTGCAACAGGCCGTGTATGACACTATTTGCGCACATCCGTATCTGCTAAGCAAAGTTGTAACGGACGGAGAAGGCATTCCCGCAATAGAGAGCGGTACCTGCCACCCTAAAGAAGAGTGCGTGCCTGTAAGGAAAATAACAGAGGCGGAGTGGACGGAAGTGCAAAAGACTTTCTGCAGGACAATGGATATACACGGGAAGCGGCTTTACAGGGCAGAGATATATGAGACGAAGGAGAAAGGAGCGCAATACTTCTATCTGGACCTGCACCACGTGGTGAGCGACGGCTACTCTTTCACCGTTCTTCTGCGCGACATCAGCCGTGCTTACGAAGACAGGAAACCAAGTAAAGAGATGACGGACGGCGTGGCTATTGCACAGGCAGAGGAGGCACAAAGAGCAGACAAGACGCAGATGGAGTCAGCCCGCGAGTGGTATGCCAAAACCTTCTGCGATGCGGCTGACACGGATTCGCTCCCCATTCCTGAAGCGGAACTACAAGGCGATGAGGGGTACATATACAAATCATACCCGCTCACAGTAAGCAAAGAAGACATACTGGCCATTGAAAAGCGCTTCGGCACAAAAGAGAGCGTGGTAATGCAGGCGGCATGGGCACTGCTGCTCGCCGCCTATTCGGCAGAAGAGAAGGCATCGTACTGCACCGCCTTCTTCGGCCGCACCGACCGCCGCACCCTGAGTTCTGTGACAATGATGGTACACACGCTGCCTGTTTTCCTTGACTGGGGACAGAAAACCAAAACTATCGGCGAGCTGTTAGCAGAAACCGAAAGCCAGTTGCAGCAGACACAGCAATACCAGTACTACGCTTATCAGGATGCAGTGCGCGACCTGGGACTCAACAACCAGGTGATGTTCGTTTATCAGGGACCTGTCATCAATGACAAACGCAGTCTGCATATTGACGGACAGGCAGTGCCGTTCATTGACCTTCGCTTCCCTACACCGGGATGGAAACTATGCGCAGAACTGTTAGAGTCGGACGAGCAGTACTCACTCAAGATGAGCTACAGCTGCAAAGACTATTCGGAAGCGTTCATGCAGCAACTGGCTGAAACTTACAGCGTCATACTGCGTTCCATGACCTGCGCCGGAACAACAAGCGACATTGAGTACTGCTCACCGGAGCAGACGCAATGGCTGGACGCGCGCAATCCGGACATAGAAGAATACGACACCACCGAAGGCGACAGCCTTGTGGCACGTTTCAGAAAGCACGTAGCAGAACATCCTGACGCAATATGCGTAGTGGCCGGAGACAAACACCTTACATATTCGGAAGTGGACAAACTGTCTGATACCATAGACCCGCAATACACAGTAAGATGCGGCAAAAGAGTGACAGGCTACACCGTCCCCCGCAACGAGCAGATGGTGATAGTGCCTCTGGCTATTGCCAAAGCGGGCATGACGGCACTGCCGTTAGACAGTTCGTACCCTGCCGAGCGGTTGGAGTTCATGCGCAACGATGCGGCCAAATATGAAGGAACTGACGCTTTTATTCTGCTCTACACATCCGGCACCACCGGCACTCCCAAAGGTGTGATGCTGAGTGAAAAGAACATACTCTCATTCTGCGACTTCCACTGCCGCCATATAGGTCTGACAAACACAAGCCGCTATGCCACATACGCAGGCTACGGCTTCGATGCTTTCATGCACGACCTCTGGGGCTGCCTTGTTGCAGGGGCGGCGATATACATAATAGGCGACGACATACGCTTTGACCTTGAAGGCATACACGATTTCATTGTGCGCGAAGGCATCACCCACACCTTTATGACCACACAGGTGGCGACGCAGATGGTGCAGAACTACCCCGATATACCCGGGCTGCAGTTCATGGGAACAGGCGGCGAGAAACTGATGAGCGTCAATCCTCCTTCATATCACTTCCAGAACGGCTACGGCCCAACAGAGGCGACTGTATATGTAAGCAGCTATTTGGTGGAAAGGAACGAGCCTAACATACCTATCGGCTATCCTAACGACACTGCGCAGTTGTTCATAACCACCAAACACGGCAAGCGTGTGCCGTGGGGCGCAGCAGGCGAAATGCTTGTTGCAGGTCCGCAAGTGGGAATTGGCTATCTCAACCAGCCTGAGAAGACGAAAGAGGCTTTTGTGGAATGGCACGGCATACGTGTTTACCGCACCGGAGATATAGTCCGCTATCGTGCAGACGGAGCCATTGAGTTCGTCGGCCGCAAAGACGGTCAGGTAAAGATACGCGGCTTCCGCATCGAGTTGAAGGAGGTGGAAGCCGTAATACGGCAGTTCCCAAGCATCAAAGACGCTACGGTTCAAGCGTTTGAATACCCGGGCGGCGGCAAGTACATAGCGGCATACATAGTCAGCGACGAGGAGATAGACATTCAGACACTTAATGCCTTCATCATGGACAGGAAGCCGCCTTATATGGTGCCGGCAGTGACGATGCAGATAGACACTATACCGCTGAACCAGAACCAGAAAGTAAACAAGCGTGCACTGCCTGAACCGAAAGCATCCGAAAGCCCAAAGAGAGAAGAAAACGCAGCTCCGCTTAATGTGCTGGAAGAGCAACTCAAGGATATTGTAGCCGGCATTGTAGGCAACAGCGATTTCGGCATAACCACCGACCTGCGCTATGTTGGTTTATCCTCTATATCCGCCATCAAACTTGCCACGCAAGTCTATAAGCGCTTCGGAGTGCAACTTGATGCCAAACTGCTCATCAAGGGCGCAGACATACAGACCATTGAAAACAAGATTCTTGAAGAAGTGCTGGCAGAGGGGAGAAAGACACAGGACAGTGCTGCGGACACAGAACAGTCAACGGTTCAAGGTGAGTCGGCCGCTTTCCCGCTCAGCCATGCACAGACGGGAGTTTATTTCGAGTGCATGAAGAACCCCACTTCCACACTATACAACATACCAATGCGTGTGCGGCTGCCGCAAGACATCAGCGAAGAGCAACTGCGCAAAGCTGTGGAGGCAGCAGTGGACAACCACCCCGAGTTGTTTGTTCATTTCCAGACCAACGAGTCCGGTATGGAGCAGGTTATAGACAAGAAACAGGAACTTGAGATAGAAAGCATTATAACAGAAGAGACCAACCTTGAAGCTTATCGTGCCGAGTTTGTGCGGCCGTTCAATCTAAACAAAGACCTGCTGTGCAGGTTCAGTATAGTGAGGACGGCAAGCAGTCTGTACCTCTACTGCGACATGCATCACCTTGTATGCGACGGCGCATCATACGACGTGTTCTTCAACGAACTGTGCACGCTGCTTGACGGAGGCAAGATAGAACCGGAGATGTGTACATATCCGCAGTTCGTGGCAGAAGAACAGGCGGCAAGGACAGGCGAAGCATACACAGCGGCACACGACTTTTTCCACTCGCGCCTTGCAGAGACGGAGGGTGCTACCGAACTGCCGGCAGACCTCACCAACCCCAGAGACGGCGAGATTGGACAAGTGTATGCTACTCTTGACATGCAGGCGGCGGAACAACTGGCACATACATCCGGAGCCACTCCTGCCGGTGTGACACTGGCGGCCGTATTCTATACCCTCGCGCGCTTCGCTAACAACGACTCCATTTGCATCACCACCATATCCAACGGACGCAGCAATCTCAAGATGGCAAACACTGTAGGTATGATGGTTAACACCCTCGCGCTGAGCAGCAAGATCGGCGGGCAGACCGTGCAGCAGTTCATCAGTGATACAGCGGAGATGTTTGAGAACACACTTGCGCACGAGAACTATCCGTTTGCACAGATTTCGGCAGACTACGGCCTGACAGCCGAAATAATGTTCGCCTACCAGCTCGGCGTAATATCAGACTATAAAGTGAACGGTGTGCCGCTACAGACAGAGAATATGGAACTGAACGTGCCGAAGTTCAAGATTGCATTCTATATTGTAGAAGTGAACGGCAGTCCCTCCGTAGCCATAGAATATGACAACGGGCGTTACAGCCAAGCAATGATGCAGAGCCTCGCACAGTCGGTGAGCAATGCTGTTGCCGCATTTGCCGCTGCTCCGAAAGCCGCGCTCCGCTCAGTGATGCTGCTCAACAAAGAGCAGGAGGCACTGCTTGACAGTTTCAACGAGACATACGTAAAGTACGACGACACGCAGACCATTGTATCCTTGTTCAGAGCACAAGCGGCGAGGACACCGGACAACACCGCCGTCATCTTCCGCGACAAGCGCATCACCTACCGCGAACTGGATGAAACAACTGACAGGATAGCGGCTGCACTGCACCCGACGACCAACGTCATTGCCATCAAAGTGGAGCGGTCGGAGTGGATGGTTACAGGTGCTCTGGCAGTACTAAAAGCAGGCTGTGCCTACATGCCGCTTGACCCCTCTTACCCGGAAGAGCGGCTCAACTACATGCAACAGGACGGCAACAGCTGCATGCTCCTGACAGAGAAAGAGCTGGAAGCCGCGCTCAAGACAGATACAGCGGAACGCCTGAATAGCGACATAAAGCCCTCGGACCTCTTCATACTCCTTTACACATCCGGCTCAACGGGTGTGCCTAAAGGAGTGATGCTGGAGCACCGCAATATAGTTGCTTTCTGCCACTGGTATCACAGCTACTACGACCTGCAAGCCGGCGACAAAGTGGCGGCATACGCTTCATTCGGTTTTGATGCAAACATGATGGACATGTATCCTGCCCTGACCTGCGGCGCTTCAGTCTGCATCGTGCCCGAAGACATGAGACTGAACCTGCCCGAACTGGGGCGCTACTTTGATGCAGAGGGCGTGACCCACTCGTTTATGACCACGCAGATAGGCTATCAGTTTGCTACCAACATAGAGTGCCATTCGCTCAAGCATCTGTCGGTGGGCGGCGAAGCGTTATCCGCACTCACGCCGCCTAAAGGCTACAAGATGCACAACGGCTACGGGCCGACAGAGTGCACCATATTCACCACCACATACTGCCTCGGCGAATATGAGCAGCATATCCCTATCGGCAAGCCGTTGGATAACCTGCAGCTGTTCGTAATGGACACCGACGGTCTGCGTCTGCCACCGGGAGCGGCAGGAGAGCTGTGGGTGAGCGGTCCGCAAGTGGGACGCGGCTACCTCAATCTGCCGGACAAGACAGCAGAGACATTCGTTGAACGGGACGGACTTAGGTGCTACCGCACAGGCGACATAGTGCGTTACCTGCCGGACGGCAACATTCAGTTTGTAGGCCGTCGCGACGGACAAGTAAAGATACGCGGCTTCCGCATCGAGCTAAAGGAAGTGGAAAGCGTCATACGTGAGTTTGCAGGCATAAAAGACGCAACAGTCCAGGCCTTTGACTACCCCAACGGCGGCAAGTACATTGCAGCATACATAGTCAGCGACGAGAAGATAGACACAACTGCACTACATGCCTTCATCAAGGAGCGCAAGCCACCTTACATGGTGCCTGCAGCGACGATGCAGATTGACTCTATCCCGCTGAACCAGAACCAGAAAGTGAACAAGCGTGCACTGCCTGCACCGGATTTGACAGAGAACAGGAAGGCGAAGGAAGAGGATTATGTCTGCCCCGCCAACGATACCGAGCAACTCTTTGCAGATATATTCGCCAACGTTCTCTCGCTTGACAAAGTAAGCGCTACGGACAACTTCTTCGAGCTTGGCGGCACATCGCTCATGGTGACGCGCGTCATTATAGAAGCGGAGAAAGCAGGGCTGCATATAGCATACGCCGACCTGTTCAACCATCCTACCCCGCGCCTGCTGACAGCACTTGCAAACGGAGCCGAGAAAGCAAGTGCCGAAAGCGAGAGCGACAGTGTCATCACCGATTTTGACTACGAGCCCATCAACACCGTCCTGCAGAAGAATACTCTTGAGACTTTTGCCAATGGCGAAAGGCAGACATTAGGCAATGTACTACTGACCGGAGCAACAGGCTATTTAGGCATCCACGTGCTGCGCGAGCTTATAGACTCTGATGCAGAGACTATAACCTGCCTTGTGCGAGGCAAAGACAGGCATGATGCAGAACGCCGCCTGCGCAACTTGCTCTTTTACTATTTCGACCGTCATTTCAACGAGTTGTTCGGCACACGCCTGTTTGTGGTGAACGGCGACGTGACAGGCGACTTCAAGGAGCAACTATCTGCCCTTGACTACAGCATTTCCACAGTCTTCAACTGCGCCGCCAATGTCAAGCACTTCTCCAAGGGGACTGATATAGAGGATGTCAATACAGGCGGAGCGCAACGCTGCGTGGACTTCTGCCTGGCTACAGGTGCACATCTGGTACATGTATCCACCACTTCAACCGGAGGTGTATGGATTGGCGGCAATACACCGTCACCGGTTCTCTCGGAGCGCAATATCTATTTCGGACAGTATCTCGGCAACCAGTACATGCACTCCAAGTTCCTTGCCGACCGCCTCATACTTGACGCAGTGGCTCATAAGGGACTACAAGCAAAGATTATGCGCGTAGGCAATCTGGCGGCACGCAGTTACGACGGAGAGTTCCAGGTAAACTTCTCCACCAACAGTTACATGGGCCGCATCAAGATATTCAACATGCTCGGCTGCTGCCCTTATGAGCAGTTTGACCAGCCGACGGAGTTCTCGCCTATAGACGAAACGGCAAGAGCCATAGTACTACTTGCGCACACGCCTGCAGACTGCACACTGTTCCACCCCTACAACACCCACACCCGCCTTATGGGAGATGTGCTGACAGGGCTGGAGAAGATAGGCACGCCTATCCGCTTTGTAGAGCAACAGGAGTTCGGTATGCTGGTACAGCAAGCGGCTGCAGACCCACAAAAGGCATCGTTGCTAACCACGATGCTGGCTTACAAGAATATAGCCAAAGACCAACCTACACAAGTGGTGGACCGCACCAACGACTACACCTCGCAAGTGCTGCTACGCCTCGGCTTCCGCTGGACGGAGCCGGACAACGAGTATATAGGCAGAATGCTGTCAGCCATCAGCCAGCTCGGTTTCTTTGATGTATAACCAAGCCCCTATTCTTTGATGTATAACATAAATAACCAATAACACAAACAGATATGCAAAACTTTGATTACCAAACTCCCACCCGCCTCATCTTCGGCGAGGGTGTAGTAAAGAAACTGCCTGAAGTGATGAGCACATTCGGCAAGAAGATCCTGCTCACTTACGGCGGAGGCAGCATAAAGAAGATTCCCGCTTTCAGGAATCAGCCGGCAGCAGGCAGCCTGTATGACTACGTGCATGAAGCACTCAAGGACTTCGAGATTATCGAACTGAGCGGTATTCAGCCGAACCCGAAATACAATCCTTCCGTCTTAGACGGCGTGCGGCTGTGCAAAGAGCACAAGGCGGACGTTATTCTCTCCGTCGGCGGCGGCAGCGTGCTTGACTGCTCAAAGGCAATTGCTGCCGGTGCGTGCTACGACGGCGACCCGTGGGACCTCATATCCTACAAGGTGAAAGCGCAAGCGGCACTGCCGATAGTGGATATAATAACCCTCGCGGCTACTGGCAGCGAATACGACTGCGGCGGCGTAATCTCCCGCACGGAGACCAACGACAAGATAGGCTATGTGGACCGCCATTTGTTCCCTGCCGTCTCATTCCTTGACCCGACATACACCTTCTCCGTCAGCAAGAAACAGACGGCCGCAGGCATCGCCGACGCGATGAACCACACCATAGAGCAGTATTTTGCAGAAGACACCACGCTGCTCAACGACGGTTTCTGCGAGTCGATGCTGCGCTCGCTTATGGAGAACGGGCGCAAGTGTATAGCCCACCCCGAGGACTACAAAGCCCGCGCAGAGATGATGCTTGCCTGCACCTACGGCTGCAACGGCATTCTGGCACTCGGCAACAGCGAGTCAGGCTGGCCCTGCCACGGCATAGAGCACGCCCTGAGTGCGTATTACGACATCACGCACGGGGAGGGCCTGGCGATTATCACGCCGCGCTGGATGAAGCACATCCTGAACGAGCACACCCTGCCGCGGTTCGTCAAGTACGGCATCAATGTCTTTGACATCGACCCCTCGCTGCCGCAACAGGAGATTGCGAATAAGGCTATTGAGGCAACATACGCCTTCTTTGAGTCAATCAAGATCCCGATGCACCTGCGTGAAGTGGGCATTGACGAGAGCCGTCTTGACGAGATGGCCCACCATATTGCCGTGAACGAAGGTCTGGAAAGCGCTTACGCCCCACTCACGGAGAAGGACATAAAAGCCATTTTAGAAGCAAGTCTGTAAGCAAGTGACGGTCAGTCCAATGGAGATGACCGAGATAATGCCAAGCAGGTTAAGCATGACAGTGACGGGACGCAGCTCACGGTTGCGGTCGTCGCTGTAGATGTTGTCAAATCTGTTGCGGAAATCGCGGATCATAAAGGCTTCCGCTTATCCAGACAAAGAGCACCTGTGCAGCGAAGAAGAACCGAGCCACCATGCGTATTACGCCATAGCCTGTCTCCCAGCCCAAAGCAGAGCACAACGCCAGCAGCACTCCCACCGACAAGGCCGGCAAGAGCAGCACTACTGCACTCCATCTGCTTTAGCGGACAAGGTTCCGGAGATAAAGCCAAAAGAGCGGGAATACGCTGAGGTTGGCCATAATGTAGAGTACCTCCAGTATCCGGTTGCCATAACCTGCGAAATAGAGGAAATAGCAGGTATAGAGGATTGTTGATGTGATAAAGAACAGCAACGGAGCCGCGTTTAATGCGACACCGGTGCTGTATCTGTATTGTCCGACCAACCTGCACACACTTAACACCGCCCCAAACAGGCAGACCAACATAGGCAGAGCCGTTACAAGCGTAAGAGCATGCGAGGCGTGTGTTGTCAGGACTTACGGCCGGTGTTATTACTCGAAGCGCGTGTTACGCATGTCGCCGCTGCGGAGGAACTCCTCGTGCATGGCGAAAGCGAGATGCAGGTTATGCTGCGTGTGCGCCACTTTGCTCTTTTCGAGATACTCGCGCATCATCGGTTTGTAGGCAGGGTCAACGCACTTCTCTATTATCTCATGCGCGCGCTGTATGGGGCTCTTGCCTCGCAAGTCGGCAATGCCGTGCTCGGTGATGAGAATTTTAACGCTGTGCTCGGAGTGGTCGAGGTGGCTTACCATGGGCACGATACTTGAGATGCAGCCGTTTTTAGCCGTAGAGGGAGTGGTATAGATGCTGATGTATGCGTTGCGCGTGAAGTCACCGCTTCCGCCAATACCGTTCATCATCTTTGTGCCGCAGACATGTGTCGAGTTGATGTTGCCGAATATGTCCGCCTCAAGCGCGGTGTTGATGGTTATAAGTCCGAGACGGCGTGCCACTTCGGGGTTGTTGCTTATTTCCTGCGGGCGGAGGACAATTTTGTCGCGGAAAAAGTCCATGTGGTCCACGATGTCCTGCAGTTTGTCCGCTCCGATGGTGAGCGAGCAGCCGCTGGCGAATTTAACACGTCCTTCTTTCATCAGTCCGATGACAGAGTCCTGGATGACTTCGGTGTACATTTCGAAAGCGGGAATATCCTTGTTCTCTCCGAGAGCTCCGAGCACAGCGTTGGCTATGTTGCCTACGCCCGACTGGATGGGGAGGAAAGAGGCGGGGATGCGTCCGGCTTTCATTTCCGTTTCGAGGAAGAGAGCGACGTTGTCGCCGATGCGTTTGGTGGTCTCGTCCAGTTCGGCGAACTTGCCAACTTCGTTGGGGCGGTTGGTTTTTACGACCGCCACGATTTTCTTCGGGTCCACTTTGATGCAGTCAGTTCCAATGCGGTCGCTGGGTTTATAGACGGGAATCTCGCGGCGGAGTGGCGGGTCGAGAGGCTCGTAGATGTCGTGCATGCCCCGCATAGTGGCCGGCATGGCCTCGTTCAGTTCCACGATAATCTTGTCAGCCATGTTGCAGATGGTGGGTGCGATGCCGACACCTGCTGTTGGGACTATCTCACCCTGCTCATTTACGATGCAGGCCTCTACGATAGCCACATCGGGTTTGGGGAGGAAGCCGTAACGCAGGTTCTGTGCGAGTTCGCTCAGGTGGAGGTCAAAGTAGTGGGCCTGCTGGCTGTTAAGCTCGGTGCGGAGGTCTTTGTTAGACTGATAGGGTGTGCGGAACTCAATGGCGTGTGCACGGGCGAGTTCGCCATCGCAGCTGTCGCCAGTGGAGGCTCCGGTGTATACTCCAATCTTGAAAGGTTTGCCCTCTGCATGCAGAGCCGTCGCCATGTGAGCGATGGCAGTGGGAACTTCTTTGGGTGCTCCGGCCGGGGTAAATCCGCCCATGCCAACCACGTCACCATGTTTTACGAATTGTGCAGCTTCGGCTGCTGTCATAAATGGAAGTGCCATAATATGTTTATTTTTTGTTGGTTAGTCCTGTATTTAGGAGATTATTTCAAACAAGCCTGCAAAGTTACAGCTTTTTTCTTATATGCGCAAATTTATTTCTGCAGTCCTTCAAAAATAATACAGGAGTATTTTGGCACTTTTGCAGCACTTTTGCGTACAAAAGCCTCATTTCCCAGCCCTAAAAGTCACTATTCATGCGTCCATTACACCATAAGCACCCCATATACACCATGCAAATCAATTGTTGTTGTATATAAATTTATATCTCTTGCTATTATAGAAATCAGCTGCTCCGTCACGTGCTGCTCGCCGCGCCAAGTGAAGGGCATGCCGCTCGGCCAGTAGGTGGTCTGCTGCGTCAGCCACCCGTGACCCGCATCCCACACGGAGATGACATTGCCCAGATGGTCGCGCGTCTCATAGAAGAAACCGTATTGCGAGTTGGTGTTGCCGTACTGCACCGGCACATCGGGCATGCATTTCAGCACATACCCTTCCGCATTGTTGATGCGGCAGAAGCCGGCTGTGATATTGTCGAGGTATGCTTTCATTACGGTATCAGCAGATACAGCCATATTATAAATGCGTCAATATTAAGCAGCAAAATCCAGACATTTGACATGTTTGTAACAGGAGAACTGCCATAAACAGCCGCTATAAATACCATCACACTCAAAATAAGCAAAGAAAAGACAGACACGGCAACTCTGAAAAATACAGAATGTCTGAGCCATTTGCGTTTGCATAGATGCAACTTGTAGGTCAAACGGTGGACTTGAACGTGAATTTTATTCTTTTGGTTCAGAAATTGCCGCATAAAAGACCAACTGACATATAAAATGAACATCAAAAGAAGCAGTGCCCATTGGTTATTCAAAAAAACTACTTTGTCTAATGATATTTTGGGTAACAATAGATAAAATAAATATACCCACGAATAGACAAGCCAAACATATATAAAACCGTTCCTTATGCTCTTGAACAGCATGACAGGCAATGAGACACGATGAGGTATAGGCAAAATATACCAACGCGGTTTAATCTCCTGTTTGTATGAATCGGATATGTCACACCAGAAATCCCACTTTATATTAAAAAAGAAATTTCCTAAAACAATTGCTAACCAGAAATACCAATGAGTAGCGACATGACACAACTTTCCCAACCAAGTGGATATTGTTTTTATGCCATCCTGGTTTTCCATAGTGGCAAACAAAAGAACCCACCACATGAAAAATAATATTTGTAAAAGATAGAATTCCCAATTATAACATTGGGGGGTCTCTCTCTGCATCATTTTATCTTTCAACTTATTCAGCCGGCTCGTTATTTTGTTCATGGGTGTTAGGATTAGTATAAAATTGTATCAATATATCGTATATGATATCACCGTATTTTTTCCAATCCAATGTTTTACCAAGATAATCTTTAAATTCTTTGTTTAACAAATGCTTGGATATTTTGAATACACCAACATCAACAAATCCTGCACCAGCAAAGATGTAATCTAATACGGTTGCTTGATTCCCGTATATATCATGTCCAGGAAAGATAATATAAATGTTATTTATAAAATCAAGTAATGGATTTAATAGTGCCAAATCCATGATAAAGGGTTCATAATATTTTTCACTCCATTCGTCAAGCAAATCCATGCCCAGCGCTTCTAACCAACATGCTACTCTTCTATCAAAATTTTCATAATTGTAAACATATTTGTATCTCCTGCAATTATAGAACATGGCCTTACCATAAGATGTCTGTATATATGGTCTAAAGCCCCAGATATACATTTCTCCATCTATTTCCGTTCCCATCTCTCTCCTTTCTCCGGTTTCCTCATCCACAAAGATAACACGGTTGTCATCAGGATCATCAATGTGCACTGTCACACGTCCGTTGTTGTCTATCTCGGTATAACGTCTGATAGGAGGCATACCTATCATGTTGCTGCCAAACAGCCCCATCCAGTCAATCTCTCCGGTGAAGTTGTTAGATGCATAGCAGTATGGCGACTGCCATGGAGCTTGTTCAGACATCGGGTCAGGCGAAGTGAACCGCCCGATGGTGGCATAGTAATGCCGGAAACCGAAGTCGTACATGTCATACCCGTGCATGGATATATACTCGTGCCCGTTCATCAGCTGCTCCGTCACGTGCTGCTCGCCGCGCCACGTGAAAGGCATGCCGCTCGGCCAGTAGGTGGTCTGCTGCGTCAGCCACTGGTGACCGGCATCCCACACGGAGATGATGTTGCCCAAGTGGTCGCGCGTCTCGTAGAAGAAACCGTATTGCGAGTTGGTGTTGCCGTACTGCACCGGCACATCCGGCATGCGCTTGATTGCCACTTCCGTCAATGTTTCAGCATGGTACTATCGTTTTCGACAGATGAAAAATTCTGCTGTGTGACATTTGCAGCCTCAATTCCCGTCTGGATACTCGTGTCATTTCTTGAAAACGTATATACAAAAGCAAAGGCGGCAAGTATGATGGCAAAGAAAAATGCTCCAACCATGCTTTGCCAAACTCCATGCCAGAAATTAGGCTTCAGCGGTTTGACTATCTCTCTCAGCCGTTTGTCATGTTCTTCAAAGTAATTCTTTTCAATGTCCGCCTTGTGCTTTTTCAGCACTTCATTCAAAAACGCCTCCATTATTACTGATGCGTGCATTTGATAGCGTTCAAGTGTGGAGTCGAGACATGATATTTGATGAAACTGCTGCAAGTCCTCTTCTGTAGGTTCTTTGCCTTCTGCCCGAAGTTTCTCCATAAAACAGACTTTGTCGCTCTTGTACAAAGCATAGGCGATATGCCCTATAATGTCGGTCTCATCGCTGACCAATTTGGAGTATATATAGTTGTAGCGTCTTTGATGTTGGCTGTTGTCTTCCATCACTCTGTTTGCTTATGATGCATGGTGGTTATACAATTGGGCATTCTTTACAGAAGCAAGAGAGACCCCATAAGCCCGTTTTATTTCCGAAAATGTCAATTCGCGGGAATATGTGCGCCCGTAAACCCTTGCCGACACATTGATTACGCCGTCAGATGGTACAGAAGATTTTATAAAATTCCTGTTATTGGAGCGAAATCTTAGCGATTCACTTGCCCTCATTGCTGTTTCCTTTGAAATTTTGCACATTGTTCCTTTAATGTTCTAAATCTGCAAATTAGTAATTTTGATAAAATAATTTTGCAAAGTTAGGAAATATTTTTATATTCTGCAAATATTATTCTGAAAAAAATGTTTTTTTCGCATTTTTTGTTAATTTTACAGACTAACTCCTGAAAGAAACTATTAATATATGACTTTCGACAGAGTGCATGCCGATTGTAAAGGTTGTATCTTTGTCATCTTCGCTTACTTTAGCTGCCAGCCGAAAAGATTGTAGGTCTTATCCCCGCGGCGGATGTATATAAGGCCGTTCTCAATGGTTTTCTGCGGCTGTATGGTGTTGCGTCCGTTGTCGGGGTGTCCGTTGCCAGGCTGCCCGTTGAGAACCAGCCCCGGTCCCGTTCCCGTGCCGCCTTCGGAAAGCGTGGAGAACAAGCCTTTGTCCTCCTCAATCACATTCCCGTCCGCCAAACTGCGGCAGGAGTACCAGTATGTCGTGCCGGGACGCAACCCCGTGATGTTGAACGAATAGTAATCCGCATACCGTTTTTCCAGCGTGCCGTCATCCGTATCCAGCAGAGCTTGCTGTATGTTGCGCAGCGATGGGGCAGGCATGAAGCCTTCGCCGAGACGTAGCTCCGTGAGGTTGCCGGAGGCGTTGAAGACAAGTGTCATCACTAACTTTGTGTGCGCCTCGTCCGCATATAGCACCCACTCGTAACCTGTCGCCGAAAAGTTCTGCACCCAACTGACCTCCGCGTTCCCCGTGCCTGTCACTATCGGCGGCTCGATGGGGAGGATTTTACCAAACATACGCCAGCCGGGAGCCTGACTGTATAGTGTGACACTTGAACGGGGAACATATAAGATGGATGCTTCCATATTCTCTTTCTGATTTGGTACATTATTCTTGAATGATTCTGGAATAGAAAATCCGGAATAAGGAACTTTCTTTGCACGAATATGCATTGATAATGGTTGCCAAAAAAGTTCATTTAACATAATAGTATCAAGCATTGCTCCGACTGTAATGTCAGACAAATTCGGGAAATGGGCAAAATTGGTTTGTACAATTGATTTTACACTGTCTTGAAACACTATATGTTGTACACTTTCGGAGTCATAAAATGCCACATTGTGAACATATTTCAGCGTTAATGGCAGTACGACTGTTTTGACATGTGCCAGATTTGAAAGAGAAAAAGTTGACAGATGTTGCAACCCTTCAGGAAGAACAAGGGTGTCTTTGGGGTAACAGGGAGGACAGGAATGCAGTATTTTCATATTTTTGGAAAACACCATTCCCTTGTATGAGACATAATTGGGATTTTTATCATCAATCTCTATTTCTTCAATGGAAGACATCATAAACGGATTTGCATGGTATGGGAAAAACCCAAATCCGCATAATGTGTTTACCGAAGCGGGAATTATTATTTTCTTTATGGTTGAAACATGGTAAAAAGCATTAAAATCAATTTCTGTCACTATATAATCTTTTCCCTCATACGATATGATTGACGGTAACGAGAGGATGTCGCACTTGCACTGTGCTAAATTGTCGCCTATGTAGTCGCTCTTCCATGTTGCTTTTTCTGTTGGATCAACTATGATTCTTACCGTATTATCTGTGAGTTTCTGGTATGTAATCATACAACCATCCTCATTGGGTACATAGAATATTTCATCTGCATACAAGCATACCCCTCCGAAGAGAAAGAGGAGTATGCTTGTTATATATACACTTAACCGATTGTACATATTTATCAGTGTTTTATTATTAGCATATTTGATAAAATTAACCCATCTTGATTGATCACTACAGGATATACACCATCCGGCCAACCGACGATTGACAAAGACTGTTGATTCCCAGAGGTATGAAATGTGGTCATTATTTTCCCTTCACTATTATATAGTGTAACTTGATCCGGAAACTTGCCAAGCCCGTCTGTAACATCTTTTTTTGTGGAAAGTTTAATCTTTACAGTCTTTTTCATAATCCTTATTTGTCTTTGTTTTTATATAACAGTCGCTTTACAATATCTTTCCGCTTTATCGCCCTCCATAATACTATCACCCAGCCGTCAAACTTTATCAATCTACATATAACCTGAATCTTCTGCCTCAGAAAAACGCAGAACTATCACCTGATTTGCCAGCCGAAGGGGGTGTAGGTGCGGTTGTCGCGATGGATGTACAGCAGGCCGTTCTCAATGGTTTTCACAGGCAGTGCGGTGCCGGACTGCTGTCCGTCTGTTGGCGACAGAACGTCATGATATTCCCCGGCTTCCGTTGGTTGCGGGGAACCCTGATATACATTGTTTTCCAATCCCGTAGTGCCGTCAGAGAGGGTTGAGAATGAGCCGTTGTCCTCCTCAATGACCCTGCCGTCCGACAAACTGCGGCAGGAGTACCAGTATGTCGTGCCGGGACGCAGGCCTGTGATATTGAACGAATAGTACTCCGCATAGCGTTTCTGCGGTGTGTCGTCGTCATCCGCCTCTCCGTTCTGCACTGCGGGAAGCATGCGGCGGGCGGCGGGCGCGGACATGAAGCCGTCACCGAGACGCAGTTCCGTGATGTTGCCGAAGGCGTTGAAAACGAGCGTCATCACCAACCGTGTACGGGACTCATCGGCATAAAGCACCCACTCGTAGCCCGTGGCGGAGAAGTTCTGTACCCAGCTGACCTCCGCATTCTCCGCTCCTGTCACAATCGGCGGTTCGATGGGGAGGATGCTTCCGAATAGCCGCCAACCCGGAGCGAGGCTGTATTGAGTAACACAGGATCTCGGAACATGTAAGACTGATTGTGCCATATTCTCCTTTTGATTAGGGACAGAGTTGTTAAAGGATTCAGGTATGGAAAATCCGGAATATGGAGGAATCTTGGTTCGTATTGTAATTGACATTGGGCTACTGAACAACTGACTTTGAGGAATTATAAAATCAAGAACATTAGAACCGAGTATCAGGGTCTTCAGATTGGGACATTGTATGAAATTGTCATAATCAATACTTTGCAGACTGTCTTGAAAAATGATTTCTGACAACTCTTTGCAACCGGAAAAATTTAACCCGTATGACTTCTTTACAGTTAATGGCGTTATAATTTTCTTGATGCGGTTCAAATCAGTCAGGGATCTGCAACCTAAATATTCAATTCCCTTAGGCAGTATGAGTGTATCTTCTTGATATTCAGGAGGGCATGCATATAATATCGTTCTGTCTTTTGAAAATAACATTCCTCTATATGAACAATATGATGGATTGCTTTCTTCGACTTCTATTTCTGCGACAACTGCACCATTATTAAAAGGATTTGCATCCGGTCTATCAACATAGTATGGCTTAATGGATGTGACAGAAGCGGGTATTATTATCTTCCTAAAGGCTGTCGTTCTCCAAAATGCGTCACATGAAATAGCGACCACTTTATATACCTTTTCTTCATAAAATACGGAAGATGGGATAGTAAGTGTAGCGCATTTGCATGTTGCATAATTGGTTACTCCTGAATGCCAGTATGCCTTGCCGATGGTGTCAGATATTACCATAACTGTACTGTCCGTGATTTTTTGATAGGCAATCTCACAACCGTCTTCATTGGCAATCCGTATTTTATCTGATGTTGCTGCACAGGCATAACCCTTTAACAGGAGGGCTATCCCTGTGCATATGACTGGACAAAGTTTCATGCTGTGCCATTTAATGTTTAACTATCAACATTTCAGAAGAGACTTCTCCTTTTTGCCTTATTGTCACACAATACATTCCGTCCGGCCAGCCATTAGTGGATATTGTTAATCCTGAATCTGAAGTTTGTGATGAATATATAACTTCACCCTCTAAAGAGAATATCAGAATCTGTGTATTTACTTCTTGTCGGGAAAAATGAATAAAAACTTCGTTGGTGGTTGGATTTGGGGATAATTCCATCATCTTCACAGATTTCTGTTTATGCTTACGAAGAGGGATTTCATTAACTGGATTGAGGGATAAGATAGATGTTTGCTGACAATCATTCTCAAATGTTACGGTTAGTCTAATCTGATTATACTGATTTATATTGTATAGGGCAATGCCAAATGAATGTGCAGATTGGAGTTCATTGTCAAAATACCAATCGTATGTCTTCACATTTTGTAAAACAGGATTACAATACAAAGAATAACACCAACCTATATCATGTGGACCATCTATTACAAACCTAACTGTGTCTGTCGTGAAAATATATCTCACCCTTTCCGTTTCCTGACAGAAGCCTTGTCCTGATGTATATGCTTCGATGGTGTCCTTTCCAGCTTCTCCTGAAGTATAGAACACGGCTTGAGACCTGTTGTTTGTTATATATCTTTTGATGTGCCAATTATGTGTTTTTGTAGTATCCCAGTCATACGTTTGTGTTGATACGGCACCATTGATACTTAGCTTGACAGAATCGAGCATACCGGCATTAATGCAATGTTCGTCTGTCCATGTAAGACCGGTCGGATCTGTCGGACTGATCATCACACGCAAAGTGTCGGTATTGCCGTCACATCCGTGGTTCAACGGTCGTACAGTGACATAATTTGCTCCGGCAGGCATTGTGATCTGTGCTTCCGCCGTAGTCTGATTCGGAACAACATTATTGTTCACCTTCCACTCATATTCTGTTGCCATTGGTCCTGTATCCCCATTTTTCCGCAATGCCGTGTAAGTATAGGAATGTCCTGCTTCAAGACATTGCGGGCCGCTGATTTCCACATCTGCCGGCTTTATGTAAACGATAAGACTGTCGTGACGCAAATCCGCATCAGCACAAGGAGAGACTTCGTAAACATAAACCGTATCTGTCAGTGGTGCGGTTGTAGCCGGCATTACTCTCACTGCAGAATTGCTCAGAACATCATCCGGATGTATCATCCATGTGTTTGTGTTGAATTCCCAACGGACAGGGGTCTTTGTTGGCATCCCATTCTTCAAAGAGAAATATTTATACCCGTCTCCGACCTGCCAGCATGTTAGTGCGTTTATTTTTACATTCTGCCCCCATCTTCTGGTTACGGGAATCACACTTTGGGTTATTGCACATGACACCTCATTGTTCTCGCGATAGACAGCCGATATCGTGACTTCTCCGGGGTCACTTTCATTGGGACGGATATACGCGATGGTGGAATCATTATTATAATGGTCAATACTCCATCCTATCGGGACTTCCCACGTATATTGTACATCTGAAGCAGGGTTGCTGATTTCCATGGCAAACAAGTCATTGCCGTAAGGAATGCAATAATGTTCCTGTGTGCATACCGGTTTTGGAGCCTGCTTGACAAGTGGAAGAGTCAGTTTTTTGGCAGGCTCTCCATTATTACATTCTCCCACATAAAGAGTGATTTCATTAGGCATATTATCCAAAAGGTCGCCAACGCGGAAAGTAACGGAACTGCCATCGCCCGCCCTATAACACAAGGAGTCCACAAAATACGGAGGGTTGGCACTGTTGACATTCCAATAATAGTGATCCACCCCCACACGTGCTCCAAGATTGCGGGTAAGAATCGGTTCTACGGAATAAACAACTATATCGCCCGGGGATACACAAGCCGGTCCGTCTATAGCAAGATTATATTTTGACGGACTGAAACTCTTGTTGATGTAAAACCTGTCAGACATATAACCACAGTCACCTTTGCTGTAAGAAAGTGATACAGAACCTATTCCGGGGCCTGTGGATTTGACGTAGATACTACGTCTGTCATTAGCAAGTGAAGTGATGGTCAGATCGCCGCTTACCCCCCATATCAAGGTGTCAGGATAGAATGTCGGATCCAGACTTACCAATACTGAAATATTTTCATTGTCTTCCAAGCAAAGAGTGGCATCTCTTAATACGGGATTGCCGTCATAAACAAAGACAGTTGCCTGTTGTTGCTGTGCATGTAACATTAGAGAGATGGAACAAAAAGCCATCGTTAAAAAGAGAAATGTGTGTTTCATAAGTCAATATTTATATTTCTTATCAAGTGCTTTTTTTGATTTGTAGTAAAATGAACCTTTCCCCCGAATGGCGGACATGCGGGGGAGAAGCAATAAGGGGAGAATCAGAACGCGCTGAACATTCCGACGAGGGTCATGCCTCCGTTCTGGATTTCGATGGAGTGCATGCCTGTGGTGCCGAGCTGCTCTACAGTGCCTCCTACAAAGAGTCTGTTCAGAACTGTGTTGCCAGCGCTGTTGCGCACGATGACGCGCGTAAGATTGCTGTTGTCGGCAGTGACAGAGAGTGTGCTGCCAGCGATGGTAGCGCGGAATTGACCAGGATGCGGAGGGTCATCGTCAAGAACAGGAGTATCCAACGGATTGTCGCCCGGAAGGAAACCGACGAGTTCCATCAGTTCGATTTCCACCTCATCGTCCAGAGCGGTGGTTTGCACGGTCGGCGCAAGCGCCAGCGTGAGGCTTACAAACAGCCAAAGCAATTTCATGTGTTTCATGATAATACATTTAAGTTAGACAATTAAATTAATAACCATAGAAAAGCGCAACCGGAATTGCGTGTTTTCGACTGCAAAATTACTGCTTCCGCTGATAATGAGCAAAAAAACAGGTAGACAATTGATAAGTAGCAAAATGCTGTAAATAAGAGCGATAGAAGTCTGCGGTGGTAGACAAATTGCGTGACGAACTGACTATGCGGACATGTTTGCCGTCATTTTCAGCAGAAACATGCGCAGGTCTCTGCCGTTAGTGCCAAGTTTCATGGCCGTCCGTCTTTTCATGGTCTTGACGCTCTTTTGCGAACAGGGCAGTATGTCCGCAATCTCTTCGTGAGTGAATCCGATAAGCACCAGAATGCAGAGCCGTATATCCGTCTCCCCCATGCCGTCCGTTTGCCGGAGTCTGTCCGCCAAGTGATAGAAAAGTCTGTTTATGACGCTGCACATCTGTTCGTAACTATTCCAATGAAGTTCCGACCTTATGTCACCAGCCTGCGCCAACCTGCCGCAAACGCTTTCTATCTCTTTGCACAACGCCTTGTTGCGTGCCGCCAGGTTTTGTTCGTTTTCCGCAATGGCTTTCTGCGTATTCTGCAACTGCCGCTCCAGCCTGTTCTGCTCCTCCAGCCTCTGTTGTCTGACCAAAGCACGATGTCTGCGTGTAAACAGAAGAACCGAGATGCCTACAACCGAGATTATCAGGATGGTGAGTGCAATGGCATACAGCCATCTGTAGTCTGGTTTCTTTTCCATATCCTGCCGGAGCAACATCACCGCTTGGGCGAGTCTGCCCTGCCGTTGTTTTGTCAGTGTCTGTAGGTCGGCTCTATCCGCATGATATTGTTGCCTCGTTTCTTCGTCAATGGTGTTGTCATCATGAGCCAATATATAGTAGATGTTAATCAGATTGTCCCAAGAGGAAGTATGTTTTCTGGCTAATCTTGCATAATATGCCGCAGAATCCTTTATGCCAAGCAAAGAGAAAGACTGTGCCTTAACCATCAATCCTGTCGCTTCTTCTGGATTCAATGTCAATTCCTTGTCTGCATAATATAAGGCAGAATCATATTGTTGAATATCTCTATAAAGAGATGCTTTGGTGAGATTCACAAGAGACAATGTATATGAATCGGATGTATTCTTCTCAATATCGGCAAGAACGCACATTGCAGAATCTTTTTTATGCTGTTTCATCAGAGCGTATGCCATCTCATAGAGAGCATAGTTATATCTGACACTGTCTGCTGCCAGTTTATGCTGCTGTGCGGAGAGAGTGTGCATTTCGAAAGCAAGTTGGAAATTCCCCTCTTGATAACAGATGACTCCCATATTGCAGTATGTCTGTCCAAGAATCGTATGGTCTCTTGCGTCTGTGTGTGCGGCGTTGATGAACGTTTGCATGGCGGCGATGTAGTTGTTACGGCTGCGGAGCAGGCAGCCGTAGTAATAGCAGGCGCGCACGTAGTCGTCGGCATGGCGGCGCGGGTGACGGCCCAGCACTGTGACAGCACGTGCAAGGGCTGTACTATCGTCAATCAGCACACCCTGTGCACGCAGGCTATCCGCAGTGCGGAGTACGGCGCACGCCTCCTGCACGCTGTTGTCATCTGCAGGTGTGCATGACGCACACGCCACCAGCGCAAGAAGCGGCAGCAGCTGACAAAACAGACCGGATATTGTTCCTTTTATCGCCATTCCGCCGCAAAGTTACAGTTTTTTTCTTATATGCGCAAATTTTATTCCGCCAATCTTTCAAGAATAACAGGGGAGATAACAGGGTAGAATTCCGGCTCTATTGGCTTAATCACCCAATAATCACCCAATAATCACACAATAATCACCCAATAATTGCACAATAATGTTACAATATTGATGGCTGAAAATCTGCTGCAAAGATACGAGTTTTTGGGAGATTGTGCAAATATAAATGCAGGAAAAAACGCGCGGCGGGGAGGAGGAGGAGATGGCCGCATCTCATGCGGAGCAAGGGACAAAAAGGCCTGCGGGAAGGGAGGGGGAGGAGATGGCCGCATCTCATGCGGAGCAAGGGACGAAAAGGCCTGCGGGAGGGGAAGAGGAGGTGGTGGCCGCATCTCATGCGATGAAAATGGTTTGACAACAGAAGACATCTCAATGACTGTCCACCCTCACCCAACACTTGGTGAAGCAATCATGGACACAAGTGAGCTTGCTGATGGTGTGCCGATTCATATTTAATTCTATAGAAGAAAAGCTTTGAAATGCGAATTTCAAACAAAATAAAATAAGGCTAGGACAAAAGTTCTCAGCCTTATTTTATTTTCGTAAAAATCTAAATTTCTCACAAAATCAACGGTTTTTGCCGATATGGTACTGTATCTCAGAAAGAATACCGATTTCGCACAAAAACAGCACATTTTTTACCATTTTGGTATTGTTTCCCAGAAATATCCGAATACTCATGTTGCTTGACAATTTATCACAAAATAAAAAAGAAATAGGCTATGAACGATTCCAACTCACATGGGAAGTCGTTCATAACCTATTTTTAATAGATTTTATCTCAGCTTCAATTTTTATTTGATAATGCTTAGTCCAAAGTCCCAAGTTTGCCTTTAAACTCAGCAATCGACGCATAACCTTTCGACTCTAAAATGGCTAGCAATCCCTTAGTTAAGCGGTCAAAAACCCCAAGGCCTTCTTTTTCAAGCTGCGTCCCAACTTGGAGCATAGAAGCGCCACAAAGCAAATGTTCGTAGGCATCACGCCCAGTCAAAATCCCACCAGTACCGATGATTTCGATGCTTGGATTCAGACGTTGTTTTAAAGCGCGGACATTGGCAAGAGCCGTCGGTTTAACATATTCGCCACCGATACCACCAAAGCCACCCTTAGGTTTAATGACCACTGTATCAGTCGCTTCATCAATATACAAGCCATTACCGATAGAATTGATACAGTTGACAAATTTGAGGTCAAATTGGTTGAGGACGGCCGCAATTTTATCAAAGTGCATGATGTCAAAATAAGGTGGTAATTTCACCCCAAAAGGTTTGGTATAGAAGGCAAAAATTTCAGTTAAAAGTCTATCCGTATCTTCAAAATCATAGGCCATTTGTGGCTTGCCAGGCACATTAGGGCAAGACAGATTCAACTCAACCAGTCCAGTATAGTCACTTTCTTGGATTTTGCGCATATTGGTCACATATTCATCGAAGCCTTGATAAGAGGCAACGCTCATCACAAAAGGTTGGTCTGGATGACTGGCTTGTCGCTTAATCGCGTAGTCAAGATAGTAATCTAAACCTAAGTTTGGCAATCCCATAGAATTAATGCTACCCAGATCAACATTGACATAGCGTGGCTCAGGGTTGCCTTCTCGTGCCTCAGCCGTCGCAGACTTGGTCACAAATGAACCAGCTGCTGAATCTGCGAGCGCATCAAGTTCTGCCGTTGTCATACAATGTACGCCAGAAGCGTTCATAAACGGATTGTCATAAGTGTGACCGTAGAAAGTGGCTTGTAAAGTTGGCATGAGCGTCTCCATATATTCTTCAATTTTTGTAGATGAGTGTTAGTCTTATTTTAGCAAATTTTCAGGCTTTAGACAAAGGGTAAAAAAAGACAAGTCTGCGAACAAACTTGTCAGGTATTGATTAAGGGCATCTATAAAAACTGCTTTTGATGACTTTTGAGCTAAATTTTTCTAGTGCTAGGCATTGCGACAAAGCTTGCTACTGCAAGGTGCGAAGTAATAACGACGCAATAGGAAAATTTAGCCAAAAGTGGCAAATCTGGGTTTTTAGAGATGTCCTTATACCGCAATCTCATCAAAAATCGCTTTAACCGTCGTGATTTCATTGATCCGGTAACCATTAGTCCCAGAGAAAATCAAGCCCATATCCGTGTTATGCTCCACAGAATTCAGCAAGGCTTCACTGATACAGTAAGGAATCGTCTTGCGGTCACAGAGTTTGTGCTGCAAACAGTTCAAACATTTAGCAATCGGAATAATCGGCGTTTTAGGCGCCTCTTGAGCCTTGTAGGCCGCAACTCCGTTGGTAATGGTTTCAGTAAATTTATTATCAATAGCACGACCTGGTAAACCAACAGGGGATGTTGTCAAATGAATATCATCTTCGGTAGCTTTTAAGAAACGGTCTTTAAAGTCATCTGGTGCATCACATTCCTGAGTTCCGATGAAACGCGTTGCCATTTGAACACCAGAACACCCAAGCCCCATATAATGGTCGATGTCTGAACGATCCCAAACCCCACCAGCGAAAATCACTGGGATTTTCATATTGAATTTTTCTTCGTATTCTTTAA
>JAFPZY010000064.1 GCA_017417025.1 Paludibacteraceae bacterium | reverse complement strand
GCAGGAAAAAACGCGCGGCGGGGAGGAGGAGGAGATGGCCGCATCTCATGCGGAGCAAGGGACAAAAAGGCCTGCGGGACGGGAGGGGGAGGAGATGGCCGCATCTCATGCGGAGCAAGGGACGAAAAGGCCTGCGGGAGGGGAGGGGGAGGAGATGGCCGCATCTCATGCGGGGCAAGGGACGAAAAGGCCTGCGGGAGGGGGGGGGGAGGAGGAGGTGGCCGCATATTATGCGGAGCACGGGAAGAAAAGGCCTGCGGGAGGAGGGGGGGGGGAGGAGATGGCCGCATCTCATGCGGGGCAAGGGAAGAAAAGGCCTGCGGGAGGAGGGGAGGAGGAGGTGGCCGCATATCATGCGGGGCAAGGGACGAAAAGGTCTGCGGGAGGGGAGGGTTAGAACTGGAGGGAGAGCTTGAGGCCTGTGAGGATAAGCGTGCAGGGCACGGCAGTGGTGGAAGACGAGGCGGTGGGGACTACGGAATGAGTGTAGGAAGTGCCATCAACCACCTCTTTAACGGTGCAGGAAGTCTGCTGGAACTGCGTATGCCAGCCGAGCAAGAAGGCAGTGTTGGGCTTCAACTGACAGCGCCATGAGAGTTCTATGCCGCCGGTGAGCCCTCCGTGCGAGGTGGGTGTGAGTCCGCCGTTACGGCCGCCCGTGCAGAAGCCATAGCCGAAAGAGGCCCCAATCTCGGGAGCATGCCTGCCCTGCATAAGTGGGACTGAGACAACCGCCTGCAGAGGAATAAAATGGCGTGCGCCGGCGACCAGCGCCGTCTGTCCGTCAGAGGAAGCCACCTGCGGCTGCGCGGCGAACAAAGCCCCGTGCCAGCCTATGCTGCCGCCGAGGAAGATGCGCCTTCCTGCCAGGTTGCGGGACCCGATACAGAAGTCCGCCTCGAGCAGAGCGGCACTGTTGCCGCCCGACAGACAAGCCGCGCCTGCAGACAAGGCAATACGCAGAGCGACAGGATGTTTCTCTGCCTGCGCCCTGCCAGACGAAGCCGATGCCGCCTGCGTCTGCTCAGCGGGGCGGGAGGTGCGGTCAGATTTCCGCGCGGGAGCTCCGGCCTCCTGCTTCTCCGCCTCCGGCTGAGTTTGCGGCGGCTCTTCTTTCTGTATGTCAATCACTTCCGATGCGGGGAACTGGAACCGCGCTCCCGCCTCATTGCGGATAATGACAACATCGCTGTTTCGGACAAGGACCTCGCCTTTCATCTTTGAACCGGACTTGAGCACCACAATGTCGGCATAAGCAGAAAAGTGCAGACAGAGAGCGGCAAAGAGCAACAATATGTACTTAAAAGTTCTCACGTTATTATTCTTCTACGAGGCGGAAATCCACCTGTTTTTTCCTTATATTAACCTGCTCCACCCGCACATTGACCCTGTCGCCGAGAGTGAAGGTGCGCGCGACCCCGAAGCCGCCCGCCCCCTCCGCGCTGCCGGGCATGAAGCCTTTCGCCCTGATGCAGAAGTTCTTTTCGTCGTACTCAAGCAAGCATCCCGGACAGAGAGTGTGTATAGGGACCAGCCCTTCGCACCAGCCGTTGTCGAGGATAACGAAGAAGCCGAACTCCTTGACACCGGAGATGATGCCGGTGAAGACACCGTCCCTGTGGTCTTTCATCCAGAGCGCCTGCATGTACTTGACCGAGTCTCTTTCAGCCGCCACCGCGTCCTGCTCGCATGTGGAGCAGTGTTCGCAGGCTTCGTCGAGGTTGATGTCCATGTCGTGGTGTTTTTCGCCGAGGATGTACTTGGAGACAAGCCTGTGTACCATCATGTCGGGGTATCGCCTTATGGGTGAGGTGAAGTGGGTGTAGTGTGTGAAAGCCAGCCCGTAGTGGCCGATGTTGTGCGTCGAATAGACGGCTTTTGCCATAGCGCGCACGGTGAGCATATAGAGTGCTGCAGGCGGAATGGTTTTCCCGACAGACTTTTTGAAGTTGTCAAGGTCGGCGAGTTTGCCGGCATCGGGTTTGTCGTGTATGCGCCAGACTGTCTTTTTCTTTGTTTTGCCGAGCTGTTCGGCGACGGTGCGGTTGGCGAGGAGCATGAACTCCTCGATGAGGTGGTTAGCCTCGGCAGGGCGCGATATATAGACTTCGACGGGGCGTTTGTTACTGTCGAGGCGGAACTTCACTTCCTCGCTTTCGAGTTCGAGCGCTCCCTCGTCCATCCGCTTTTTGCGCATGATGCGTGCCAGCGCGTCGAGCGTGCAGACAGCGTCGCGCAGCCGGGGCCGGTCAGCCCCGTCATCAGAGCCGTCGATGAAGGCCTGGGCTTCGCCGTAGTCGAGCCTGTAGTCAGAGCGAATGACGGTGCGGCATATTTTGAACTTGAGCACCTCCGCTTCGGGTGAAAGGGTGAAGACGACCGACATACAGAGTTTGTCTTCGCCAGGGCGCAGCGAGCACAGGAAATTGGCATAGACCTCGGGAATCATAGGCAGGACCTTGTCCACGAGATAGACCGATGTGCCTTTGGTGTATGCCTCCCTGTCAATATCGTCGCCCGGGCGCACGTAGTATGTGACATCGGCAATGTGCACGCCTATCTGGAAGTTGCCGTCGGGCATGCGGAAGAAGGACAAAGCGTCGTCAAAGTCCTTTGCATCAGCGGGGTCTATGGTGAAGGCGAGCACCTCACGCATGTCCCTGCGTCGTTTTATTTCGTCAGCTTCAAACATAAATTTTGCGCAAAAGTAGTAAAAAATTTGCATACTCACAAATTTTTCCGTATCTTTGCACGCATTTTTGCGCAAAAAACAAATATACAGATATATATATGACAAGAATTAAAGTGAGTAACGCCAGCCAGCCGGTCTGGAAAGAAGTGACAGTGCAATCGAATCTTCCACAGAGTCTGACCAAGCTTAGGGAGATAGCCTACAACCTGTGGTGGGTGTGGAACAGCGACGCGAAGAACATATTCCGCTACATCGACCTTGATGTGTGGCACAAAGCCCAATCGAACCCCGTGATGCTGCTAAACATCATAAGTTATGACAAGATGATGGAACTGGCAGAGGACAAGCAATTCCTCGAGCAACTGGACAAGACCTACGCGGATTTCCGCGCATACATGGACACCCCGAAGGACCATAGCAAGCCGAGCGTGGCGTACTTCTCGATGGAGTACGGCCTGAGCCACATCCTGAAGATTTACAGCGGCGGTCTGGGCATACTGGCCGGCGACTACCTGAAGGAAGCGAGCGACTGCAATGTGGACATGACTGCGATAGGTTTCCTTTACCGCTACGGCTATTTCACACAGACTCTGTCGCCCGAGGGACAGCAGATTGCCAACTACGAGGCGCAGAACTTCAACAACCTTCCTCTCGAGCAAGTGAAGAACAGCGACGGGAGTGCGATGGTGATAGAAGTGCCCTACCCCGACAGGACGGTGAAGGCCTATCTGTGGAAAGTGGCAGTTGGGCGCATAGACCTCTATCTGCTCGACACGGACAACGAGCTGAACTCGGAGTGGGACCGCCAGATTACGCACCAGCTTTACGGCGGCGACTGGGAGAACCGCATCAAGCAAGAGATACTGCTCGGCATAGGCGGCATGCTGACCCTCAAGAAGTTAGGCATAAAGAAAGATGTGTATCACTGCAACGAGGGACACGCGGCCCTAATGGGACTGCAGCGCCTGGTGGACCTTGTGGAGGAGGAGCACCTGAACTTCAACCAGGCACTTGAGGTTGTACGCGCCAGCGGTCTCTACACCTGCCACACGCCAGTGCCCGCCGGACACGACTATTTTGAAGAGGGACTCTTCTACAAGTACATGGGCAGCTATGCGGGGCGGCTCGGAATAGACTGGAAAGACCTGATAGGCATGGGCCGTGAGAACCCCGAAGACAACAGCGAGAAGTTCTCCATGTCGGTGTTCGCCCTGAACACCTGCCAGGAAGCCAACGGCGTAAGCCAGCTGCACGGGGAGGTGAGCAGGAAGATGTTCGCGCCCCTCTGGAAGGGCTACTTCCCCGAAGAACTGCACGTAGGCTATGTGACCAACGGCGTACACATGCCAACATGGGCAGCGAGCGAATGGAAGAACCTCTACAAGAAGACCTTCCCCGCAGGGTGGTGGAACGACCAGTCGAACCCCGAGATGTGGGCCGCCTACAACGAGCTTCCGGATGAGGTAGTGTGGAACACGCGTCTGAAACTGAAAGTGAAACTGATAGACTACATCCGCGAGAAGTTCCGCGACGACTGGCTCAAGACCCAGGGCGACCCTGCCCGCATAGTGCGTGCGCTGAACGAGATGAACCCCAACAACCTCATCATAGGCTTCGGACGGCGCTTTGCCACCTACAAACGCGCACACCTGCTCTTCACCGACCTTGAGCGACTGGACAAGCTGGTGAACAACCCCAATTACCCGGTGCAATTCCTCTTCACCGGCAAGGCCCACCCCGCAGACGGCGGAGGCCAGGAACTGATAAAGCGCATCATAGAGATAAGCCGCATGCCACAATTCTTAGGCAAGATAATCTTCTTAGAGAACTACGACATGCGCCTTGCAAAGCGGCTTGTGAGCGGCGTGGATATATGGCTCAACACGCCCACGCGTCCGCTTGAGGCTTCAGGCACAAGCGGCGAGAAAGCCCAGATGAACGGCGTGCTGAACTTCTCGGTGAAGGACGGCTGGTGGAACGAAGGCTATGTGGAAGGAGCTGGCTGGGCACTGACCGACAAGCGCACCTACGAGAACCAGGCACACCAGGACCAACTGGACGCTGCCACCATCTACCAGATGCTTGAGACTGAGATTATCCCCATGTACTATGCAAAGAACTCAAAGGGATACTCACCCGAATGGATACAGACGATAAAGAACTCCGTAACCAAGATTACGCCGCACTTCACCACGAAGCGCATGATGGACGACTACTTCGAGAAGTTCTATAACAAACTCGCCCGCCGCCATTCACTGCTGGTTGAGCACGACTACAAAGTGGCACGGGAAATAGCAGCCTGGAAAGAGAACATGGCCGAACACTGGGACGAGATAGAGGTATGCAACCTCCGCTTCGACGACCTCCATCAGAACAAGCCCTCTGTAGGCGAGAGCCACAAGATTGCCGTAGAGCTTGACACACACGGCCTTAACGACAAGGGACTGGGCATAGAGCTGGTGGCGATACGGATGTCGCAGCATAACAACGACAAGCTGTACAACGTAACACCGCTTGAACTGGTGAAGGCAGAAGGGTCGCACCTGACGTTTGAGACGGTGTACCGCTTCGACTACGCAGGCGGCATGAAGTTCGGGCTGCGCATGTACCCGAAGAACGACCTGCTGCCACACCGCATGGACTTCGCCTACGTCCGCTGGATAGGCTGAGACATAGGGGCAAGGGAGCAGCAAGCTCAGGACACCATGAAAAGTACACGCCTGCGCACGCGGGCGTGTACTTTATGATAATTGACGATTAACAATTGACAATTGATAATTTATGGAAGGCTATTACCCTGCCAGAGGGAGGGTATGCAAACGTGCGCTGTCAGGAGAGGGGATGGAGGACATCCATGCCGAAGGCGGGAGTGAAGGCATCGCGTGCGAGGAGGGCATCGGCAGTGTCAAGCTCCACTCCTTGTCCGGAGACGAGAAGAATACGGTCGGAGAGGCGCAAGGCAAGGTCAAGTTCGTGTGTCGAGATGAGTACTGTCTTGCCTTGTCCGTGCGCCAGCCTGTGGAGCAAGCGGAGAATGCGGAGCCTGTTAGGGAGGTCGAGATGGGCAGTAGGCTCGTCAAGCAAGATGAGCGGTGTCTGCTGCGCCAGTGCTTTGGCAATCAGCACCCTCTGGCTCTCTCCGTCGCTCAAGGCATTGAACATCTTGGCGGAGTAGTCCGCCATGCCCACCTCCTGCAAAGCCTGAGCGACGCATTGCTCGTCCTGCACGGTCAGTCCGCCGAGGAAAGAGGTATAGGGGTGCCTGCCCATAGCCACGACATCGTGGACGGAGGTGTTCTCGAGCGTAAGGCGCTCGGTGAGGACGAGTGCCATTCTGCGCGCCCGTTCAGTGCGCGTAAGAGCGGAGAAGGAAGTGGAGCCCCCCAGTTCGGGCTGCAAGCCGGCCAGAGTGCGCAACAGCGTGGATTTGCCACAACCGTTAGGCCCCAGCATACAAACCATCTCCCCCTCATAGAGAGAGAAAGTCATGCCTTGCTGCACGACATGCGTGCCATAGCCGACTGTAAGGTTATTCGCGGAAATACTGACGCTGGACACGACGAGAAACAGAGGTTAAGATTTCGTAAGAGATAGTACCCAGCCGCTCTGCCAGTTCCTCAACCGGAAGGTCGTCCCCAAAGACGACAGCCTGGTCGCCAGGGCGTGCATCGGTGCCTGTGACATCGACCATAGCCTGGTCCATGCAGACATTGCCGACGACGGGACACCTCTGTCCGCGCACGAGTACGCAGCCCCCATAGTTGGAGAAGCGGCGGTCGAAGCCGTCTGCATAGCCGATGGGAATAACGGCTATAAGGCGGTCAGAGTCAAGGCGGGTATGCCGTCCGTAGCCGACAGTGTCGCCAGCAGGCACGGTTTTGACAGAGAGAATGGTGGTCTTGAGCGTGCATACGTTACGGAGTTTTCTTCCTGCGAAGGAGAATCCGTACATGCCAATGCCGAGGCGGCACATATCCATCTGCGCGCCGGTGAAACGCTCAATACCGGCCGAATTGAGGATATGGCGCGTGACCCTGTAGCCCAGCCCCTGCTGCAACTGCGCGGCACATTCGGCAAAGAGAGAGATCTGGCCGCGTGTAAACTCATCGAACTGCGCCTCATCTGCCCCTGCGAGATGTGAGAAGACAGAGCTGACACGCAGAATGCTCTGCCCCTGCAACATGGCGACGAGCTGCGGGAGCTCGCTTTGGTAGAAGCCAAGCCGGTGCATGCCCGTGTCTATCTTAATGTGCACGGGGCAGTTCTCCATTCCGCGCCTCTCCGCCTCTTTCATGTAAAGTTCGAGCAAGGGGAAGGAGTAGATGTTAGGCTCAAGGTTGTTTTCGAGAATGAGTCCGAGTGCGGCGACCTCGGGGTCCATGATGATAACCGGCAGCCTGACCCCCGCTTTGCGTAGCTCCACCCCTTCGTCAGCGACAGCGACAGCGAGGCAGTCGGCCACGCCACTGTCCTGCAAAGCGCGGCTGACCTCTATGCTTCCGGCCCCGTATGCGAAAGCCTTGACCATGCATGTGAGTTTGGTGTCAGGACGGAGGAGGCTGCGGAAATAGCGTACATTGTCCACGAGCGCGTCGAGATTGACCTGCATGACTGTTTCGTGCGTCTGGCGCAAAAGCCGCCCTGCAATAGTGTCCTCGTCGTACCCGAGTGCGCGCATGACCGCCGCACAGGTGCGGACGTTCTGGTGCGAGGGGTCCTCGATGACAACAGGGCAATGCACAAAGAGTTTCATTTTCTCGGCACGCTTCTCCTCCAGGGAGGAGAAATTGGCGCTGTGCTCTTCTCCAATACATGTGATGACCCCGATAGTGGGGCGTATGATGCGTTCAAGGCGCTCCATCTCCCCGGGCTCGGAGATACCGGCTTCGAAGATAGCGAGTCCGGTGTTGCCGTCCATCTGCCAGACAGAGAGGGGCACTCCAATCTGGGAGTTGTAGCTACGGGGTGAACGCGTGATGCGGTAGTCGTCGCGCAGCAGTTCGTAGAGCCACTCTTTGACCACGGTTTTGCCGTTGGAGCCTGTAATGCCGATGACGGGACAGGTGAACTTGCTGCGTTTGTACGCCGCCAGCGCCTGGAGTGCGGCGATGCTGTCGCCCGTGACAAAGACTCGCACGCCCTTAGTGAAGAGTTCGCCGATGTAGCGTGCACCGTCGTCTTTCTCCGTTTTGATGGCGAAGAAGAGTGTCTGTTCAGGATGCGCGCCGAGCTGCCTGCTGTCGGTGAGCAGGTAGCGAATGTCGATATCCCGTCCGGCGCGGTTGTCCACTGCGGCAATGGAGCCAATGGCTTTTTCTATTTCAGAAACGAGCATGTTGTGTAGGTCAAAATATCCGCTGCAAAGTTAGTATTTATTTTTGTCTCCCGCAAGTCTTTTTGCAGAAAAATCGCAAGATTCGCGAGTCGGCCTTGCGCAGAGAGCCGCATGTGCGGGAGCCATAAGGCGAAGCCGCTGCGAGGGTACTGCGAGGGTACTATGAGGGTACTGTGAGGGTACTGCGAGGGCAGGCGCAAGGGTAGCCTAAGGGTAGCGCAAGGGTAGCTGAAAAGCAGCGGGCTCATTTACGTGCTCCGGCGAGCTTGCGTACCTCCTGTGCGATGCGGTCGGCAGAGTCAGGACAGCCGAGCATGGCGGCGTTCTGCTCAAGCAGCCCGAGCTTCTCGCGGTCGTTGATAAGGGTGAGGGCATTAAGCACCAGCGCCTTGCCCGCGTCAGCATCTTTGACAAGTACCGCCGCCTGCCTATTGACAAGCGCCATAGCGTTGTGTGTCTGGTGGTCTTCCGCCACATTAGGCGAGGGGACCAGTATGGATGCCTTGCCGAGCAGACAGATTTCGCTGATGGACGAAGCCCCCGCGCGCGATATGACAAGGTCGGCCAGCGCATAGCAGTCGGGCATGTTGTGCAGGAAAGGCGTGCAGACGATGTTCTCCGCGCCGAAGACCGCGTCAAGGGCATTGCGGCACTTGTCGTAGTAGGTTTTACCGGTCTGCCAGATGACCTGTATTCCAGACTCGGCGAGCCGCGGAAGTGCGTCGGCGATGCTCTCGTTGATAGTGCGCGCCCCGAGACTGCCTCCGATGATGAGCAGAGTGGGCACACCTTCCTCAAACCGGACGTTGAACTCGCGGTTGAAGAAGGCTATGGCGCGCTCGCTGCTGCCCATAGTGAGGTCCTGCCTGACGGGATTGCCGGTGAAGACAATCTTTCCGGCAGGGAAGAAGCGTTCCATACCCTCGTAGGCGACACAGATGACAGCCGCATCGTTGCGGAGGAGTTTGTTGGTGACTCCTGCGAATCCGTTCTGCTCCTGCAAGAGTACGGGAATGCCCATTTGCGCCGCAACCTTCATAGCCGCTCCGGAAGCATATCCGCCCACCCCGACAGCCACATCGGGACGGAAGTCGCGCACTATCTTTTTAGCCATGCGCATAGACTTCCAGAGGTCGAAGAGCACACTGATATTCTTCCAGGGCTGCGCGCGGTTGAAGCCGCGAACCGGCAGTCCGACGATGCGGTATCCGGCTTCAGGGACACGCTCCATCTCCATCCGCCCGAGGGCACCGACAAAGAGGATGTCGGCTTCGGGGTCCTGCATGCACAGAGCATTGGCTATACTGACGGCGGGAAAGATATGTCCTCCCGTTCCGCCTCCGCTGATAAGGTACTTCATAGCTGTATTTCGGGTAAGTTGTTGGTATTCTTTTTTGTATCTTCGTCCAGACGTATTTCGGGAATATGTCTGAGATTGTCTTCGACAGAGGCATCCCTGCGCGCCTTGAGCATGTTCTGCTCGCGCGCGACGCACATCATAATGCCAAAATAGAGGGCAGTGACAATAGCGCTTGTCCCCCCCCTTGAGACAAGCGGCAGCGGCTGTCCTGTGACGGGTCCGAGCCCCACAGCGACCGCCATGCTGACCAGAGCCTGGCATGTAAGCATGAGTGCCAGCCCCATCATCATCAGCATAGCCGCATAGTCCTCATAGCGGCTTGAGACATAGCAAGCCCTGCCGAGAATGGAGAGATAGAGGAGCATAAGGAAGAAGGCACCGACAACTCCCGTTTCCTCGACAATGATGGCAAAGATATAGTCGGCGTAAGCGAGCGGGAGGAAGTCACGCTCCTGACTGTTGCCGGGGAAGACCCCGAAAGGCGTTTTGCCCCCCCGCATGACTGCGACTTTGGCAATGCTGCGCTGGTAGTTTTGGTCGTTGAGCCGAAACTCCCCCTTCGGCTGCTTCATCTCCTCTATGAGCGCGTCCACGCGCTTGACCTGCGTAACGGCACGCTTGAACGGCCCGCCGAGAGAGCGGTGAGGGCGCACGTATCCGAACTCGATAACGGAGTAGCCGACGAGGAGAACGACAAGCACAGTGCCGATGACAGAAAGGATATACTTAGGCGGCTGGCAGGAGAGAATCCACATGAGCAAGACGATAAAAGCAAGCAGCAGCGCCGTAGAGAGATTGTTCATAAAGATGGGCAGGCAGGTGACGACAGTGAGCCCGAGCGACCAGAAGAAGCGTTTCTTTTTCTCTTCGTCCGTCCCGCGGCGCGTGAGCATGTCGGAGACGACAATGATAAGCCCCAGTTTGGCCAGTTCGGAGGGCTGGAAGCGTATGCCGAAGAAGTTGAACCATCGCACCGCTCCGTTAAGTTCGACACTGAAGGGGTTGCCAGGGATTATCATTATATAGAGACACAGGACCGACAAGGCGAGAATGAGCACCCCGCCGAGGCGTATGGACCACGTGGGCAGGTACTGCACCAGATAGGCCACCACCACTCCCGCAAGGAGGAAAAGGGTCTGCTGGGCGACGGGCCCGAGGAGGGAGTCGTGCTTGTAAGCAAGCGTGCTGCCAGCTGAGAACAAGGCTATGACCGCGACCCCGATAAGGATGAAGAAAAGGACCCAGAGGGGGCGGTCGTTGTACTGCCTATCGAAGATAACGGGTTTCATAAGGCTCTGACGGCATTCATGAACTGTTCACCACGGTCTTCATAGCTGCTGAACAGGTCGAAACTTGCGCAACAGGGCGAGAGCAGGACCGTGTCGCCAGGCCGTGCGGCACTGTATGCGCCGCGCACAGCGTCCTGCAGGTTGTCGGTGTCGATGATATTAAGCGGTAGTCCGGTATCGGTGGTGAAGCCGGAGCCGAAGTGCTCCCGGAGTTTCTCGTTGTGCAGGCCCATGAAGACGAGTGTGTGACACTTGCGGCGGACGAGCGCGTCGATTTCGCTATAGTCGTTGCCTTTGTCTTTTCCGCCGAGGATAAGTACAGTGGGGGTTGTCATCGCCTCAAGAGCATACCAGCAGCTATTGACGTTGGTGGCTTTGGAGTCGTTGATGAAGCGCACGTCACGCACGGTAGCCACATACTGGAGGCGGTGGGGGACACCGGGGAAAGATGTGAGCGCCTCGCGTATTGTTTCATTCTTTATGTGAAGTATCTGCGCGGCAATAGACGCAGCCATTGAGTTCTGGCGGTTGTGCAGCCCCTGAAGACTAAGTTCCTCCAGCGGGATACGCAGCGGCTGAGCCGCCTGCGGGGCAGCGACGACGAGGCAGTTGCCGTCGGTGTAGGCAATGTTGTTTCTGCTGCTGCCGAAGGGGTAAAGCGTAGCCTGCGGGCGGAGACGTGCAATCTCGCGGTCGATAACAGGGTCGTCAGCCCAGTAGATGAAAGCGTCCTTGCCTGTCTGGTTGCGTGTGATGCGGAACTTAGCGTCCACGTAGTTCTGGAAGTAGTAGTCGTAACGGTCAAGGTGGTCAGGTGTGATGTTAAGCAGAATGGCTATGTCCGCCTTGAAGTCGTACATGTTGTCGAGCTGGAAGGAGCTGAGTTCGATGACATAGTACTCATGGTCCTGCTGCGCGACCTGCAGTGCAAGGCTGTTGCCGATGTTCCCTGCCAAGCCGACATCGAGCCCTGCGCGGCGGAGGATGTCGAAGACAAGGGATGTGGTGGTAGTCTTGCCGTTAGAGCCGGTGATGCATATCATTTTGGCCCCCGTGTACCGCGCTGCGAACTCTATCTCTGATATGACGGGTGTGCCCTGTCCGCGGAGTTTGAGTATGAGCGGTGCATTGTCGGGTATGCCCGGACTTTTGACGACCTCGTCGGCGGAGAGTATGAGCGATTCGGTATGGCCATTCTGCTCAAAGGCAATGCCGTTGTGCTCAAGCAGAGCCATATACGCGGGCTTAATCCCGCCCATGTCGCTGACAAAGACATCGTAGCCTTTCGCCTTGCCCAGGACAGCGGCTCCGCAGCCGCTTTCGCCTGCTCCGAGTATAACAAGCCTTTTCATAATCATCTGATTTTAAGCGTTAGGATGGCCACAGCCGCCAACAGGATAGTGACAAGCCAGAAGCGCATGGTAATTTTGTTTTCGTGATGCAGTTCGCCGCTCCCCTTGAAGCGTATGATGCAAGTAGGGTCGTTGCGCAACACCTGCTCGACAGAGGTGCGGAAATGGTCGTGCAAAGGAGTACGTTTCCATAGCCTTATGTGTCTGCCGCGGCGCTTGCCGTATTTGTAAACGCGTGTCTGGAGAATAACACTGAGGTTCTCCATGAGGAACACCCCGCAGAGAATGGGAAGGAGCAGCTCCTTGTGAATGATGCAGGCTGATACGGCAATGATACCTCCGATGCAGAGACTGCCCGTGTCGCCCATGAAAATCTGTGCGGGGAAGGAGTTGTACCACAAGAAACCGACCAGCGCACCGACAAAGGCAGCGAGGAAAACAACCAGCTCTTCGCTGCCGGGAATGTACATGACATCGAAATAGTCGGAAAGCATAGTGTTGCCGCTGACATAAGCAAGCATAAGCAACGCCACGCCAATAATAGCGCTGTTGCCGGCACACATGCCGTCCATGCCGTCATTAAGGTTAGCGCCGTTGCTCACCGCCGCCACGACAAAGACTATGAGCGCGATGAAGAAAATCCAACCGGCCTTGTACTTCCAGGGTTCTCCGAGGAAGGAGAAGAGATCGGCATAGTTGGCGTTGTGCGCCTTGACGAAGGGGATAGTGGTGCGTGTGGACTTGATGTCGGGCGACTTATAGACGACTTCGGTGTTGTTCTCGATTTTGGTGACCACAGTCTCGTTCATCACAGCCTGCGGGCTATAGCGGAGAGTGAGCCCCACAATAAGTCCGAGAGCCACCTGGCCCGCTATCTTCACCCAGCCGTTCAGTCCGTCCTTGTTTTTGCGGAAAGTTTTGATGTAGTCGTCCATGAAGCCGAGCAGCCCGAGCAAGATGGTGGTAACGACCATGAGCAGCATATAGACATTGGCGAGGCGGCCCATAAGCAGGACGGCGGTGAGGACAGAGACAATAATGACGATGCCTCCCATAGTGGGGACCCCCTTCTTCTGCACGTTGAAGGGGTCGGTCTTTTCGTCGCGCTGCGTCTCGCTGATGTGTTTGCGCCGCAGCAGTGCGATGAAGCGTTTGCCGAACCATGCGCTCATAAGCAAGGCTATAACCGCCGCCACTATAGCGCGGAAGGAGATATAGTCGAACAGCCTTGCGCCGGCAAAATGTCCGTATGTGTCCTGTAACCAGTCAAAAAGATAATAAATCATAGTATATTATTTTTTATTTTTTTCCAATTTTAGTTCTTCGCCTTCCTGCTTACTGCCTTCTCTTTCTTGTTCCATCAAGCGTTAATCTCCGCCGCCGTCTGTCCGGTAATGGCAAAGTGGAAACGGTTCTGCACCATCGCATAGAACTCACGTGTTACGACTTGCACCTGCGCAGCATTGTCAGGTGTGTCATAGAGCAGGAATGCTATTTGTGTGTCAGCCGATACCATGATTGCCGATTATATGGTTACACATACTTGCGGACCTCTTCGTGGTCGTCGAAGTGGTGCTTTACGCCTTTGATAATCTGATAGTCCTCATGTCCTTTGCCGGCGATGAGAATGACATCGTCATTCTGCGCGATAAGGCATGCTGTCTTGATAGCAGAGGCACGGTCCTCGATGATGAGCGTGCTGCGCAGTTCGTCGTCAGTCAGGCCTGCCGCCATGTCGCGGAGAATGTCCGCGGGCTCTTCGTCACGCGGGTTGTCGGAAGTGAGGATGAGCTGGTCGGAGCCCCGCTTGGCAATCTGCGCCATCATAGGACGCTTGCCCTTGTCGCGGTTGCCCCCGCAGCCGACCACAGTAATGAGTTTGCCCCGCCTTATCTCGTTGATGGTGTTGATGACGTTCTCCACAGCATCCGGGGTGTGAGCGTAGTCCACGATGGCAGTCCAGCCCTTAGGCGAGCGCACCGCCTCGAAGCGTCCGTTGACGGGCTGCAGGGTAGAGAGGACACGCAGCACGTCGTCAGAGCTGAAACCCAGGCAGACGGCAGCCCCGTATATGCATAGCAGGTTGCTGGCGTTGAAGCGGCCCACGAGAGGGACAAAGACCTCGCGGCGGTTGATGGCGAGGAGCATGCCGTCGAAGCCCTCTTCGAGTATCATGCCCTGATAATCAGCGAGCGAGCGTGTCGAGTAGGTGTGAATGTCAGCCTTAGTGTTCTGGACCATGACGATGCCGTTCTTGTCGTCCTTGTTGGTGACGGCGAAAGTGTGCACGGATGCTCCGCCCGCGACAAGTGCCTCGGCTTTCAGTTCGTCGAAGAAGCGTTTCTTGGTGTCGCGGTAGTTGTCGAAAGTCTTGTGGAAGTCGATATGGTCGCGTGTGAGATTGGTGAAGAGAGCCCCGTTGAAGTCCAGTCCGGCAATGCGCTCCTGTGCAACCGCGTGCGAGGAGACCTCCATGAAGCAGTACTCGCAGCCCGCGTCAACCATGCGGCGCAGCAGGCCGTTGAGTTCGAGCGCGTCGGGAGTGGTGTGCGTAGCGGGGACAGGGGTGTCCTCGATGTAGTTGCAGACGGTGGAGAGGAGGCCGGCCTTGTGTCCGAGTGCGCGGACAAGCTTATAGAGCAGCGTGGCGATGGTGGTTTTGCCGTTGGTGCCCGTAACGCCGACCAGCGTCAGTTGCCCGGAGGGGAGCCCGAACCAGCGGGAAGCCAGCAGACCGAGAGCCTGCTGCGAGTTGCGGACAAGGACAAACGCCGCCTTGCCGGTGTCTTCAGGGAGTTGCTCGCAGACGACAGCCGCCGCGCCGCTTTGGAGGGCGGCAGGAATGAAGTCGTGTCCGTCCACGGCAGTGCCGCGCGTAGCGACAAAGAGGCTGCCCGCAGTCACTTTGCGCGAGTCGAACTGTATGTCTTTTATCTCGATGTCCATGTCCCCGACAAGTTGGAGGGGACGCAAATCAGCTGTCAGTTCTTTGAGTGTCATAGTCGTATGTATTTAGTCGTTGCATGTTTTTGTCCATATCCACCGGCCTTTGCTCCAGCGGTATTCGCCGGCGTAAGCCATTGTCTGTTCCGCGATCCGCCTGACGACCGTGCCGCAGTCGAATCCGGCATCGTAGGCCCCTTTGTTGCGCGGGTGTTCAATCATGCAGAGGCAAGTGTATTCGGGGGCTTCTTCGGGGAAGTAGCCGACGAAGGTCATGCGGTGCTCGTCGCTGTGGTAACGCCCGTGGTGGAAGAGCTGCGCCGTGCCTGTTTTGCCCGCTATGTGTACAAGGTCGCTCTGGGCTTTCCGGTAGATGGTCCGCCCCTGCCATTTGAGGACGGAGGCGGTGCCGAGGTCATTGTCCCAGACCACGTCGTGGAGGGCAGCCTGTACGTCGCGCAAAGTGGACTGCCGGCAGAGGGTGGAGATAGTTTCGGTGCCGTATTCCTTGACGGGAGCCCCGTCTTTCATGACGGTCCGCACCAGCATCGGGCGCACCATGTGCCCTCCGTTGGCTATGCCGTTGTAGAAAGCCGCAATCTGCAGCGGGCTGAGTTCGACGGAGTAGCCGTAAGCCATCTTGGAGAGGGTGACCGCGTCGTTAGGCACGTCGATGCGCGGAGCGGATGCACCCGGGATTTCGACCCTGAAGCCGTCGCGCAGGCCCATTCTGCCAAGCTTGTTCACGAACTTCTCCGCCTTCTTCTCGTAGCTTTCGGTGACGAGTTTGGCGAAAGCGATGTTGCTTGACACGGCGAGCGCGCTCCGCACTGTATAGACAGTGTCCTTGGGGTGCGAGTCGGTGTGGCGCGCATCGTGGTAGGTCCAGCCGTTCCGGTAAACGCGGAGGGTGTCGTCGAGCGAGGCTTTGCCGTCGTCGAGCACGGCAGTGAGGCTGACAGTCTTGAAGGTGGAGCCCGGCTCGACACGTATAGCGGCATGGTTGATGTTCTCTTCGTAGTCTCCGTCCGCCGTCCTGTCGAGGTTGCACACCGCCTTCACCGCCCCCGTCTTCACCTCCATGAGGATACAGCAGCCCCAGTCGGCGGAAGTGCGCGCAAGCCTCTGCCTGAGCGCAGTCTCGCAGATGTCGAGCAGGTCGGCATCGAGAGTGGTGATGATGTCGCAGCCGTCTTCCGCCTCAATCTCGGGAATCTTTTCCCACTCGCCCGCCACTTTCTGGCGTATGGAGAGCCCCTCTTTGCCGCGCAGGTATTCGTCGTAGTACTTCTCGAGGCCCGACTTGCCATTGCCGCCTTCGCCGTAGATGCCTCCGATGGTGCGGCTGCCCAGGCTGCCGTAAGGCTTGCTCCGGCGGTGCTGCTGCTCGTAGTGGAAGCCGCTCTTGTAGTAGCCGCGCTTGACGAGCGGCAACTGCCCGATGGCCTTCCGCTGCATGTAATTGACACGGCGGGGACATATACGGAAATCGCGCTCCTGCACGGTCTTGCCCCTGAAGGCGCGGTCCATGCGCTGCCTGTATTCCTTTGCGCTCATGTCGCCGACGATAAGGCTCAGGCCTTCGGCTATGGAGTCGGCGTAAAGGCGGTAGAGGCTGTCGTGCTTCTGGTGGAGAGCCTCGACGCGCGTGTCCATATAGACGTAGTACTGCGGCAGACTGCCCGCCAGCAGGCGGCCTTTGGCATCGAGGATATTGCCGCGGTTGGGGGCTATGACGAAGTCCTTGCCGGCATGCTCACGGGCAATGGTCTCCCATGTATCCTTTTCGACAGTCTGTATGTGCACAATCTTGACAAGGACAGCCACAAAGCCCGACAAAACGAAGAGGAAAATGAGGGCAAAGCGCACAATGGTATTTCTGATAGTGTCCGACATGGCTTATCTGAGTCTGATTACGGGTTTGCTGTTTTCCTGCAGTTCGCTGCCCCGCTCTTTGAGCTCGCCCGCTACAGCCGACTGCCGCGTGAGGTCGGTAAGAGTGGCCTGCATGGTCATGAGTTCGTAGTCCGCGTCCTGTATCTCTTTTTTCAGTTTGCTTATCCTGTAGTTCTGCCTCTGAGCGACATAGCCCTGATAGATATACACGAAGAGCAGTCCCCCGATGAGGAGCAGCACCATGTACTGCCTGCGGAACCAGTCGGCAGTGACGATATCGCCGTTCAGTATGTCTTTCAGAGTTATGTGTTTCATTTCTTTTCGGCTATTCGCAGTTTGGCGCTCCGTGCACGCGGGTTGGCGGCCACCTCCTCTTCGGAGGCGCACAAACCCTTCTCTATCAGGGTAAAAGGCGTGAGGATATTGCCGTAGAAGTCTTTCTCGGTTTTGCCGTCGATGTTGCCCGAGCGGAGGAAGTTCTTCACGATGCGGTCCTCCAGCGAGTGGTAGGTCAGCACGGCAATCCTGCCGCCGCTTTTCAGCAGCTCCGCAGCCGACAGCAGCATCTCGCGCAGAGCTCCGAGTTCGTCGTTCACCTCAATGCGCAGCGCCTGGAAGACAAGCGTCAGCACTTTCTTGTCGGTGCCCACTATGTCAGCCAGCTGCGAGGTGCGGGTGACAGGCTCCTTTGCACGTGCGGCCACGATGCGGCGCGCCAGCTGACGCGAGTTTTTGAGTTCGCCATATATATATAGAACGCGCGCGAGGTCCTCCTCTGTGGCGGTGTTCACTATGTCCGCCGCTGTGCGTCCGCCGGTGGCGTTCATGCGCATGTCCAGCGGGCCGTCGAAGCGGAAAGAAAAGCCCCGTCCGGCAGAGTCGAAATGGTGGAAACTGACACCGAGGTCAGCCAGAATGCCGTCCACAGCCCGCACGCCGTAATAGTCCATGAAGTTGCGCAGATAGCGGAAGTCGGAGTGCACGAAGTGCCAGCGGCTGTCGGAGGGCGCGTTGGCATAAGCGTCCATGTCGCGGTCGAAGCTGTAGAGCCGCCCGTTCGCACCGAGCCTTGCCAGCAGGGCGCGGCTGTGACCGCCGCCGCCGAAGGTGACATCGACATACGTCCCGTCCGGACGGATGTTGAGGCCGTCTATGGTCGGGTCAAGCAATGCGGGTATGTGGTAAACAGCGTCCATTTGTCAGTCTTTTTTTGCGGCTCTGTGCATGCGCTCGCGTATCTTGTCTGCCAGTTCCTTGCTCCCTGCTCTCCTCTCGGCGAAGGTCTGCGGGTTCCACATTGCGAACCTGTCAAGCATGCCGACAAAGAGCACGTCCTGTGCAGCACCTATGGTCTCAAAGTACTTTTTCTGCAGCAATATGCGTCCCTGGCTGTCGGTGTCAAGTATCTCAGCGTCAGCCATGAACTCCATAAGTATGAGTTGGTCTTCAGGGTCCCACTCGTCAAGTGCGCTGCGCAGCGACTGCACTTTTTCGTTCCACACCTGCTCGGGGTAGAATACGAGACACTCGTTGTCCGTGTCACGGCGCATGATAATGTGTTTTGAACCTGCCTCCGCAAGAATTTTGCGATAGGCAGCGGGGACGAATATACGCCCTTTCTCGTCTGCACGCGCCTCTGTATTTCCTATAAAAGTATTCATATTATTATCAGAAATCCTGAGTGTTTTTCAATTGACGCTGCAAAAGTACAAAAAAAAAATGAAACTAACCCACTTTTCCCCACAAAAAATTTACCAACACCTTTATCAACAGATTTATCAACAACAACCCAATACGCCAACACACTATAAACCAACCAAATAAAGAACATTTCAACATTGTGGAGAAAAGTGGGGGATTTTTCACTGAAGCAGAGCAAAACTGCACTTTCACATTCAGCCTCGCCCCAACCTCATGCACGCAGGCTGTTTCCTACCGTCACAGTACCGTCACAGTACCCTCACAGCGGCTTCCGGAATACGGCAAAACGACAATGAAAACAGGCAACAAAAATAGCGAATGTTGATAAAACCCGCAAAAGACTATGCCAAAGGAGGGTATAAAAAATGTATAAAAAAAGTCCACAAAAAACTGCAAAAAAACTGCCCGAAAATTTGGACGGACAATAAATTTGTTATATCTTTGCAAACGGATTCGGCAACCGCGAATGGGAGCGTTGCATTTTACCTCTTAATTGAGGATGTACTCACCGTACTAATTTCGGCACACACAGCATTACAGGCTGTAAATCAGTGCCGTACACACATTTCAAGCCTCTTTTCACGACGAAAATGGGCAGTGCTTTTTCTCACTGAAAACACCGCCGCCCATCCGCCGCGAAGCAGGAAGAAACAGAAAAAAACATACAGACAGATATGGAAACTTACATTGTAAAACGCGATGGGAAAAAGGAATTGTTCGCCATCGACAAAATCAAAAACGCCATCTCGAAGTCGTTCCTCGCAGTCAATTCGTTTGCAACGGAAGAAGTGCTCACATCCATCCTCTCGCACCTGCGCATTGCAGACGGGATAAGCGTGGAGGACATACAGAACCAGGTTGAGGTGGCCCTCATGTCGGAAGGCTACTACCAGGTTGCCAAGAAATACATGCTGTACCGCAACCAGCATGCCGAAGACCGCGAGACACAGCAAAAACTGGAGTTCCTCATCAAATACTGCAAGGCCTCCAACGCCGCGGAAGGCAGCAAGTTTGACGCTAACGCCAACGTAGAAAACAAAAACATAGCCACGCTGATAGGCGAACTGCCCAAGCAGGGCTTCATCAGGCTGAACCGCCGCATGCTGACCGAGCGCATCAAGACGATGTACGGGCGCGAACTGGCTGACCGCTACATCTCGCTGCTCAACCGCCACTTCATCTACAAGAACGACGAGACCAACCTGGCCAACTACTGCGCCTCCATCACCATGTACCCCTGGCTGCTGCATGGCACCAAACCCCTGGGCGGAAACGCCACCCAGCCCACCAACCTCAAGTCGTTCTGCGGCGGGTTCATCAACATGGTGTTCATCGTATCGTCGATGCTGTCTGGCGCATGCGCAACTCCGGAGTTCCTCATGTACATGAACTATTTCATCGGGCTCGAATACGGCAAGGACTACTGGAAACGCGCCGACGAAGTGGTGGACCTCAGCCTCAAGCGCCGCACCATTGACCGCGTAATAACCGACTGCTTCCAGCAGGTTGTTTACAGCATCAACCAGCCAACCGGCGCACGCAACTTCCAGTCCGTGTTCTGGAACATCAGCTACTACGACCGCTACTACTTTGAGTCGCTCTTCGGCAACTTCCGCTTCCCCGACGGCGAAAAACCCGACTGGGACGGACTCAACTGGCTCCAGAAACGCTTCATGCACTGGTTCAATGCCGAGCGTCTGCGCACCGTACTCACTTTCCCCGTAGAGACCATGGCGCTCCTTGCCGAGAACGGGGACGTGAAGGACAAGGAATACGGCGACTTCACCGCACAGATGTATGCCGAAGGACACAGCTTCTTCACCTACATAAGCGACAACGCCGACTCGCTCTCTTCGTGCTGCCGCCTGCGCAACGAAATCACCGACAACGGCTTCAGCTACACACTCGGGGCCGGAGGTGTGAGCACTGGCTCCAAATCGGTCCTCACCATCAACATCAACCGCGCCGTGCAGTACGCCGTGCGCAACAACATACCTTATCAGGACTATGTGCACGACGTGGTGGACCTCATGCACAAAGTGCAGCTCGCCTACAACGAGAACCTCAAAGAACTGCAGGCCAACGGCATGCTGCCGCTCTTTGACGCGGGCTTCATCAACATTGCACGCCAGTACCTCACCATCGGAGTGAACGGAATGGTGGAAGCGGCGGAGTTCCTCGGCATCGAGATAAGCGACAACCCGAGATACGAGCAGTTCGTGCAGGACATACTCGGCACCATAGAGAAACTCAACAAAGAGTACCGCACTAAAGAGGTTATGTTCAACTGCGAGATGATTCCCGCCGAGAACGTCGGCGTAAAACACGCCAAGTGGGACAAAGAGGACGGATATATTGTGCCGCGCGACTGCTACAACAGTTACTTCTATGTTGTTGAAGACCCCAACACGACCATCCTCGACCGCTTCCGCCTCCACGGACGCAAGTACATTGAGCACCTCACCGGAGGCTCCGCACTGCACTGCAACCTCGAGGAGCACCTCAGCAAAGAGCAGTACCGTCAGCTGCTGCGCGTAGCCGCACAGGAAGGCTGCAACTACTTCACCTTCAACATCCCCAACACCGTCTGCAACGACTGCGGCCATATAGACAAGCGCTACCTGCACAAGTGCCCCAACTGCGGCTCGGAGAACCTGGACTACCTGACACGCGTCATAGGGTACATGAAGCGCGTGAGCAACTTCTCCGCCGCCAGACAGAAAGAGGCTGCACAGCGCCACTATGCCGAAGCATCGCAGGCTCCGACAGAAAAGTGCTGAACTACCGCAGGTACCCTGCCCCGCCGCAACAAACGCGGCATGGCAACAGAAAAGACAACGGCTCTGCAGACGGCAGGGCCGTTGTCTGTATTTTTACACCTCCGCCACGCAACACCGACACACAACACCGCCACCGGACATTTGCACAATGGCACACCGGCAGACAACACCTCCACTACAAATTTAGAATAAAAAAATCCCTCCCCCGCATGATTTTCGCCCAAAGCCTTGCATATTCAGAAAAAAGGCTGTAACTTTGCAGCGCTTTTTGTCAAGTTAATACGACGTACCACTGCGAATATTACAAACACACACCACAACTGATATTGCAGACACGCACCCCTTTTACGGCACAAGAATGAAGAGATGCTGCTTTATATACTGCTTTTTGCTTTTGCTGGCAACGGCATCCGCCGGCGACATTCTTATGCCCCGCGGCAAGGCCGTCAGCAGAAGGGCTGCCGTAGATGAAAACCCCTGCACAGGCGGCATGCTGCTCTTCCGCGAAGACTTCGGCGGCAACGAGCCCGAGGACCCGCGGGTAAGACAGGAGCCCGTAACGACGATGAACAAAAGCTACCGCCAACTGCTCACCGACCGCTTCGGGCAGATGGGCAGCGGCAGATACATAGTCACCAAGTCGGGCTACTGCAACGGCGACACGGCAGCGTCAAACACATCCTCCGCCCGCGCTTCGCAATGGTATATTCAGGACGACCACACCTACCCCGACGACTACACGCGCGGCTATTTCCTTGAGGTGGACGGCAGGGCGGACGGCAACGTCTTCTACGAGACCACCATCAGCGACCTCTGCCCGGGGACACGCCTTTCGTTCAGTGCCTATATAGCCAATGTAGAACTTGCTTCATACTACATCAGCCGCCCCTGGCTCTATGCCTTCCCGAGGCTGAAGTTCGTGCTGCGCAATCCGGACGACAACAGCGTCCTGGCGGAATACAGCACGGGCGACATACCCTACGACCCTATATTGCAGTCAAATGCCGACTGGATACATTCCTCCACATGGCATCTGGTGGGGCTCACTTTCGCCGTCCCCGACGATGTAGGGGCGGTGAAGATGAGTATCTACAACGACGTGAGCCAGGGCGGCGCAGGCAACGACTTTGCCATTGACGACATAGAGATACGCCTCTGCCTGCCGCCGCTGACCATTGACGGACCGGAGGAAGTGTGCCGCGGACAGGCGTTCAGCCTGACAGCGGACTTCACCAACGACGGCACACTGCCGGAACCCGTAGAATACAGGTGGGAGCACTCGACCGACGGAGAGACATGGGAGACATGCGGCAACACGCAGACGCTGCCTTTCAGCTCCGCCACCAGCGACATTGCAGGCTGGTACCGCGTCCTTGCTGCAGGCAGCGGCAGCATAGACCGCCCCAACTGCCGCATGCAGAGCGACCTGTTCAGTCTGTCGGTAAACACCTGCTCTGAAGTGCCTGGCGCAGCGGAAGGGCTGTGCATGACAGGCACCCTGCTCTTCCGCGACGACTTTGGCGGGAACAACCCCGACGACCCGCTTGTGAGGCAGACTCCCGTGCCAGGAATGACCTACGGCCAACTGCTTGAGAACAGATACCCTCACATGGGAAGCGGGCACTATCTTGTAACAAAAGAAGGGTATAAGAACGGCGGCGGCAACTACTCGCAGTGGCACATACAGGACGACCACACTTACCCTGGCGACTACACCAGAGGCTACTTCATGGAGGTGGACGGCGATGCCTCAAAAATACCGTTCTACACCACCACCATCAGCGACCTCTGCCCCAACTCAGCCCTCACCTTCTCCGCATACGTTGTCAATGTGATGAACGCCGGACAATATGTCTATTTCATAAACAACCACCGCGGCTACACCCACCCCGCTCTCCGCTTCGAACTGAGCGACCCCAACACGGGCGAGATACTGGCTTCGCAGAACACCGACACCATCGGCCACGACTGGAGCCTGTACGGCGTGCCGCAGGCCTGGGCACAGTCGGCAGCATGGCAGCTGGTGGGCATAAACTTCGTTGTGCCAAAAGGCATAGAGGCCATAACGCTGAAAATATACAACAACCCCAAGACCAACAACATCGGCAACGACTTCGCTATGGACGACATAGAGATACACCTCTGCATGCCGCCTGCCGAAATAACCTCGCCGCCGGTGGTGTGCCTCGACTCGGCATACCAGTTCGCCGTCAGTTTCCGCAACGACGGCACGCTTGCGGAGCCGCTTGAGTATAGGTGGCTCTACTCGGCTGACCAGCAGACATGGACCGAGCGCTGGAACACCAAGTCGCCCGCAATAGCCGAAGTCAAGGACGAGGACGCAGGCTGGTACAAAGTGTGCATTGCCGGCAACGGCAACATAGACCGCCCCAACTGCCGCACTTTCAGTTCGGAGTTCCGCCTTGACGTGGAAAAGTGCACACCCCCGCCGCCTCCGCCATGCCCCAAGACTAAGTTCATAGAGGCAGACACCACGGTGTGCGACACACTGATGCCGCTTGTCTGGCGCGGAGTGCTGTTCACGGGCGACTCCGTCTGGCGCGACACCGTGCGCAACACGCAGGGCTGCGAAACGCTCATCCAGCGGCTCTCGCTCGCCACTGTCCACTGCGAACCGCCATGCCCCGCATCCTACTCCTACACAGCCGTCACCGTCTGCCGCGAGGACATGCCCTACACATGGCGCGGACAGAGCATCAACCGCGCAGGATGGCTGCGCGACACCTTAGTCAATGCCATGGGCTGCGACAGCATCATCACACTAACCGTGAACATGAAGAACTGCCCGCCGCCACCGCCCTGCACCACCACCTACGGCGACACCGCTGCCTACGTCTGCCCCGACGACCTGCCGTACAAATGGCGCGGACAGACACTGCAGAAAGCGGGACAGGCCACTGCCACGCTCACCAATGCCGCAGGCTGCGACAGCCTGCTCACGCTCACGCTCGCCCTGAAAGACTGCACTACTCCACCCCAACCCTGCACCACCACCTACGGCGACACAACTGCCTACGTCTGCCCCGACGACATGCCATACAAATGGCGCGGACAGACACTGCAGAAAGCGGGACAAGCCACAGCCACGCTCACCAATGCCGCAGGCTGCGACAGCCTGCTCACGCTCACGCTCGCCCTGAAAGACTGCACTACTCCGCCTCCGCCGCCCACACCATGCACCACTGCCGTCTTCTCTGACACGGCGGCTCTGCTCTGCCGCTACCTGCTCCCGTACACCTGGCACGGCAGGCAGTTGCGCGATGCAGGCAGGCTGCGCGACACACTCGTCTCCGCCGCAGGCTGCGACTCCATAGTGACGCTGACACTATCTGTCGAGGAGTGCCTGCCGCCATGCGCCACCTTCTCCGACACCACAGCCACCGTGTGCGAATACGACATGCCCTACACCTACCGCGGGCGCACCTTCACCAGCGCAGGGGACTACCGCTTCAGATACACCAACACTGCCGGCTGCGACAGCATACGCACACTGCATCTCCTGACAGACCCCTGCGAGAACCTCTGCGCACAGGCTGTAGCAGAGTGCACCGCCGACACCGTCTGCGCCGACGACGACCGTCTGCCGCTCACCATCACCGTCAGGCGCGGACGCACCCTCGCCTGCGAAGTGCTCTTCTCCGACAGCGCACGCAGTCAGGGCTTCAGCGACATGCCCCGCACACCGCTCGACCTCTCGCCGGCGGGCAAGAACCGCGAGACACTCATGCTACCCGTTCCGCAGCACGAGCAGCGCAGCCGCTACGTCCGCCCCGACGACTACAGCCTCACGCTACTGGTGGAGGACACCTGCGGCGAATGGACGGAGCACCGCGTCCGCTTCACAGTCATCTATCCCGCATGGGTGGTGGTCCAGAAGTGGAACGATGCACTCGCCGTATATAACGAGCGATACAACGGCGGCTACCGCTTCTCCGACATACAGTGGTACCGCGAAGGCCAAGTGCTGCAGGCCGGCGACACCACAGGAGAGGCAAAGCGATGGGAAACATTGCGCGAGGACGGATTGGGCGAACACCACTCATACATATACACCCTCCCCGCACTCCGCTTCGGCGAAGCCTACTGGGCGGAACTCACGCGCGAAGACGACGGGAAGACTTTCCGCACATGCCCCATCTACCCCGAGCCGAAGAACGCCGACATCGCACCCGACAACGACGGCAAAACCAGCAGCCGCATCCTGCTGACACAGCGCACCGGCAGCGACGGCAGACCCGAATGGACAGTATGGAGCGAACTGCAGTGCACATGGACGGTGTATGACGTGCTGGGCAGGGTATGCGCACTCGGACAATGCAACGCCGGAACGGGCAACAACGTCATCTCGCTGCTCTATCCTTACGCTCCTGGCACCTACATAGTGATCTTCAACCTCTCCGACGGCACCGAAGAGACACGCAAACTCCTCATCCGATAATACAAAATCACGAATGAGAAATTAGGAGTTAGAAAACAGACATCAGGCCCCCCTCATTCCTCACCCCTCATTACAAAACAGCGGGAAGGTAGCGGGTAAATAGCGGTAATAAAATTAGCCGAAAGTCGAAAGCCACAGCGGACACAACAACCGCAGGCAGGGCGCCTCCGTCCCTGTGCTGCTACATGAGTTCCAGTGCCCGGAGGGGAGTGCGGCTGACAAACACACACAGCAAAAAACATTTTTTTTGAAAAAAAAGATTTAATTGCTTGTGCATGTAAAAAAAAAGTAGTAATTTTGCAGCCGAATTTGTCTTTAGCCGAAAATCGGAAGACAATAGTCGAAAGACGAAAGAAAACAAACAACAAAAAAATAAAACAAAAATTAACCAATCTATGAAAAAACTATTCATTTTTTCAGCCATTGCAGCCGTAGCGGCACTGTTCTCGTCCTGCGGCGCTCCCGTTCAGCCCGAACAGCTGAGCTGCAATCCCAATCCCCTGACCGTCGTAGGCGGCAAGGTTAATGCGGAAATCACCGGCACTTTCCCCGCAAAGAAGTTTGCAAAGAACGCCGTTGTTATCGTTACCCCCGTTCTGAAATACGACGGCAAGGAAGCCCTCGGCGAGCCTGTCACCTACATAGGCGAGAAGGTGAAAGAGAACGGCAAGACCGTTAATTACAAGAAAGGCGGCACCTACAGCCAGAGCGCAAGCTTCGACTTCGTGCCCGAAATGGCCCAGTCCGAACTCTACCTCCGCTTCGAGGCCCGCAAAGGCAAAAAAGCAGTCGAAATTCCTGACGTGAAAGTGGCAGACGGCGTTAACCAGACCTCCATGCTGGTGAACCCCAAAGAGGCCAAAGGTCAGGTTACTGCCGACAAGTTCCAGCGCATCATCCAAGAGATGCAGGAAGCCGACATTCTGTTCCTCATCCAGCAGGCTAACCTGCGCGACTCGCAGCTGAACACACAGGAGATGAAAGACCTGAAAGCAGCCATCAAAGAGGCCGACCAGAACGAGAAGAAAGCCATCAACAACCTCGAGGTTTCGGGTTATGCCAGCCCCGATGGCGGTATGGACCTCAACACCCGTCTTGCCGACAACCGTCAGGCCAATGCACAGAACTTCCTCAAACGCGTTCTGCGCCAGAGCAAAGTGAAAGCCGACATCGATGCAAAGACCACTGCCGAAGACTGGGAAGGCTTCAAGAAAGCTATGGAAGAGAGCAACATCCAGGACAAAGAAATGGTTCTGCGCGTCCTCTCTATGTACAGCGACCCCGAAGAGCGCGAGGCACAGATAAAGAACCTCTCGTCGGTTTACAAAACCATTGCTGACGAAATCCTGCCCGCACTGCGCCGCAGCCGCCTCATCCTCACCACCGACATCATCGGCAAATCGGACGAGGAGATTGCCGCTCTTGCAAAGAACGACCCCGCCGCTCTCAATGTAGAGGAACTCCTGTATGCCGCCACCCTGACCCAGGACAAGGCCGAGAAGAAAGCCATCTATGAGAAAGTGACCTCCATCTACAGCGAAGACTACCGCGGCTGGAACAACCTCGGCATGTGCTATATCGACGAGGCTAACATCGCCGAAGCACGCCGCTGCTACGCAAAGGCTCTCACCATCGCTCCCAACAATGCCGACGTGAACTACAACGCAGGCGTTGCAGCTATGGCTGACGGCGACATGGCAAAAGCAGAAGAGTATCTGGGCAAAGCTGCCGGCACAAGCGGCGACCTCGAGACCGCCATGGGTACCTTCTACACCATGAAAGGCGACTACAACAAAGCCAAAGGTTCATACGGACAGAGCCACACCAACAACACCGCCGTACAGCAGATTCTCAATGAGGATTATGCAGGCGCACGCAAGACTCTTGCTGCCGTTGAGAACCCCAACGCCACCACAGCTTATCTCGGTGCCATCGTAGGTGCACGCACCAACGACCGCGATGCCGTTTACAGCAACATGAAGAGCGCTGTTGCACAGGACGCTTCGATGAAAGCACGTGCACAGAAAGATATCGAGTTCGCAAAGTACATGGAAGACAGCCAGTTCCTGGCCATCATCAAGTAAATGTCGGTTCTGTTTCCAAAGGTGAACAAACCGCGTGAATGGGACTACCGCCCCATTTACTACGATGCAGAAAAAGAGGCGCGCAAGGATAAACTTGCGCGCCTTCATCGCGGTTCGTTCCGTGAAGAGCACGAAAAGCACAAACTGCAGCAGCAGGCACGCGCCAAGTCAAGGCTCGCCTTCTTCGTAGTGCTCGCGCTCGGTATCGCACTGGTCTATTACCTGCTCCGCTGAAACAAAGATGGATGTTGTTCGATTGCTGCCAGACAGCGTAGCCAACCAGATAGCCGCAGGCGAAGTGATACAGCGCCCTGCAAGCTGCCTGAAAGAACTGGTCGAGAACTCGCTCGACGCAGGAGCCGACACCATACATATAGTCGTGCGCGATGCCGGCAGGACACTGCTGCAGGTCATTGACAACGGGCGCGGCATGAGCGAGACCGACGCCCGCATGGCCTTTGAACGGCACGCCACCTCGAAGATACGCGAAGCTGCCGACCTCTTCAGCCTGCAGACAATGGGATTCCGCGGAGAAGCGCTGCCCAGTATATGCGCCGTGTCGCAGGTGGAAATGCAGACACGCACAGAGCAGGACGAACTCGGCACACTGCTCGAAATAAGCGGATCGGAAGTAATAAGGCAGGAGGCAGTGCAATGCCCCGTAGGGACCAACATACGTGTGCGCAACCTCTTCTTCAACGTTCCCGCACGCCGCAAGTTCCTCAAAACCGACCAGACAGAGCTGCGCAACCTGCAGACCGAGTTCCACCGCATAGTGCTCGTCCGCCCCAAAGTGCATTTCACCTTCACCAGCCAGGACACACTGCTCTACGACCTGCCTGCCGCCACCGAAAAACAGCGCATAGAAGCCATCTTCGGCAAGTCGGCACACCACACCTACTCCAGCGGACTGGTGGAAGTGCGCTCCGACACCGACATAATAAGCATACGGGGCTTCGTGGGCAAACCCGAAGAAGCAGGCAGAAACCCGCAGCAGTACTTTTTCGTCAACGGACGGTACATGCGGCACGCCTACTTCCACAAAGCAGTGATGACCGCCTACGAGGGCATGCTCACCAACGGCGCAAGCCCCTCGTATTTCATCTATTTCGACATCAATCCCGATGCAATAGATGTCAATATCCACCCGACAAAGACGGAAATAAAGTTCGCCGACGAGCAGCTCATTTTCCCCATAGTGCTTGCCACTGTGCGCGAAGCATTGGGCAAATTCAATATTACGCCGTCGCTCGATTTCGACGTGTCAGGGCGCATCGAGATGCCGGTGTTCCCCTCAAAAGACAGCGGCACCCCCACTACAGCAAGCGGGCATTTTCTGGAACGCGACCGCACCTACAACCCCTTCCGGCAGAGCCGTCCCGCCACCGACAGCCGCTGGCAGACGCTCTATGAGCCGCTTGAAGACAAGAACAGGCAGGCAACACTGACAACAAACGAGGGGGACAGCACGCCGTCGTCGCTGTTCGCCGACATCCCCGAAGAGGCGGCTCCCGTCCAGATAATGGACAAGTACATACTCGTCCCCTCGGGCGACGGACTGCTGATTATCAACCAGCACCGCGCACACGCACTGCTGCTCTACGATGCGTGCATGCGCCGCCTGAACGACCACGGCGGCGAAAGCCAGCAACTGCTCTTCCCCGAGATATGGGACCTCCGCCAGGAGGATGTCCCGCTCGTTGAAAGCATGGAGGACGAACTTCACTCGCTCGGCTTCGACATCGAGCGCCTATCTCCATGCAGCTACAGCCTGAGCGCCGTGCCCGCCATTCTCAACTCCGGCAACGGACTGGCCGCCCTCAACGACATACTCTGCAGTGTCAGGGAGACCGGACTGCCCGCACGCAGGCAGTGGCAGGAACGAATAGCCATGTCAATGGCTTACAGTGCAGCTGTCCCCTACGGCAAAAAACTCTCAGAAGAAGAGATGAACAGCCTCGTACACAGGCTGTTGGAGAAAAAAGACTTCCGCCTTGCGCCCGACGGAAAAACCGTCACCGCTCTGCTGACAAAAGAGCAAATAAATAAGTTGTTCTAAATCAGCATAAAAGCATAGGCATACGAAAGTTTTTTGCCAATAATCGTGCATTTATATCAGAAAAATTTGTATAATTGCAAAATATGTGCTATCTTTGCACCCGATTTTGTGTCATAGGCACAAATGAGAACTGAAAATATTCACTTAAAGATAATTATTATGTCAGAAATTGAATCAAAAGTTAAGGCTATCATCGTAGAGAAACTTGGTGTTGATGAAAATCAAGTTACCAATCAGGCCAGTTTTACCGCCGATCTGGGTGCGGATTCGTTGGATACCGTGGAACTTATCATGGAAATAGAAAAGGTGTTCGGCATCTCTATTCCCGATGAGGACACACAGAAGATATCTACCGTCGGTGACGCAGTAGCCTATGTAGAGAAGGCTGTAGCCTAATCTCTTTATTCTCTAACAAAAATGTCATACGAGTCTGCGGTATTGTAGGCTCGTATGTCTTCAATAAACGAAAAAAATGGAACTGAAGAGAGTTGTTGTTACAGGTTTGGGCGCAGTTACACCTCTTGGCAATGACGTGTCTGCCACTTGGTCCGCAATGACAGCGGGCAAAAGCGGCATTGATACAATCACACAATTTGACCATTCTGCGTGCAAGACTCATTTCGCCGGAGAGGTGAAGAACTGGGATATAAGTTCCATGCTGGACCGCAAAGAGGCACGTAAGCTCGACCGCTATTCGCAGTTTGCCGTTTATACTGCCAAGCAGGCTTTAGAGGACTCACACCTCGACCTTGAGGCTGAGGACAAAGACCGCATCGGAGTCATCTGGGGCAGCGGCATGGGAGGCATACTGACCCTCGAAGAAGAACTGACAGCCTTTGCCCAAGGCGACGGCACGCCGCGGTTCAACCCCTTTTATATCCCCAAAGCCATACTCAACATGGGCGCAGGACAGATTTCGCTCAGGTTCGGACTGCGCGGACCCAGCTTCGCCACTGCCTCGGCATGCGCTTCTTCGGCTTGCGCCATTGCCGACGCATACAACACCATACGTCTGGGCAAAGCCGACATAATGGTCACAGGAGGCAGCGACGCTGACATAACCTGGTCGGGCATAGGAGGCTTCAACTCAATGCACGCCATCTCCACACGCAACGACAGCCCCGCAACGGCAAGCCGCCCGTTCTCAAAGTCGCGCGACGGCTTCGTGCTGAGCGAAGGGGGCGCATGCCTCATCCTGGAAGAATACGGCCATGCCGTGGCAAGAGGTGCGCATATATATGCCGAGATGTCAGGCGCAGGACTTAACTCCGATGCCTTCCACCTCACTGCACCCGACCCCGAAGGCAACGGTGCCGCCAAAGTAATGAAACTGGCTATGGAAGACGGCGGTGTGCTGCCTGCCGACGTGGATTATATCAATGCACACGGCACCTCCACCCCGCTCGGCGACATTGCCGAGATGAAGGCTATTCTGCGCGTCTGGGGCGAAGACGCTTACCGCCTCAACATATCCTCCACCAAATCCATGACCGGACACCTGGTCGGGGCTTCGGGGGCGATAGAGGCAATGGCAACCGTAATGTCGCTGCACGACGGCATCGTCCCTCCCACCATCAACCACGAGGAGGACGACTGCGACGAAAATATCGACTACCGCCTCAACTTCACCTTCAACCGCGCGCAGAAACGCAACCTCCGCTATGCCCTGAGCAACACTTTCGGCTTCGGAGGACACAACGTAAGTCTGTTATTCAAAAAGCACGAAGCATGAATATCGCCATCGTCGGTGCATCGGGGGCTGTAGGACAGGAACTGCTGAAGGTCCTGGAGGAACGCCGCTTCCCCGTCAGCAGCCTGAGGCTGTTCGGCTCTGCCAGGAGTGCCGGCTCCGGGTATGCTTTCGGCGGCAAAACGGTGCGGGTGGAACAACTCACCGCCGACTCCGTTTTTAGAGACACTGACATAGTCTTCACCTCTGCCGGAGCATCGGTAAGCCGCGAGTTTGCACAGAGCATAACGCGCCACGGAGCGGTGATGATTGACAACTCCAGCGCTTTCCGCATGGAGGACGGCATACCGCTTGTCGTCCCTGAAATCAACGGAGACGACGCACTCGGAGTGCTGCAGCAACCGGCAGACCGCATCATAGCCAACCCCAACTGCTCAACCATCATTATGGCTCTGCCGCTCTATGCCATCCACCGGCTCAGTCCGGTGCGCCGCGTGCGTGTCGCCACCTATCAGGCGGCAAGCGGTGCCGGCGCACAGGCTATGCGCGAACTGGAAGAGCAGCACCGTCAGATTGTGGAAGGCAAAGAGGTGACTGTCAGCCGCTTTGCACACCAGCTGGCGTTCAATGTCATTCCGCACATCGACACTTTCACCCCCTCAGGCTACACACGCGAGGAGATGAAAATGCACAACGAGACGCGCAAGATATTCCACTCGGCAGACCTCACAGTCAGTGCTACATGCGTGCGTGTCCCCGCCCTGCGCTGTCACTCTGAAGCAGTCTGGGTGCAGACCGGGCAACCGCTTGGCACAGACGCTGTCAGAGACGCTATCGCCAGAGCCGAAGGCTGCACACTGATGGACGAGCCGGACAACAACATCTACCCTATGCCGTTGATGCTCAGCGGCAAAGACGATGTATATGTGGGGCGCATACGCAAAGACCTGGCAGACAACAACGAACTTGACTTCTGGTGCGTCAGCGACCAGATTCGCAAAGGAGCGGCACTCAACGCCGTGCAAATAGCCGAATACCTGCTCCGACACGCGCCGGAGGCTTTCAACAGATGAAAGAACAGGTCGAGATAATGGCTCCGGTGGGCTGCATGGAGTCGCTCGAAGCAGCCATCGCCGCAGGCGCGGGAAGCGTCTATTTCGGCATCGAGCACCTCAACATGAGGGCACGCTCTGCCGCCAACTTCACCACCGCCGATATGCACCTCATAGCACGCAGGTGCCACGAAGCGGGAGTGAAAACCTACCTCACACTCAACACGGTGATGTACCCCGAGGACCTGCCGCTAATGCGCACCATAGTGGACAACGCGAAGCTGGCAGGCGTGGATGCCGTCATCGCAAGCGACATCGCCGTCATGCAGTACGCCAATCAGGCGGGTGTGGAGGTCCACCTGAGCACGCAACTCAACATATCCAACACCGAGGCACTCCGCTTCTATGCGCAATTCGCTGATGTTGTGGTGCTTGCACGCGAACTGAACATGCAGCAGGTGGCATCTGTGCACAACGACATCGTCAGTCAGGATATACGCGGGCGGGGCGGCAAACCTGTCCGCATAGAGATGTTCTGCCACGGAGCACTCTGCATGGCGGTAAGCGGAAAATGCTACCTCAGCCTCAACAACCTCGGAGCAAGCGCCAACCGCGGAGCATGCATGCAGGTATGCAGACGAGGGTATATTGTGCGCGACCGCGAGTCGGACCTCGAACTGGAAGTGGACAACCAGTACATCATGTCGCCCAAAGACCTGAAAACCATACACTTCCTCAACAAGATGCTCGATGCAGGCGTGCGCGTGCTGAAGATTGAGGGACGGGCGCGCGGACCCGAATATGTTCACACCGTTGTTACATGCTACCGCGAGGCTGTAGAAGCATGGCAGCGCGGCGAATTTCCCTCGCAGGACGGCGACACGGAGCCTTCAGCGGCTCTCCTTGCCAAGATAGAGGACTGGAACACACGCCTTGCACGTGTCTTCAACCGTGGCTTCTGGGACGGATATTACCAGGGGCAGCGGCTCGGCGAATGGACATCCGCCTATGGCTCACGCGCCACGAGGAAGAAAGTTTATGCCGGAAGATGCACCAATTTCTTCAAAAACATCAGTGTTGCAGAGTTCCACATTGAGGCTGTGGAAAGCATAAAAGATGGTGACACTCTGCTTGTTACGGGCGAGACAACAGGCGTGCTCGAACTCACGGCGCACGACATGCGCGACAACAACGGCGACCTTGCGGCCACAATAAGCAAAGGACAACTCTTCGCCGTGAAGACACCCCGCCCCGTCCATCGCGGCGACCGCCTCTTCCTCTGGCTCCCTGTCGCCGAAGAATGACACGGTAGTGATACGGTAGTGACACGGTAGAAACATCAGCCGCCGCACTGCAAGAAAAAAAGATGCCGGACATCAGCCTGCCATTACACACAGGCCAATGCCGGCACCGGATGGGCACGACAAGCAGACGGCCGTGCTATTTGCCCGACCTGAACTTGCTGGGCGACATGCCTGTCACGTTCTTGAAAAACTTGCCGAAGAACGACTGCGAGGGGAATTGCAGTGCTATGGAAATCTGCTGTATATTCATGCTGCTGTTCCTCAGCATGCGCTTTGCCTCATGCACGATGTAGCTCTGTATCCAGTCGTTGGCAGTCTGCCCTGACACCTCTTTTATGACCATACTCATGTACTTCGGGGTTATATACAGCTGGTCGGCATACCAGCCTACGTTCTTGTGCTCCAGGAAGTTGTCGTTCAGCAACTGCAGGAATTTGCGGAAGAGGTCGTCCTTCCTGTTCAGCTGCTCGGGTCTTAATATCCGTCTCCCGTAGATGTCGCACATCTTGTAGAACATGGCGGTGAGCAGAGCGCGTGAAGTCTGCAGGCGGAACAGGTTGTCGGTCATATTCATCTCCTCAAGTATCTGTCTGTGGAAGTTCTTTATCCACTCCACATCTCCCTCCGGCAGCTCGGAGCATGGGTGCTCGCGTATGTAGAAGAACAGGGGCAGCAACTCCGGCACACTCTGCATTGTCTCCTCAAACATCTTGTTGCTCAGGCAGACAAACAAGACTTTGCTGTTCTCGAAATGCCCCTTCTCCATCTTTACGACCTGGTTGGGGAGCATGGCGATATAGCGGTTCTTCTCGAACTTAATTATCTGCGAGTCAACCTCCACTTCGCCTCCGCTTTCCAGGCAGACACCGAAAATGGCAATTCTCAGGCGTGTCGGTGTCAGCGGGTTAGGCATCTGCCTGATGTCGTCACAAAGAGCGAAATCCTCCGTAAAAGCCAGACGCGCGCTGTCGGCGTCAAGCCTGTTCAACTGTTTTTTCAGCAGAGCAATGTCGTAAGTCTGCAGTTTTTTGTCTTGTGATGCTTTCATATTCTTCATTTTTCTTTTTGTTCCATTTTACGCTTTATGCCTGCGGAGCGGTGCCGCAAGTAGTTGAGAATCACATCTCTGCGCTTGGCAAGGCTCTTCTCGTAGTACCAGCCGAACAGCCCGTAGCCAAGCGAGGCGGTGAGGAAATACACGCCTGTCTGTATCCAGAGCGCGATGTATTCGCGCGATGTTTCCGCCAGCGTCGCGCCGCAAGAGTTGATGTGTATATACCCGTTTATCCCCCATGTACTCGGAAAAATCATGGCTGTGTAGCGCCAGAAGTCAGGCAGGTTGCTCGAAGGCCATGACGCCCCAGACAGAAACAGCAGCACAATCGACGAAAAGAGCAGCGTCACCATCGCCGTCTCCCGCTCCCTGATAAACACGCTCACCGTCATGGCGAAAAACGAAGTGGAGAGCAGGAAGGGCACCATCAGCCGCAGCACGTCGCCGAAATTGCCTATATGCGGTAATCCGAACAGGCGCGGCACCACGCCGAGCACATACGCCGACAGGCCGGCATAAAGGGTCACGTATGCCAGCGCGCGGCCAAGCACAAGCCTGAAAGTGCTGCGCTCGAAACGCCGCCCCGCTATGTAATAAAGTTCCCCGTTCTGCTCGCGGGCTATCCCGGCAAGCATGCAGATGCCGAAAAACAGGGTCTGGTAGAGTATCAGGATAAGTATAGCCGGCAGCAAATACGACGGATAGCCGCCGCCGGGGTTGTAAAGCATAACTGTCTCATATCTAACCGGCTGCGCCAGCATCTCCGCCGTCTCGTGGTCCTTGCCGAGCATCTCGTAGCGCCGCACCTGAATGGTGTGGTGTTCGTCCAACATGACGAAGTTGGCTGCCTGCAGCACGTTCTTGTAATAGAGGAAAGACGACATGTCGCAATAAACCGACACCACCGCCTGCCCTGCAACCGACGAGAGACTGCTCTCGAAGTCGGCGGGGATATAGACTATGCCGTGCACTTTCCGCCTGTGGTAGAGCTGCTCCGCCTCATCATGTTCACGCACTCGTAGGCCGTCTTCACCTCGCGGGTCGCATCAAGTTTTCTGATATACTCCCGCGAGTGCTGCGAGTGGCATGCATCTATCACCGCTATCGGCAAATCTGTCACCGCTTCATGGTAATAGATAAAAGGATAAAGAATAGGATATGCCAGCACGGCCACGACAAATATGGTCACAACCCCCTTGTCATGAAAGATGCGGCGCAGTTCCTGCACAAACACGAACCACAGGTCTTCCGCATGCGACCAGAGCAGGTCTCCTATGTTATGTCTCTTTTCTTCAGCCATATCCTCATTCTCCAACTGCTCCCGGATTCATAAACGACCTCTTCAGCCGCCCGTACAGGGGCAGCGGCACCAGCATCGCCGACAGCAGTATAGCCAGACTGACAAACGACTCCGCGACAGGCAGACCCATAAGCATCTGATCGACAGTTATCATGTAGTAGTGTCTGAGCGGCACTATCCACGTGAACGCCCTGAACACCGGCAGCATCGCCTCCACAGGATAAGAGAACCCCGCCAGCGTGAAACACAGTGTGCCGTAAAGCGAGCAGATGCTGATGGCCAACCCCGGCATGGGCAACGCCCCCACAATCAGCACTGCCACAGCCTGCATCGCCAGAACGTATGCCGCCACAGCCACACCCATAAACCAGAACGACCCCGGCATCGGGAAATGCAACACCCTGAACAGCAGCACGTTCATTGCCCACCCTAACACCGAAAACAGCACCGAGTAAGGCAGCAGCTTGCCCGCCAATGCCGTCAGCAGATTGCCGCCGGCGGTCTCCATCCACTGCCGCGATGTGCGCATTTTTATCTCGTGAGTCATGCTGAAAGCCGACAGCAGAAGCACCATCAGCCCCAGCGTGCCGGGCAAGATCGTGGTGCTCAGGTAAACCGAATAGTTCACCCACGGGTTGCCCAGAATGTGTGTATCAACCACAACCGGCTGTATAACAGGCATTATCTGCTCGTCTCTCATCCCTCTTCCGCGCAGCACCTCCCTCTGCACCGCGCCGGAGGCAAGGTTGGCGAGGGTCATCAGCTGCTTGTAAGCCAGTGTGCCGCCAAGCGTGTATGCGGAGTTGGCATACAGCGTCATTGTCGGGCGGCGGAACGACAGTATATCCGCGTAAAAACGCTCCGGGATATACAGGAAAGCGTATATGTCGCCTCTCTGCAGGGCCTTGCGCGCATCCGTGTAATCGCTGTATTCCGCCACCACTTTCACTCCCTGCCCTGCGTCCAGCTCGCGCCGCAGCATGCGCGACACCGGCGTATGGTCGCAATCAACAACACCAACAGGCAGTTTTTCGGGCAGCCCTTCGTCCAGCAGTGTCAGGTAGAACAGGCAGCAGAAGCTCATCACTATCACCGACCCGAACACATACAGCGGCCGCGACATCATCTGCCACAGCTCGCGCTTTGCCACTGCTATCAACCTCTCTCCTCTCATTTCATTATCACCGTCATCCCCGGCAGCAAACCGGGCACTTCGGTCATCGGACGGGCCTTCACCTCGAATGTCTTCACATCAAACTGCCCTGTCGTCTTGGTGGCGCGCCATGTCGCGTACGAAGCGCGCGCCTGCATGTATGTTATCTTTGCCTGCCAGCTTCTTTCTTTGCCCAATGCCGGCACGTAAAACTCTATCACTCTGCCTATTCCCATGCCCTGAAGCTCGTCCTCACGCACGGCGAAGGTCAGCCATAGGTCGCTCAGGTCGGTTATTGACATTATCGGCGAGCCCGACCCCACCAGTTCGCCCGTCTTCGGGAACCGCGCCGTCACTTCGCCGTCTGTCGGCGACACCAGATACAGTTCACCCATATACGCCTCCACCTCGCTTATCGCGCCGTCCGCACGGGCAACAAGAGCGGCGGCGGCATCCTTGTCCTCCTGCTGCGCACCGTTACGCGCCATGTCATATTGCGTCTTCGCGGCGCGGGCTGTGGCTTGCGCCGCCTTGTACTGCGCCTCCACCTCGTCCATCTTCTGGGCTGTCACCACGCCCTTTTCATACAGGTTCTTCACCCTGTTGTACGACTTTCTCATTATGTCCTCCCCCACTTTGGCTTTCTGCCAAATCTCGTATGCACCGCTTATCTGCTCTTTGCGCGCGCCTTTCAGGGCCTTGTTGTCCTGGGCCTGGGCGGCGGCGCGGGCCGCGGTGGCCTGTGCAAGCTTCGCACGCACTTCCGGCGAATCGATGAAAACCAGCGTGTCGCCCTTCTTCACCATATCACCTTCTTCCGCGAAGAACATCTCTATGCGGCCCGGCACTTTGCCGCTCACGCGGTATTCGGTGGCCTCCGCCTCGCCCTGTATAACCGAAGGCTCCGGACGGAGAGCAAATATCCCTATCGCACCGACCACCACTATTATTGACACCAAAGCGGCAAGGCCCACAATCAGATTGTGCTTTTCATTGTTTGTATTCATGCTGTCTTTTATTAGGTTTTAGTAGGTTATTAGTAGGTGATTAGTAGGTGATTAGTAGGTGATTAGTAGGTGATTCACCTTTCATCTCCCTTTTATAAGGCTCATTTGCCCGTATGGTTCTTCAGGTAAACCTCCGCCATCCGCAGGTCTATCGCGGCATCTATCTTCTCGCTGTAGGCCTTCAGCCAAGCGGTCTGTGCGCCAAGCAGTTCGGTCGATGTCAGCATGCCTTCCTCAAAAGCGGCCTGTGCAAGCCGGAGGTTCTCCTCTGCATTCTCTATGTTGGCGGTCGCTGCCTGCAGTTTGTGGTTGGCGGTCGTCAGCTGCTGCGAGGTCTGCGTCACCTGCAGTTCTATCTTCTCTTTCGCCTCTTCCAGCTGCAGTTCCACTGTTTTAGCCTTGTGCTTGGCGGCTTTGAGCCTGTAGATGTCGTCTGCGTGCGCAATGGGGATGTTCACTGCCACGCCCGCTGTGAAGGTCCCGCCGAACTTGTTCTGGAATCCGTTCTGCAGATTTGGGTTGGTTGTTATGTAGTTGGCACTCGCCACTATGTTCGGCATCAATGTCGATGCCGTCATCATCACCCCCGCTTTGGCTATTTTCTCCGCCTGTTCCAGCATCTGCAGCTCTCTGCGCTGCTGCAGCACGCGGTCCATATCTATGTCCTCCGCCTTTGCAAGCGACGGGCTGTCGAGGTTGCTGTCGTCGAGCTGCACCTCCGTATCAAGCTCCAGTCCCACAAGCTGGCACAGAGCCATCTTCGACAGCGCCAGACCGTCCTCCGCCTTCTGCCTGTTCATCTCCGCCTCGTTCAGCGCCACTCTTATCTTCAGCAGGTCGGCTTTGGTCATGGTTCCCTCCTCCATCGCCGCACTTATATCCTGCTCCGCCTTGCGTAGCATGGTGCAGTATTTGTCCGCAAGCAGGAACTTCTGCTCCACCGAAATGACACGCCAGTAGGCTTCGTCCACTTTCAGCATCAGATCTTCGTCAGCCTTTCCCGCCTTCAGCATCTCCATCTGCTCCGTCGCTTTCGCTATCTTGTAGAGCTCCACCAGCTTGCCCCCGAGGAAGATAGGCTGTGTCACGCCCACCTGGGCGACAAACACGTTGTGTATGTCCAGTTCCGATGCCTCACGCGCCTTCGTATATTCCTCCGCCACCCAGTCCGACAGGCGTTTGTCCAGTTCGGGGAAGCGCGCTTTCAGGTCGCCGTAGTCGAACAGCCGCGTCTTTATAGCGTCGTCGTTGAAGGCGAATGTCCCGTCGGCGTTCATCGTCCCGATGGCGAAATTATAGTTGTCCGGAATAAGATAAAGGTTCTTCTCCACCCATGTATAGCCCCCGTTTGCACTCACTTTCGGGAAAAACGATGCCACGGCAGCCCGCCTCAGGTCAGTCGCGGCAGCAGCATTCTCCTTGTTTATCCTGCTCTGTTTGTTTTTAGCTGCCGCCATCTCACGGCAGTCGTCAAGAGTCAAAGCCATCTTCTTTGCCGACACATTGCCCGCAAAAAGAAAAATAGAACAAATAATTGTCAAGATTACTCTTGCTTTATGTTCCAAACGTTCACTTTTCATATCACATCACTTACACTTTGTCCTGTTACCTGCAAACACCCTCCAATCCTGCATCTGTTCTCACTAACACGCGCAGAAAAAGGTTGTGCGCAGCCCGTAAATATTACAAATTATGTGCCATATAGGTCAATTTGCCACTTATTGCGGCATTAGGTCAAATCCATAGGAAAAATAGTCAAGTTTATCATCGCCTGCTGCCACCGCCCGCAAAAAGCCCTCCCCCGTCTGCCACAGCAAACAGGGGAGTGATTCTGGGGAGTGATTCGGGCGGGATTCGAACCCGCGACCCACAGCTTAGAAGGCTGTTGCTCTATCCAACTGAGCTACCGAACCTGGACTTCAGCGCAAAATCGGTGCAAAGGTACTGCTTTTTTCTGAATTGTGCAAAAAAATATTCAAAAAATTTTGGTAATTCAGAAAAAAGCTGTACTTTTGCAGGCTTAATTTGGAAAATTAGCATCATGCGACAATTAAAAATCACCAAATCAATCACCAACCGCGAATCGGCTTCTCTTGACAAATACCTGCAAGAGATTGGCCGTGAGGACCTTATCTCCGTAGAAGAGGAAGTGGAACTCGCAGGACGTATCCGCAACGGCGACAGAGCCGCACTGGAGAAACTCACACGCGCCAACCTCCGGTTCGTCGTCTCGGTGGCTAAACAGTACCAAAATCAGGGCCTCAGCCTGCCGGACTTGATTAACGAGGGCAACCTCGGACTAATCAAAGCAGCAGAGAAATTCGATGAAACACGAGGCTTCAAGTTCATTTCTTACGCCGTATGGTGGATTCGCCAATCCATCCTGCAGGCTCTCGCAGAGCAGGCGCGCATCGTCCGCCTCCCGCTCAACCAGGTTGGCTCTATCAACAAAATCAACAAGGCTTTGCAGCGTTTCGAGCAAATCCATGAACGCCGCCCGTCGGCGGAGGAACTTGCCGAAGAACTCGACATCCCCGTGGACAAAATTGCCGACACTCTGAAAATGTCGGGCCGCCACGTAAGCGTGGACGCACCTTTTGTAGAGGGCGAAGACAACTGCCTCATAGATGTGATGGTGAACGAAGACTCGCCTAACGCCGACCGTGGACTGATCAACGAGTCGCTCTCGAAAGAGGTCGAGCGCGCACTGGCTACGCTCACTCCGCGAGAAGCGGAAATCATCCGCAAGTTCTTCGGCATTGGCATGCCGGAAAAAACACTTGAGGAAATAGGCGACGACCTGCACCTCACGCGCGAGCGCGTGCGCCAAATTAAGGAGAAGGCTATCCGCAAACTGCAAGGCAGTTCACGGTGCAAAATCCTGAAAACCTATCTCGGCTAAGGTCTGTAAAAGGACACCGCCCAAGAAAAAAGGACACTACCCCCGATAGGAGCCAATGCCGGTCACTGCCGGTCCTGATTGAACAGCAGGCGAAATGCCTCTGCCACTTTCCTGACAGGCAGGACTTTGATTTTCAACCCGTCCGCCGAATACGGCTGGTCTGCAGGGACAATAATCCGCGAGAACCCCAGTTTATGGGCCTCGCGGATTCTTTGGTCAAGTCTGTTTACGGGGCGGATTTCGCCTGAAAGACCCACTTCGCCGGCGAGACACATATCTGCAGGCAGAGCAATATCCATGTTCGATGACAGCACGGCTGCAAGCACCGCAAGGTCAATCGACGGGTCATTAACCCTCAAACCGCCTGCTATATTGAGGAAAACGTCTTTTTGCTGCAACTTGAAGCCCACCCGCTTTTCCAGAACGGCATGCAGCATGTTCAGCCTCCGTCCGTCAAAGCCCGTTGATGAGCGTTGCGGAGTGCCGTAAGCGGCTGTGCTGACCAGCGCCTGCACTTCGATGAGCAGCGGGCGTATTCCCTCCACCGCAGCCGCTATGGCTATCCCGCTCAGGCCGTCGCGGTTGGCCGACAACAGCAGCTCCGAGGGGTTGGTCACCTCGCGCAAGCCGTCTTGCAGCATCTCAAAAATACCTATCTCGCTGGTCGAGCCGAAGCGGTTCTTCTGCGCACGCAGGATGCGGTACATGTAATGCTGGTCGCCCTCGAACTGAAGTACTGTGTCCACAATATGCTCCAGCACTTTGGGGCCGGCGAGCGACCCTTCTTTGGTGATGTGCCCGACGATGATGAAAGGTATATTCCGCTCTTTGGCAAACTGCAGAATCCTTGCCGCGCACTCACGCACCTGGGTCAGGCTGCCGATGCCCGACTCCACCTCGTCCGTCCCGATGGTCTGTATCGAGTCAATGACCACTATCTCCGGCTCAAGTTCCTGCGTCTGCTTCAGGATGTTCTCGAGCGATGTTTCGCTTATAATATACAGGTTCTCAGGGTTTCCCGCCAGTCTGTCAGCCCGCAGTTTGAGCTGCCGGGCCGACTCTTCGCCGCTTGCATAGAGGGTTTTCTTTTCCCCCATCTGCATCAACACCTGCAGCGCGAGTGTCGATTTGCCTATCCCGGGTTCGCCGCCGAGGAGCACCAGACTGCCCGGCACCAGCCCTCCTCCGAGCACGCGGTTGAGTTCTCCGCACCTCATGTCAATGCGAGGCTCGTCCTGCGCCTTAATCTCCTGAATGCGTTGCGGCACCCGTGCCTGCCCGGGCTGGCGCAGTTTTTTGCCGCTGCCGCTTTCTGTCACCTCCTCTTCGTAGGTCCCCCATGCTCCGCACACGGGGCACCGCCCTATCATCTGCGGAGCCTGCGCACCGCAAGCCGAGCATGTATATCTCACCGTCGCTTTCATCAGTACTTTTTGTCAGATTTGATATTGCTGCCTTTCCTCCGCCATCAGCGTGTCTGGGAACACCTCTTTCGCCTCCTGCAGAAACAGCCCGTGGTCATCCACCCGTGCGGAGTAGTGACCTATAATCAGCTGTCCCACAGCGGCTTTCTTCGCTATTTCTGCAGCCTGCCGTGCTGTCGAATGCATCGTCAGTTTGCATTTGTCGGCATATTGCTCCGTGTATGTCGCTTCGTGGAAAAGAGTGTCCGTCCCCTCTATGAGTGGCAGTATTTTCTCTGTGTACATAGTGTCGGAGCAATAAGCATACCGCCTTCTGCTCTCGACGTAAAAACCGCCGTTCCCGTCTGCGCGCCGGTGCTTCTCTGTGAAGAGGAAGCCGCAGCATGGCACTTTGTGTTTCAGCGGTATAGTGCTCACGCTCACCGTCCTGTCCTCATAAACCACCTCCGCCTTGCGCGGGTTGATGGCATGGAAGACAACCTCGAAACTGAGGTCCTGGCAGTGGTAGTCGAGCAAGGGGCGCAGCAGTTTCTCAAGGTCTGCATGGGCATAGATGTGCAGAGGTTGCCGGCGCGACATCATGCCGAGAGTGGATATCAGCCCTATCAGCCCGAAGCAGTGGTCTCCGTGCAGATGGCTGACAAAGATATTGTACAGGCGCGCAGTCTTCAGCCCCATCCTCCGCAGAGTCAGTTGCACGCCTTCACCGCAGTCAATCATAAAAGCCTTGTCGCATAGTTCCAGTATTTGTCCCGAAGGCGAGTTCTGGAACGTCGGCATAGCGGAGCCGCAGCCCAATATGGTCAGTTTGCCGGTTGTCATGCTTCGTCTGTCAGTGTGTCCAGTTTCTCAAGAATACGCTTGCCCAGAGCGGACTTGCGCTCTATATGCTCGGTGACCGCCTTGACAAACGAGTTGTTCTCGAAGTTGCCTCTTACCGACTCGAAATCAGCCTGTTGCTGGCTCGCATCGCCGTCAGCCCCGAAGCCGGTCTGGCTGTTCAGGTCAAACTCTTTGCGTGCATCTTCATACACCATTTTGTCGAGTTTCACCACTGCCTCTTTCCACTCTTTGATGGTCTTTTTCACCTGCTCTATGCTGACTTCGTCCACCTCGCAGCCCCATATCTGCGTCAGTTTGCCGGCGGCCCATGTCCACTCGTAAGAATAGTAGTTGCGGTGCAGTTCTTCAAGCCGCCTCCTTATCCCGTCGAGGTCCTCTTTCCCGCTTTCTATATCGTCCAACAGCTGTTGCACAGCCTCTTTGGGGGCTATTAGTCCGGCCATGTCCACCCATTCGCCGACTCCTGTCTGCGTGTCAGGGCGGAGTCTGCGCCTCAAGTCGCCAAGCGAGTTGATGTCGCCGCGGTCGATACGTGTGATGAGAGAGTTGCCGAGGAACTTCGCTATTCCTATATTATAAAGGTCTATGCCATGAACCAGCGAAGAGTTTCTTATCTTGCAGTTGTGGTAGCCGTAAACTTCTGTGTTAGTACCGCTTATGCTTTGTATCTCGCGTAGTATCTCCCGCCCGCGCCACATTTTCCTGACTGTGTAAGGCGAGAGCAGGTTGTAGTTTATCAGGTCGAGCAGGTCGGGGTCGGTTCTCAGGTCGCGCTTCGGCCATTTCTGCGCGTCTCTTATGGTGCCCACAGTGCGCAGGTTGGCTCCCGGCACGAGGAAGGACTCGGAATTGTTCTCGATGAGGTAGGAGAATGGCAGGTCGCTTGTGTCAGCGTGGTTGGTATGCCTCCCCATGACGAGGCTGAAAGCCCCTATCTTGCTCGGCCACAGCAGATAAGAGTCTGATGTCGTCTTCGCTCCGCGCTCGGCAATGCCCTGATGTATGGGGCCCAGCTTGTACATGTGGTTGCTCTGGTTGCTGCCCGAACCGGCGTTGAGGAAAGAGAACATGCCCGCTATGAGGAGTGTGGACTTGTGGTGTGTCACGGTGTATGGCCCGGCAAAAATCGCGGCCGCCTCTCCGTGCATCCCCTGGCAGTTCGAGAAGAAGAGCGAGTCGCCGGCAGAATAGTGCTTGTCGAATATGCAGCCCTGCCCCACAAAACATTTCTCTACTATGGTCGAGTCCCCTATTTCCACGCCGGAGGAGATGATGAAGTCGGCGCACTTGACCCCCGACCCGAGTTTGACGGGCGCATGCACGTTGGAGTTTACAGAGCCGTTCTTGAGTCTTGACGTGCCGGTTATCTGCGCATAGTCGCCAATGCGCACGTTCTTGATAGACCCCGTGTTCAGTATTTTCACATGGCTGCCTATCGTCCCCATCGTGTCTGCCTGCGCCTCGGCATATTCGTCAATCAGCTCGTCCAGGCGCTGTATGAGTTTCGGGCGGTGCCTGTAGAGGGTCAGGATATATGCAAGTGAGGCTGAGAGGCGGTCGAAAATAGGTATTTCGCGTCCGCCGCCCTCGTTCATCACAGGCACGCGTATGCCGTTGCCGAAGGTGGTGCGCCCGTCCACCAGCACGGCATTCACGTTTTCTATGCAGGTGTTGTCCCCGATGCGGTAGTTGGCTATGTAGTTGTGGATGTTGTAGAAGTGGCAGTCGTCGCCTATGGTGCAGTTGTGAATCATGGCGTGCCAGATGCCCGAGTGCACATTCACGCCGCCAGGCAGGGCTATTTCGCGCCTGAACACTCCGAGCCTGATGTCTCCGGAGAACCGCGCGTCATGCACGTACTCGGGGTTGAAACCGTCTTTCACCTGAACGCGCGACCAGTCCTCCGACGAGCAGCCGTTCTTTTCAAGTATCTGTTTTTCTTCCTGTGTCAGTGGTCGGTATGTCATTTTCTCAGTCCGATAAATATGCGTGTGAAAACGTTTTTCGTATATTGCGGGAAGTCACTGTCTATGAGCCATCTGTAGTACCCTGTGTCACGCCTGAACACATCCTCGACCCGCTGTCCGCGGTACTTGCCGAAGGTGAACACCTCCTTGCCGTCCCTGTCCAGTTCCACCCTCCCTGCAAAGTCGGCATAACGGTGGTCCCCCTGCAGTTTCTGTGCCAGTTCTTCCACTGTTTCAGGCATGTCGTCATATCGCTCTGTCTGGGCGGCGAACACCTCGTATGCGGCCATCGTGTCCGCGTCGGCCGAGTGCGCGTCCTCAAGGTTCTTGCCGCAGTAGAACTTGTAGGCGGCGGTCAGGTTACGCGGCTCGTGCTGCTGGAAGATGGTGTATGCGTCCAGCAGGTTTTTCCTTTTCAGGTCGGCGTTCACTCCCGCGCGCATGAACTCCTCTGCAAGGAGAGGCACATCGAAGTGCGTGCTGTTGTAGCCGGCAAGGTCGGAGTCTTCCATCACTTCCCACAGCTGCGCCGCTATCTCCTTGAAGGTCGGGCACTGCGCCACGTCCTCGTCGTGGATGCCGTGCACGGCCGCCGCCTCATCGGGAATGTGCATCTGCACCTCTTTCCCGTCAAGCGACACGACGGTCGGCTTGACGCGATAGGTCTTCCCTTCGCTCGTGCCGTCGGGGTAAACTTTGTAATAGCTCAGTTCCACTATTCTGTCCCTGCCTATGTTCAGTCCTGTTGTCTCAAGGTCGAAGAACACAAGCGGGCGGGTCAAACGCAGTCTCATGGCTTAGTCGTTAAGCAGCATCGGCATGAGCAGCATGAGCAGTTTCTCGTCTTCCGCGTCCTCCGAGGGCAGTATCAGACCTGCGCGGGCGGGGTCGGCCAGTTCCAGACGCACCTCCGGAGAGGTCAGCAGGCCCAGAATCTCTATGAGGAAAGGAGCCTTGAAACCGATGGCCATCGGCATTCCCTCGTAAGAGCAGCTGATGGTCTCCTCGGCGCTGGTCGAAAAGTCTATATCCTGCGCCGAAATACGTATGCTGTTTTCGCTCAGGGCGAGTTTCAGCTGGCCGGTGCTTGAGTTGGCGAAGACGGAAACGCGCTTGCAGGCGTTGTACATGGTCTGCCTGTCCACCATCACCACGTTCTGGTTGTTTTGCGGAATGACGGCATCGTAGTTGGGGAACTTCCCCTCTATCTGCCTGCAGACCATCAGGGTGCGCCCGAAGGCGAAGCGCACGTTCTTCGCTCCGCAGGACACTGTCACCTCATCCGTCTCTTTCGCAAGCACGTTCTTCAGCAGTGCGGCAGGCTTCTTCGGGAGAATGAACTGTATAGCCTCTTCCGACTTGATGGCGGGCCGGAGCAGTTTCACTAAACGGTGAGCATCCGTAGCCACCATGGCCAGATATTCGGGACGCAGGTCGAAGAATATACCGTTCATCACCGGACGCAACTCGTCGTCCGCCGTGCAGAATATCGTCTTGTTGATTGCGTCAAGCAGGCTCTCGGCGGGCATGGCAAACGAGTGTCCCCCGTTCTCTTCTACGGGCATCTCGGGATACTCGTCGCCGTTCTCGCCCACAAAACTGTAGTTACCGTTTGACGACGTGATGCTCAGCCCGAAGTTCTGCTCGTCTATTACGAATGTGAGCGGCTGCTCGGGGAACTCGCGCAGGGTGTCGAGCAGGAGTTTTGCGCCGAAAGCCACCTTGCCCCCGCCCTCCGCTGCCTGGACATCCATCGAGGTGCGGATGGTCGTCTCCCCGTCGGAGGCGGTCATGGTGAGGAGACTGCCGTTAAGCTCGAACAAAACATCCTCAAGAATCTTTAGACTGTTCTTGGGTACAATAACGCGGCTGACAGCCTGAAGCTGACTGAACAAACTTGAACTTGATACTTCGAATTTCATATTTCTTTTGTTTTTTAGTTTATGTTTCTTTTCTATGTGCAGACACGCGCCTGCCAATCTCGCGTGCAGACCCGCGTCTGCCAATCTCGCGTGCAGACCCGCGTCTGCCAATCTCGCGTGCAGCATGCCTGCGCACCGCCCTCACACACGTCACGTGCTTTAAGTGTGCCACGTCACGTGCTTTAAGTGTGCCACGTCACGCGCTTTAAGTGTGCAAAGATAAGGACTTTTTTTCATATATGCAAATTAAAATACACTTTTCTTCCAAAAATACACTTTTCTCCCCAAAAAGCAATACCGAAAGCCCCAAGAAGCAAGACCGAAAGCCCCCAAAAAGCAATACCGAAAGCCCAAAAAAGCAACATAAAAGCAATCTTTTTCTCCCCTCCTCCCCGCTTCCGGCAAAAAAAACGGACTTTTTTTTTGCACATTCCGAAATAATATCATACCTTTGCACCGTCTTTTCACTGTCGATTACGGCAAAAGGACGGCAAAAGGACGGCAAAAAGACGGCAAAAGGACGGCATCAAATGCCGATAGAACCATAATATAACCCTGACAAAAAAACGACATCACTATGGCAAAAGCAGACCTCGAAGTACCCTTCGCCGCCATCAACGGCAGGCTCGGCAGTGCAAACGACACCTATTTCTGCACGCGTTTCGGCAAAACGGTCGTTTCACACTACCCACAACACAAAAACCCGAAGAAAATAACTTCACACCAGCGTGACCTCTCTTCCAATTTCGCCAACGCAGTCAGGCTGGCGGAAAACGAACTGGCAGACACACAGCGCAAAGACCAATGGCTCAAACGCTTTGAAGAGCAGAAACAGACCGCCAAAAAGCCCTACACCGTCCTCCGTAATTTCGTCATCGCAGAAATCATACGCCAAAACTCCCGGAATTAGCACACGCCGAAAATTCCCCGCTAAAAAACTCCGACTTGATTATCAGGACTATAGAGATTTTTTTGCAGAAAAATTTGCGGGAGTGAAAAAAACAGCGTACCTTTGCATGCTTTTTCGCCTTTCAGCTGCTGTAAACGGCTACTCACGCAGCCGGAAGACGCAAGACGCAACGACAGAAATATTAACTAACAGCCCGTTAAGACCGGCACGCATGAAGGCCGGATTCGGAACAGAGCGGGCATAAAACAGAGAATACGATGAAACGCACATTCCAACCCTCACAGCGCAAACGCCGCAACAAGCACGGCTTCCTTGAGAGAATGGCTACAGCCAACGGCCGCCGCGTACTTGCAGCACGCCGCGCTAAAGGCCGCAAAAAACTCACCGTTGCAGACGAAGGCCGGCACAAACGTTAATTGACAATTGATATCTGACAATTGACAAATCCTCCCGCCTTCGGAGAACTGTCTGAAGGGAAGGACAATTGACATTTATTGCAGACCGGTGATACGGCGTACATCAGCCAAACAGAGGGAAAAGAGAGCGGTCTCCTTTCCCTTCTTGTCAGTAATCAAACCTGAACAACTATGCAGACAACAAGACAACAAAAAATTGAACGCCTCATCCAGAAAGACCTGGGCGACATCTTCCTGCGCTACGCACGGCCGTTAGGAGGAGTGCTTATCTCGGTGAGCGAAGTGCGCATCAGCCCCGACCTCGCCATTGCCCACGTGTATCTGAGCATTTATCCGGAAACGCGCTCGCGCGAGATAATGGACAGCGTGAACGCCGACCTTCACCGGCTCCGCGGCGAACTGGGCACACTTGAACGCCACCAGCTGCGCATCATCCCCGAACTGAACTTCCACCTCGACGAAACCATCGGACGGATGGAACATATCGACCAACTCCTTCACAGCTGATATGCGCCTCGCCATGCACATAGCCTGGCGCTATCTGCGCGGCAAGAAAACGCACAATGCCATTCAGGTTGTCAGCGGAGTCAGTGCCGCCGCAGTTGCAGTCGTCACTGCGGCAATGGTCTGCGTGCTCAGCGTGATGAACGGATTCGGAGAGGTCATTGAAAAAATGTTCTCACGCTTCGACCCTGACCTGCGCATAGAAGCCGCAGAAGGCAAATACTTCGACATCAGCGCCCCCCCCTTCGCCGAACTGCGCGCGCTCCCGTGCGTCGGCATGTTGTCGGAATGTATTGAGGAAACGGCTCTTGTCGAATTCTCCGGCAGGCAGCTTCCGGCTGTCCTCAAAGGCGTGGACGACCGCTGGCGCAGCATGACCTCCATAGACTCCATCATAACGGACGGCTCCTACAGCCTGTTCGACGGAGCCTTCGAGCGCGCCGTCATGGGGCAGGGCCTCGCGGCGCAACTGGGCGCCAACCCGCATTTCGTAAGCGGACTGCACATCTACGCCCCCAAGCGCCTGCAGAAAGTGAACATGCTGCGCCCCGACCAGAGTTTCGAGCAGGCGGTATGCTTCATGTCCGGAGTGTTTGCCGTGAACCAGACGCGCTACGACGACAAGATGATTCTTGTCTCTCTTCCGCTGGCGCGCCGTCTCTTCAGCTACAGCGGCTCCGAGGTCACCGCTCTCGAGGTGAGCCTTGCACCCGACTGCCAGGCAAAAAAAGCAAAGAAGCAGATACAAGCCCTGCTCGGCAAAGACTTCCGCGTCCTGGACCGCTATGAGCAGCAGCACGACTTTTTCAGGATCCTGCGCATAGAGAAACTGCTCACCGTTCTTCTCCTCTCTTTTATCATGCTCATCGCGGCCTTCAACCTCGTCTGCTCGCTTGCCATGCTTATCATCGACAAGCGGCAGGACATACAGACGCTGCGTAATCTCGGGGCGGGCGACATGCTCATACGGCGCATCTTCATCCTCGAAGGCTGGCTGGTTTCCGCTTTCGGCGCACTGGCAGGCATGATAACAGGAGTGGCGCTCTGCTTTGTCCAGCAGCGCTTCGGCCTGCTCAAACTCGGCAACGGCACCGACTACGTGCTCAGCGCCTACCCCGTAGCCCTGCACGCAGGCGACATGCTCCTTGTGGCCGCCATCGTGCTCACCATCGGGATGACGGCTGCCATTTTTACCGCACACACCATGAAAACCGACACGCTATGACAACCGACACACGCCATGAAAACCTGCACGCTATGAAAACACTCCGGTTCCTGCTTCCGCTGCTCCTGTTACCTGCCCTGTTCGCTGCATGCTCAGGCGGCAACAGCCCCGTACAGAGAGAAACTGCAGCCATCGACACCGTCTTCACGCAAGCCCGCATCCGCTCCTACGGGCGCTACTACAAAGGGCTGGAACTGAAAGTCGTATCGCTGGACCTCTACAGCGAAGGGCTCCGCCCGCAGCCCGACAGCACACACAACAGCGGCACCTCGCTCCGCTTCTCCGACCTCTTCATCGACACCACCGACACACGCCTGCCCGAAGCCATGTACGTCATCGACTCCGTGCCCGCACTCCATTCCGCTCTGCCGGCGCTCTATTTCGACGGCCAACTGACCGGAGCCTGCCTCCTGCAGGTGATAGACGGGCAGCTGCAGCAAATCAACACCTTCAGCGAAGGCAGTTTCAGCCTGCGATACGAGGGCGACACGGCCGTCATGGACTTCCGCCTTGTCTCTGCAGCCTCACGCACCTACCACGGCGTATATCGCGGAGTGCCGGCTTACGACTGAAAAACAGACTTTACACATGGCACCGCAGATAAGAAAAGACTACCGCACTTACCTCCGCCTCGAGAAAGCGCTGTCAGCCAACTCCGTCGAAGCATACGAACAAGACCTGGACAAACTCTCCGACTTTTTCGACAAAAACGGCATCGACCCGCTGAAAGCCTCCTTCGACGACCTGCAGGCGTTTGTTTATGAGCAGTTCAACTCCCAAACCAACGTCCGCACACAGGCGCGCATACTGAGCGGCGTACGCTCGTTCTACCGCTTTCTGCTCTACCACAACCTCCGCGACGACGACCCTTCGGAACTCCTGGAGTCCCCACGCAAGGACAAACGCCTGCCCGAAGTGCTCACACTCGAAGAAATCAACAGCCTCGCAGGGGCGGTGGACCTCTCCGCCGCGGAAGGCCACCGCAACCGCGCTATCATCGAGATGCTCTACGGGAGCGGGCTGCGCGTCAGCGAACTGGTAGGGCTCAGGCTCTCTGACATGTATCTCAAAGAGGGCTACATGCTCATTCGCGGAAAAGGCTCGAAGCAGAGGCTCGTCCCCGTTTCGCCCGAGGCGGAGAAATGGTTTGCCTTCTGGCTTGAAGACCGGGCGCACCTCGATGTCAAGCCCGAGTTCAAAGACACAGCCTTCCTCAATCACTACGGCAGACAGCTCACCCGCGCTATGGTTTTCACTATAATACGCCGCCTCGCCGAAAAAGCAGGCATCCGGAAAACCGTCTCGCCGCACACTCTGCGCCACTCGTTTGCCACGCACCTGCTGCAGAACGGAGCCGACCTGCGCATCATCCAACAGCTGCTCGGGCACGAAGACATCACGACGACAGAAATATACACGCACATCGACATACAGGACCTGCGCCGCGCCGTCATGCAATTCCACCCCGCCAACAAAGAATGAGAACGCGCATGCTCATATTGTTCCTCGCCATCCTGCTGCCCCTGCATGCGCAGCAGCCGCTTCCGACAACCATAGTCGGCGAGGTTTATGACGAACAGACAGGGCAGCCGCTGCAAGGTGTAAACGTCTGGTTTCAAGGCACCGACCACGGCACAACTACAACCGCCGAAGGCGTTTTCCTTCTGCGTGCGCCGCTGAAGAAAAAGACCAAGATGGTGGTGTCGTCGGTGGGCTACAAAAAGCAGACCTTCAACGTCAGTCCGGGCATGTCGGCCGGCATTGACATTGCCATGCAGGAACAGACAGCCTCCATAGGCGAAGTCTTTGTCACTCCGGGCGACAACCCCGCCCTGCCTCTCATGGCTCGGGTGCGGGCGCTGAGGCGGCTGAACGACACTGACGGGCAGAGCGAGACAACCGAAGGCGACCTCTCGGTGTACCTGAGCTCCATCAGCGCGCGCCACCTGCGCAGGCGGCTATGGAGGAACATGCAGGGAGCAATGATTGATGCGGGCGACTCGACAATGCTCATTCCTCTGTACAACAAGCATATACAGTCGGGCGACAGCACCGAACACACCGCCATGCTCACGCCCGACAACTGGCAGGTGCTACTCGCCGATTTCAGCCGTTCACCTGATTTCTACCGCAACACCGTCTCTTTCTGCTCGGCATCTTTCCTCAGTCCGCTGGCAGCCGACGGCAACAGCTACTACAGGTACTACATAGCCGACTCCCTGTCGTCCGGCGGAAAGGCATATAATGTTCACTTCCGTACCAAAAACCCCTATTACCCCACCTTCAACGGAGAGATGCTTATCGACTCCGCGACCTGCGCCATACGCAGCATCAGCCTTTCGCTCCCGCCGGAAACCAATGTCAATTATGTCCGCGGCCTGGATATAAAACAGACGTTTGCGCAGGCGGAAGGGCGGAAGGGCTACCGGCTGAAAGACGAACACATCTCCCTGCTGTTTGACGTGGCGGTCAAAGCCGACTCGTCGCGTCTGTTCCCCACGGTCCTCATCAAGTCCGACCGCCTTCTGGGCAGCCCGCGCAGCGACGAAGCGGGCGGCAAGAGCCTGTCGCCCGCCTGCAGCGCCCTCTCCGCCGCCGACACCGCCGCCACCCAGCCTCTCTTCCGCGCAGCCACATGGCTCGCACGGATAATAACCACAGGATATATCCCTACCGGCACGCGCGTCGAAATAGGCAAAGTGAGCGAAATACTGCGCATCAACCCCTGGGAGACGGTCCGCGTGGGACTGCCGCTGCGCACCAACGAGCGCTTTTCGCGGATTGTCTGTCTGGAAGGATACGCCGCCTACGGCTTCGGCGACAGGGCGTGGAAAGGGGCGGGAATGCTGCACATCATTCCTCCGGCCGCACGCCGACATCAGCTAACTTTGAGATATGCCGACGAATATGTGCGCCCGGACATAGGGACACTGGCGGCGGCACGCAGGGAGAACAACACCTGGTTCCGCGACATGGCTTTCACCACCCGCCTCACGGAGATGTTTTACTGGCACAACTCCGGCACCAGGCATTTTGCCGCGCGCCAGCGGGAAGGGAGCCTGAGATGGGAAGGCGACTGGACCGACAACCTCGAGACCTGCCTCAACCTCTCAGTCGGGACCGAAGGATACGGCAAGCCGACGCACGACTACAGCTCGCAGCCCGCCTTCCGCTACGCCTCCGTCGATGCACTTGTCCGGCTCGGATGGGGAGAGCGGAAAACGGACTTCCACTTCCGGCGCAGACACATCTACAGCTCCAAGCCTGTTCTCTACATCAATGCCGGCCTGTCGTCTTTCCGCCTGCCTGGGAGCGACAGCTACAGCCTCTCCGCGCGCTTCGCCGTCATGCTCCGCCAGCGGGCCGACCTGGGCGTTGGCGGCACGCTCGACTGGCTCGCCGAAGCAGGGATAACAGCCGGCAACACGCCCGTGTCGAGGCTGCATCTCTTTGAGGGCAACCAGAGCTACGCCTTCGACCCCTACCGCTTTTCGCTTCTCTATTACGGCGACTATGCCGCCGACCGGTACCTTCTGCTTCACTCCGAGTGGAACGGTCGCGGCTGCCTGTTCAACCTCATACCCGGCATTCAGCGCCTGCGCCTGCGCGAACTGCTGGTGTTCAAACTTGCTTACGGGGCATGGAGCGAAAGCAGGGCGCTGTGCCTTGACGGCTGCGACAAACCGCGCCAACTGACCGTCCCCTACGTGGAACTGGGAGCGGGAATAGGCAACATACTCAGGATAGGGAACCTCTATGCCGTCTTCCGCCTCACGCACCGCGACGACACAGCCCCCTGGTGGGCAATCCGGTTCCGCCTGCACATAGAAACATGACAAAATATCATTCTTATGAAGTGTTACATAGAAACATTCGGATGCCAGATGAACGTGGCTGACAGCGAGGTGGTTGCAGCCATTCTTGCCACTATAGGCATCCGCCTGACCGACTCATTTGAAGAAGCCGGCATCGTTATCCTCAACACCTGCTCCATCCGCGACAAGGCGGAGCAGACCGTCCGCCACCGCCTGGAAGAGCTGCAGGCCCTGTCAAAGCTGCGCCGCCCCGTCTTCGGGGTCATAGGCTGCATGGCCGAGCGTATGGGCGAAGAGCTGACAAACGTGTGCGGAGTTGATTTTGTTGCCGGTCCGGATGCCTATCTCGACCTTCCCAACCTTGTCACACAGGCCATGCAGGGGCACAAAGCTGTCAATGTGCAGTTATCGCTCACGGAGACCTACCGCGACATCCTTCCCGCCCGCATAGGCAAGACAATCAGCGGCTTTGTAAGCATAATGCGCGGGTGCAACAACTTCTGCTCCTACTGCGTTGTGCCTTACACCCGCGGCCGCGAGCGCAGCCGCGACCCCGAAAGCATACTGCGGGAAGTGAACGACCTGCAGCAGCGCGGCTACCGCGAAGTGACTCTGCTGGGGCAGAACGTCAATTCGTACCGCTACACAGCCGGAGACGGCAGCGTCATCGGCTTCCCCGAACTGCTGGCAACGGTAGCCGAAGCCGTGCCGGACATGCGCATACGCTTCACCACCTCGCACCCCAAAGACATGTCCGACACCACACTCGAAACCATTGCCGCCCACGCGAACATCTGCCGTTTCATCCATCTGCCGGTGCAAAGCGGCTCCGACCGCATACTGAAGCTGATGAACCGCAAATACACCCGCCAATGGTATTTAGGCCGTATTGATGCCATCAGGCGGATAGTACCCGATGCTGCCATAGGCACCGATGTCTTCTGCGGGTTCCACAGCGAGACGGAAGAGGACCACCGTCAGACCCTGTCGCTGATGCGTGAAGTGGGGTTCGACACAGCCTTCATGTTCAAGTATTCGGAGCGCCCTGGGACCTACGCGCAGAAACACCTGCCCGACGATGTTCCGGAAGAGGTCAAGGTGCGCCGCCTGAACGAGATTATCGCCCTGCAGACCGAACTGTCGCTGCAGAGCAACCTGCGCGAAGTGGGCAAAGAGGCGGAAGTGCTTGTTGAAGGCTTCAGCAAGCGCAGCCGCGAGGACATGTTCGGCCGCACCTCGCAGTACAAGACCGTTGTTTTCCCGCGCGAGGGAAGGCACATAGGCGAACTGGTCCGCGTGCGGGTCGTGTCGGCAAGCGCCGCCACACTCAAAGGAGAATTACTATAGTCGAAAGTCAAAAGTCGAAAGTAGAAAGCCAGGGAATAGTCGAAAGTCAAAAGTCGAAGGGCGAAAGCCGAATATGCTTTGTGCAGTCGGAGGTAATCAGGCTTTCGACTTTCGACTATAGTAATTCGGCTTTCGACCTTCGACTTTGAGCGAAGCGGTCTTTGGACTATACCCGGCTTTCGACCTTCGACTTTGAGCAGCGGCGCTGCGGTCTTTGGACTGTTTTACCTGTACAGGAAGCGTTTGATACTCTTTTTAGGTGTTTTCTCAAACTCTTTTTCCTGGAGTTCCACTTTGGTGACCTGGCTGTATTTTGGCAGCAGGTTGTTGAGTTTCTGCAGGTTTTCCCTCATCAGTTCGGCGAGCGGCTGCCGGAAGTTGATTTCTCCCTGCTGGTCGGGGAAGACCAGCGCCACCAGTTTGCCTTCGCGCTCAACCACGACCGACTCCGCAACGCCGTCCATGTTGTTGAGTTTGTCTTCAATCTCCTCCGGATAGATGTTCTGTCCGGTGGAGCTGAGAATCATGTTCTTGTTCCGGCCTTTTATGTAGATATTCCCTTTTTCGTCGAGCAGGCCGAGGTCGCCTGTTTTGAGCCAGCCGTCTTCGGTAAAGGCGGCTTTGGTGCCTTCCTCGTTTTTGTAGTATCCGACCATGACGTTGTCGCCCCTGACGAGTATTTCGCCTACCGCGGTCTGCGGGTTTTCGGAGTCGATGCGCACCTCGTTTCCGGGCAGGCTGTGCCCTGCCGAGCGGGCGACAAAGTCGCGGACATAGCAGCCTCCTATCAGCGGGCCGCACTCGGTCATTCCGTAGCCGACCACAAACGGGAAATGTATGTCTAAGAGGAGTTTTTCGACATCGGGATTGACAGCCGCTCCGCCTACAATGAAATATTTGAGTCCGCCGCCGAAGGCTTCGAGCAGTTTTTTCCTCACTTTGCGTCTTATTATGGGTCCGATGCCGAAAGGAGCGTGCCAGAGGGTTTTCATCATCCGTTTGTTGGTTATGGGGAACACCGAGCGTTTGCATATTTTTTCTATGACGAGCGGCACAGTGACAATCATATACGGGTGCACTTCCGCGAAAGCCTTCATCAGCAGTGTCGGAGTAGGCGTTTTGGTAAGGAAATAGATGTGGCATCCTCCCGAAAGGGGGAAGAGGAACTCCGCCAGCTGGCCGAACATGTGTGCCAGAGGCAGCATCGACACGAGCTTCCAGCCGGGTTTGTTAGGCAGATAGGTGTGTCCTGCGAGCAGGTTTCCGGAGAGGCTGCGGTAGGTGAGCATCACTCCCTTCGGGCTGCCGGTGGAGCCGGAGGTGTAGTTGATGAGCAGCAGGTCGTCAAGGTTGTCGGTCCGGTAATGAACATCCTGCTTTCTGAAGCCGTTGGGGTATTTTTCGTCAAAGAGCCGGCTGATGTCGCCCGTGTTGTTCACGCGCCTCTCTCCGGCGCGCTGATAGAGGACGTTGAAGTCCGTCATTGAGATGACGGCTTTGAGTTGCGGCATTTTTCCGGCTATTGTGGCTGCGTCCTGCGGGCAGTTGTTCCACACGTAGGGGCCGACAATGAGCAGGCGTGTGTCGCTGTGGTTGACCAGGTTCTGGATGTCGTCGCTCGTGAAGTCCTGCAATATGCTCACTATCACGCCGCCGTAGGCGGCTATGGCAAGATACGCCGCGCCCCAGTTGGCGCAGTTGCGCCCGCATAGTGCCACCTTGTCGCCCGGACGGATACCCAGCGCCGCAAAATAAAGCCCCAGGCGCGCTATCTGCTCCGCCAGAGAACCGAAGGTGTATTCGGTCGTGCCGTTGTAGTCGGTGAGGGCCGGCTCGTCCCAATGAGCCGGAAAGACCTCGTTGTAATATTCAAACAGATGTTTCATAAGTAATTCTGTTTTTAGTCTTTCTTCAGTTTTACCAGTCTTCAGTCATCTGCAATCACGGTTTTTATAACGATTCTTGCTAATTTGCTGCAAAGGTAGTACATTTTTGTGAGACGTACAAATTTTTTTACAATTTTACTTTTTGCATATTTTATTACGCTTTATTACCGCTAACGATCCGCTACTTACCCGCTGTTTTCTTTCTTTAGTCGAAAGTCGAAAGTCAAAAGTCGAAGGTAGAAAGTAGAAAGCCTAATTACCTCCGACTGTACCCAGCATATTCGGCTTTCGACCTTCGACTTTGAGCAGCGGAGCTGCGGTCTTTGGACTACACCCGGCTTTCGACTTTTGACTTTCTACTACAACTAATCAGGCTTTCGACCTTCGACTTTTGACTTTCGACTAATAAAAACGCGGACGGAAGGCAAAAAAAAACAGATAGATGCCGATTTTATTTGCGTATATCAGGAAAATGCCGTATCTTTGCGCGATATTGTGCGTTTTTAATCAGCCGGCGGAGCCCTAAGGAGGAGTCAGGAGCCGGAGCGGGCGGAGCCCCAAGAAGGAATGATAAGTCAGGAACGAAAGGGCGGCACACAGACGACGGACAATTTGACGATGACCGGATAATGCTGAACATCAGACGTATATACATACTCGCACTGGCGGCACTGACAATGGCGGCATGCCGGCTGCACGCCGAAGAGAAATTCTTCAGGTGCGAACTCGGTATAGACGGCGGTTGCGGGTACTACGTGGGCGATGCCACACCGCATATCTTCCAGAACGTAAGGGAAGCCTATGGCGCCGGTTTCCGCTATATGTTCGACCGCCGGTGGTCCTTGAGGCTCAAAGGAATGACACAACGCATAGCAGGCTACAAACCGGATGGCACGGGTTTTGCTGCTAAAGAAGCGGGCGAATGGCAAAACAGGCTTGTCAACTTCGACCTCGTTGCCGAATTCAACTTCCTCCCTTACGGCTCGGTGTGGTACGACAGCCGCATCAAACCCGTAACACCATACATAGCCACAGGAATAGGGCTGAGCCTGTACAGCCAATGGCAGAAAGCAACGGCATACATGCCCTTCATCGTCGGAATGAAATGGCGCTGCTCGCCGCACTGCACCATACACCTGGCATGGGAGCACGATGTCTATTTCGCCGACAACCTGGAAGGAATTGACGCTTACGGCAACACCTACAGCCTGAATGGGACCAACCTGATGAACATGGACGTAACCGGACAACTTGTCGCCGGAGTGGCAATAGCCTTCCTGCAGGACAAAAAAGTGTGCCGGACATGCAAATAACTGAGAACCGACAAAAATGAACACAGAAGACATAAGAAAAGACCGGATGCCGCGTCATGTCGCCGTCATAATGGACGGCAACGGCCGTTGGGCCAAACAGCACGGCCTGGCACGCGCACTGGGACACAAACAGGGGGTGAACACCCTGCACGAAATAACCGAAACCGCCGCCCGCCTCGGCATCGGATACCTCACCATGTATGCGTTCTCCACCGAGAACTGGAACAGGCCGCAAGACGAGATTGACGCACTCATGGCACTGCTCGTCAGCACAATAGCAACAGAGACTCCGACCCTGATGAAAAACAACGTGCGCCTGCTTACAATTGGCGACATGCAGCGACTGCCGCAAGACGTGAGGACAAAAATAGAGAACTGCAAGCAACAGACAGCCGCCAACACAGGGCTCAACCTCGTAATAGCACTCAGCTACTCGGCACGGTGGGAGATAACAGAAGCCGCCAGACAACTGGCAACGGCTGTCGCAAACGGACAACTGCTCCCGCAAGACATCAACGAGCAGCGCATATCGGATGCCCTGACCACACACGCCATCCCCGACCCCGACCTGCTGATACGAACAAGCGGCGAACTGAGAATAAGCAACTTCCTGCTGTGGCAGCTGGCATATTCCGAACTGTGGTTCACCGACAAACTCTGGCCCGATTTCACGGCAGACGACTTCTGCAACGCCCTGCGCGACTACCAGAAACGGGAAAGAAGATTCGGAAAAACAAGCGAACAACTGAAAAACAATTGACTTTGCACAGGTTTATTTACATATTGCTGCTGGCCTTGCCGGTGATAGGAATCAATGCACAGCAGGCGAATGACACCACGGCCGTCTATGGCGCGGACACCGCTGCCGTTGCCGCCGACACTGCGGCCGCCCCGCAAGAGACGCTGCCGTCGGTGGAGTACACACACCAGCGACGGACATACGAGATTGCCGGCATCAAAGTGAGCGGAGCTGACAGCTACGAGGACTTTGTGCTCATAGGCTTCTCCGGACTGGCAGTAGGCGACAAAGTGGAAATCCCCGGCGACCAGATAACCAAGTCCATACGACGCTTCTGGAAACAGGGACTGTTCTCCAACGTGCAGATACTGGCCACCCGAATGACAGACACCCAGGTGTGGCTGGAGATACGGCTTGAAGAGCGACCGCGCATCTCCGAACTGGAATATCGGGGCATGAAAAAAAGCGAGCGCGAAGACCTTGAGGTGAAGGTGGGCATTACAAAAGGCAACCAGATGACTCCCAACCTCGCCGACCGGGCAAAAAAAGTAATCAGCCAGTACTACGCCGAAAAAGGCTTCAAAAACGCCGAAGTGACCATCTACCAGAAACCCGACCCCGACAAACACGGCTACGTACGCGTGCTGGTAAACGTGGACAAGAAAGTGAAAACCAAAGTGGCACACATATATATAAACGGAAACACCGCCCTGAGCCACAACAAGATAAACAGGGCGATGAAAAAAACCAACGACAACAACATCATCAACCTCTTCCGCACCAAGAAGTTCGTGGAAAAAGAATATGAGAAAGACAAGAAAGCCGTAATAGAAAAATACAACGAGATAGGCTACAGAGACGCTTACATAGTGAGCGACAGCGTCGTCCCCAACCCCGAGGACCCGACACGCGTGGACGTTTATATGGACATCTTCGAAGGCGAAAAATACTACGTGCGCGACATCAACTGGGTGGGGAACACACTCTATCCCTACGACTATCTCGACCGTGTGCTGGGAGTGAAAAAAGGCGATGTTTACAACCTCAAGCAACTTAACAAACGCCTGACCGAGGACGACGACGCAGTGGCCAAACTCTACACCGACCAGGGATATCTGTTCTTCAACGTGGAGCCCGTAGAAGTGAACATCGACAAAGACTCCATCGACTTCGAGATGCGCATATACGAAGGCAAACCCGCTACCATCAACCGAATTGACATCGTGGGAAACACACGCGTATATGAACACGTAGTAAGGCGCGAACTGTACACCAAGCCCGGACAGCTGTACAGCCAGTCCGACATCATGCGCTCGCTGCGCGAACTGGCGCAGATGGGACACTTCGACCAAGAAAAACTGGTGCCGGACATACAACCCAACCCCGAAGAAGGGACCGTGGACATAACCTACAACCTGCAAACCAAATCGAGCGACCAGATAGAGTTCTCATTGGGCTGGGGAGCAACCGGACTGGTGGGCAGCATCGGACTGAAATTCACCAACTTCGCAATACAGAACCTGTTCAACAAAAAGTCTTACCGTATTGTGCCCCAGGGCGAAGGGCAAACATTCCAGATCAACGCCCGCACCAACGGCATCTACTACAACTCCGTCAGCGTCAGCTTCATGGAACCGTGGCTCGGAGGCAAACGACCCAACTCGCTGAGCGTAAGCGCCTTCTTCGCATCGCAGACAGGCTACTCCGACCGCTACTACCAGTCATACCAGAACCTCTACAACAACTACTACGCTTCCTACTACTACACCGGCAACTCCGACTACTATAGGCAGTTGCAGGAGTCGGAAGCCGACCCGAACAAGTATCTGCGCACCGTGGGCGTAAGCATCGGATACGGCAAACGCCTCCGATGGCCCGACGACTACTTCTCTTTCTACGGCGAACTGAGCTACCAGCTCTACATGATGAAAAAATGGCCCTATCTGCTCGTCTCCGACGGCACATGCCACAACCTCGCCCTCAACCTGCAGCTCTCACGCTCAAGCATAGACAACCCCATCTACACACGGCGAGGCTCACAGTTTGTGCTCGGCGTGAAACTCACCCCCCCATACTCACTCATCAAAGGGACTCCCGATTCGGAACTCGCCAACATGCCGAACAACGAAAAGTACCAACTGATTGAATACTACAAACTCAAGTTCTCCGGAAAAGTGTTCACACCGCTCACACCGGACAGCAAACTGGTGCTGATGGTGCGTGCCGACTGGGGCTACCTGGGACATTACAACAAATACACCAAATCCCCCTTCGAGACCTTCTACATGGGCGGCGACGGAACCACCGGTTACTCCAGCTACTCCACCGAGTATATCTCCATGCGAGGCTATTCGTCCGGCTCACTCACACCCTACGACGCAGCCACAGGACGCAACATGGGATACGTTTACAACAAGTTCTCCATGGAACTGCGCTACCCCATCCTGCTTGAACAAAGCGCCACCATCTGGGCACTGGGCTTCCTCGAAGCCGGCAACTGCTTCGCCGACATCAAGGATTACAACCCCTTCAACCTCAAGCGGTCGGCAGGCGTAGGCGTACGCGTCTTCCTGCAAATGTTCGGACTGCTCGGAGTGGACTGGGGATGGGGATTCGACTCCATCAATGGCAACAAATCATACGGAGGCTCGCAGTTCCACTTCGTTTTGGGACAGGAATTATAAACTTTGGCACGAAATATGTACAGACTATGAAAAACACATTGCAAAACATGAAAAAAATACTGTCAGCCGCCCTTTTGCTGGCCACGCTGCTGCCTGCCCGGGTCACAGCCAAAGACATGTCGGTGGCATACGTGGACCTGCAGTATATCCTGAAAAACCTGCCGCAGTACGAGTCCGCCAACGAACAGCTGGCACTCATATCCAAACGCTGGCAGAAAGAGATTGACGCTGCACAGCAGGACGCAAGAGTGCTCACCGCCAACTACCAGACCGAGCAGATCTTCCTGAGCGAAACAATGCGCGCGCAACGCGAAAAAGAGATCCTTGACAAAGAGCAGGAAGTGCTGGAACTGCAGCGCAAGTATTTCGGCGAAAACGGAGAACTCTTCAAAAAACGCGAGGCACTGCTCAAACCGCTGCAGGACGAAATATACACCGCCATCCAGGAAATTGCAAGCGAAAAACGATACGACATCGTCAAAGACCGCTCGGCCGACCCCTCGCTGATTTACATGTCAAACAAACTCGACATCTCCGACCAGGTGCTGGACAGACTCGGCGCAAAATAACCGGCACACCTTATTATATATAGACAAACAATATTTATACAGGCAAACAATAAAAACAAAAACAATACAATGAAAAAACTTATTTTAATCCTTGCTCTGGCCCTGCCAATGCTTGCCGGAGCGGAAACAACCCCGAAATTCGGTTACATCAACACACAGGAACTGTTCGCACTCATGCCCGAACTGAAAGCCGCACAGGCACGCATGGACAGCCTGAGCAAACAGTATGAAGACATGATTATGGGCATGCGCGAAGAGTACAACAAAAAAGAGGCGGAATACACCCAGAAAAGCGCCACTATGACCGACGCTATGCGCAAAATCCAGGAAGAGGAACTTTATACCATGGGCCAGCGCATACAGACCGCCTATCAGACCGCACAGCAGGATATCCAGACCAAACAGGCGGAGTTCCTCAAACCTGTGCAGGAACGCATGGTGAAAGCCATCGAGGCGGTAGGAACACGCGAAGGATTCACCTATATCTTCGACTCGGCCGCCACCGTCTATGCCGCACCGTCTGCAACCAACGTAATGGAGTCGGTGAAAAAAGAACTCGGCATCAAGTAAATATCAATTGTCAATTACCAATTATCAATTGTCAATTTCCAATTACCAATTGACATGGCTGACGGGTATCTGGAAAGCCGCTACGCCGAGTACGAGAAACGCAAAGCGGAGTGGCTGAAGCGGAAAAAACACAGTATTCATCCTATAAAAAACACAGAAAATGGTAGAAAAATTGCAACAGACCCTACGTGACTCCGCCGCAGCACGTTGGACCGTTCTTGTTCTTGTGGCATCGATGATGTTCTTTGCCTACATGTTCGTTGATATGCTATCGCCGCTGGCTTCACTCCTGGAAAAGACCTACGGCTGGGACCAGGGCGACTTCGGCACATACGCAGCCGGCGAATACCTCATCAACGTCTTCGGCTTCCTTATCATTGCCGGTATCATCCTTGACAAGATGGGCGTGCGCTTTACCGGCCTGCTTTCAGCCTCGCTCATGGTGATAGGCGCTGCAGTCAAACTCTATGCTCTGATGTGGCCCGAAGCCAACACTGCCGCCTGGCTTAACTCATGGTGGACAGAGATGCCCGGCAGTGCCAAACTGGCAATGTTCGGCTTTATGATTTTCGGTATGGGCTGCGAAATGGCCGGAACTACGGTCAGCAAGATTCTTGCCAAATGGTTCAAAGGCAAAGAGATGGCGTTAGCCATGGGCCTGGAGATGGCCATCGCCCGAATAGGAGTGTTCGCCGCAATGTGGCTCTCTCCCAAATTCTCCAACCACTTCGCCGTGGACGGCGTACCCTCTGTCGCCGCTCCGATGATTTTTGCAGGGGCTCTGCTGGTAATAGGGCTGCTGAACTTTTTCGTTTTCACCATAATGGACACACGCTTCGACAAGCAACTTGTCGCCATCGGCGAGAAATCGGAAGCCGGCGGTGAGGACGAGTTCCGCATTGCCGACCTCGGCCGGATATTCCGCTCAAAAATGTTCTGGATCGTGGCTGTCCTGTGCGTGCTTTATTATTCGGCCATCTTCCCCTTCCAGCGCTTCGCAACCAACTTCCTGGAAGAGACACTGCAGATAAGCAACGCCGAAGCTGCCGGCCTGTTCAAGTGGTTCCCCATACTCGCTATGGTCCTCACGCCGCTCCTCGGCTCTTACATTGACAACAAAGGCAAGGGAGCGACAATGATGCTGCTCGGCGCAATAATAATGACTTGCTGCCACCTCGTCTTCGCATTCGTTCTGCCCGTCTTCCCGAGCAAAGCCCTGGCCCTGATTACCATCCTCATCCTCGGTGTCAGTTTCTCGCTTGTGCCGGCTTCGATGTGGCCCAGCGTGCCGAAAATTATTGACGAAAAGGTTCTCGGCTCCGCCTACTGCCTCATTTTCTGGGTCCAGAACATAGGTCTGTGCCTTGTGCCTCTGCTCATCGGCAAACTGCGTGTGGCAACAGGCGGTTACCTCGTGCCGATGATAGTCTTTGCCTCTTTCGGCGTAATCGCTTTCCTGCTCGCTCTCGCTCTCAAAGTAGAAGACAAGAAGAAAGGATATGGACTGGAGCTTCCTAATAAAAAATAAACCGGCTCTTTACGTAACAACAGACAGCCGCAAGGTCACTCGCGGCTGTGTGTTTGTTGCACTGAAAGGTGAGCACTTCGACGGCAACGACTACGTGGAGCAGGCCAGGCGCGACGGAGCCGCCTATGTCATCTGCGGCGACAACGCCCTTGCCGAACTGCAAGACCTGGCACGGGCCTGGAGACGCGAACTGGGCATACCCGTAATCGGCATCACCGGCACCAACGGCAAAACAACCACCAAAGAGCTGCTCACAGCCGTACTCTCCACCAAGTTCAAAATCCACTACACGCAAGGCAACTACAACAACTCCCTCGGCGTGCCGCTCACCCTGCTGCAGATAACGCGCGGACATGAGATGGCCATTGTGGAGATGGGTGCCTCCCACCCCGGAGACATCCGCGAGCTGGTCAACATAGCCGAACCCGACTACGGGCTTGTCACCAATGTCGGACGCGCACATCTTGAGGGCTTCGGCTCTTTCGAGGGGGTTATGCGCACCAAGCAGGAACTGTACGACTACCTCTGCCGACACAACGCCACCGTCTTCCGCAACGAGGACAATCCGCATCTGGCAGACATGCTGCGGGGCGCACAAAAAGGAGAGCCCGCCTGCCGCCTGTCGATTGTCAATTACCACACCGGCACCATGCCCGAAGACATGCACCTCGTCGGAGACTACAACGCCGAGAACGTCTCGGCGGCCCTCTGTGCCGGGGCCTTCTTCGGAGTTCCTTATGAACAGGGATTGGAGGCAGTCCGCAACTACATACCCGGCAACAACCGCTCGCAGGCAGTCCGTACAGCCAACAACGACCTCGTTGTAGATGCCTACAACGCCAACCCCACATCCATGCAGGCCGCCCTCAGCGCCTTCAGCGGAGACACATGCATACTCGGAGCCATGCGCGAACTCGGCACCTACACTCATCTTGAGCACCAGAACATTGTCAATATGCTCGCAGAGAGGAAAATGCAGAACGTAATGCTTGTGGGAGCCGAATGGCACGACACGACAGCGCCATACCCTGTGTTCGACACCGTAGCAGAACTGCACGACTTCTTATCAGAACACCCTCTGACAGGCAGGAAAATACTGCTCAAAGGCAGCCACAGCGTACAACTCGAAAAACTTATTGACATATTATGAACAAAAAAGCAATTATCGCCGCCGGCGTTTTTCTTGTGCTGGTCATTGTCGCGCTCGTTGCGCTGTACTTCCACAAACAGCACCAGATGCAGGAAATGGTTGAGATTCTGGAGTTTGAGAAAGAGCAACTCGCCGACGAGTACGAAGACCTCTCCATACAATTCGACGGCTACCAGCAACTGGACATACGCAACGACTCGCTGCAAGAGCAACTCGCAATAGAGCAACAACGCGTACACGACCTGCTTGAGGAACTGCGCATCACCAAAGTGACCAACGCACGGCGCATTGCGGAACTGAAAAAAGAACTTGCCACGGTCCGTGCCGTCATGGTTGGATACGTACACCAGATAGACTCACTCAACCGCACCAACGCAAGGCTCGAAAAAGAGAACCAGACCTACCGCCGCCAGAACCAGCAGATACAGCAGCAAAACGACGAACTGCAGACACAGAACACACACCTCTCAGAGACCGTAACACGGGCGGCGAGACTCGAAGTGACAGAGTTTGAGGTGATTCCGCTCAACAAACGCGACAAAAAGACGAAGCAGTTCTCGCAGATACAGAAACTGGAGTTCCACTACACAGTCGGCAAAAACATAACCTGCGAACCCGGGCTGAAGACTGTCTGTCTGCGCCTCACACGACCGGACGGAGAACTGATGCTCAAGCCCGGAGCCCGGACCTTCAACTTCGAAAGCGGGACGCTTGAAGCCTCTGTAATGCAGGAAATAGAATACGCCGGAGAAGAAATATCAGGAACCATGTACTGGGCAGTAGAAGAAATACTGCAAACCGGCACTTACACCGCCGACTTCTTCATCGACTCCCAGCATGTCGGCAACTTCACTTTCACCCTCAAGAAGTAGCCCCAACAAGGAAAACAAAAGCGCACACGCCGCCGGCAAAGACAGCGCTTACAGCAAAAAGGAAAACAAGCAGATGTGTTTGTTTTCCTTTTTTTATCTGCGCTTTTGCTACTGTTTTGTTACCCGTGACTGGTACGTTGTCAGCCGGTGATGTCGGCTTGATGTCGGTCTGATGTCGGT
>JAFPZY010000063.1 GCA_017417025.1 Paludibacteraceae bacterium | reverse complement strand
GTATTCGTTGATGGGACGGGCGTAGATGTCGTAGGACGGGCGGTAGCGGTACATATAGATGCGGCCGTAGTCCTTCAACTCCTGCGCGAACTCGGGCGCAAGAGCGGCGTGCAGCTCCTTGGGGAAGTAGCGCAAGGCGTTCTTGAGGGCAAGCACTTTCTCCTCATCGGTGAGGATGTCTTTGCGCTTGGGGGCGTGGTTGATACTCGGGTCGTAAGGCTTGGCTTCGGGCAGGGTGGTGCCGATGCCTGCTAAGATTTCTTGTTGGAAAGCGTTCATGGTATGGTTGAGGTGTTGTTTATTTCTTTTTGTTCTTATTATCCGCCGGCAGTTCTTTTGCCTCTGCATCTTCGATGGGGCGGATATAGTCGGAGGCTTTTTGCGAAGAGATGACGGTATGACCGAGACGTTGCTCAATGTCTGTTCGTGCATTGCGCGCCACCTCACCGCCTTCTTGGGCAGTCTGCCGCGTTTGTGCCATACCTTGCGGGTTGTTCTGTCGCGAGAGTTCGGTGGCTGTAACCTCGGCAAGAGTATTGAGTGCAAGTTCGATATTGGTCATATTGTCGCGCAGGTTCTCCTTGGTGAGCCCTTTGTGCCGTTTGTATTCGCCTGTGGTCATACCCGACCAGGCTTTGGTGAGAACATTAGTCAGTATGGCAAAGTCTTTCTGCTCGTGAATACCTGCGCGATGCCATTCGTCAGTGAGTTCTTTGCGCATCTCAATGGAACGCATACGCTCGTTAATCCACTTGTCGGAATAACCTTGACGGCGATAGTCCTCCACTGCCATTTGGAAGGTGAGTTCAGGGTCAATCATCTGGTCAATGCGCTGCGCTCCTACATTGGCGAGCCACTGCTTTAATGGTTCGGCTTTAGGAGAGGGTACAGATTGTATGATGCGTAATATCTGCTCCAAATCTGCTACATCAGTCAGTCGCATTTTTCCATCTGGAGCAGGTAATTTCAAGTGTCCCAAATTTTGGGACACTTCATTTCCTTCTTCTTTCAGTTTGGTTTTCAATGCACTCCAGTATTTCCTTGGACGCGGACTTCCTGTTAATACTTGTATTACATCCACTACAGAGAAATAATATTTCTCCTCTTCTTCATTCCAAATGACACGTACTTGGGTGTTTTCAAAGAGTTGAATTGCAAAGTTTTCCATATTGTCATTTGTTTTTATGCATTGATATGGTTGTTGACGATTTCCAATATGGCTTGTTCTGCCTGTTCGGCTTGGCTGACGAGAGCGGCGGCTTCGGCTATGATGGCTTCTGCACGGTCGCGGTTCTTGAGTCCGGCGGCATTGATGCGAACGTTCATATCGGCTCCGCGCACGGCGGCACGGGCAGCCAGTACACCCACGCCTGCATCAGAAGCAGAGGCGGGATTGCCCTTCTCTGCCATCGCTTTAAGAACGGGGAAGGCACGCATTGCCGTCTGCATCGTGCGAAGCGGCACTTGTGTAGCATAGAGCGTGGCGGCTTCCATTGCTTCGGCACGGGCGGCTTTCTCCTCGGCTGTCCCCTTCGGCATGGCAAACACGTCCATAATCTTGTTGAAGGCAGCCGTGTCTTCGTCCACAAGGGCGAGCAGTTCGTTCATCACCTGCTGACCTTCTTCTGCCACGCGGGAGAACTCCTCCCAACGGTCGTCCCAGCCGCGTTTGTGCGCACTGAGGTTGGCAACCATCGTACCCAGAGCGGCACCGAGTGCGCCCATGTAAGCCGAGATGGAGCCGCCGCCAGGGGCTGCCGATTCAGAAGCCGTTTCACGGGCGAAGTCCTTGCAGGTCATACGGATAAGATGCTCTCTCCGTGCCTGCTCCGCTTCGTCCTCCATCATATATTCGATGACTTTCTCTTTGGGATTGAAAGGTTTGAGTTCGTCCAAGCCCATCGACTTGACGGCAATGCGGATAATCTCTTCTTCGGGTATGCCGAGCGAGCGTTGCTGGCGTGCGAGGTAGAACTTACCCGCATCAATGAGAGCGCACTTGGGGACAAGTCCGACTATCTCCGCGCCTGTAACGCGCAAACCGCGGGCGGCGGCGGCACGGCAGACCTCCTCAAAGGCAGCGTGCAGGGGCGTTTGCGTGATGTCGGTGATGTTCATGCTGACCTGGGCTATGCCGTATTCGTCAATGTACCAGCCGATGGCTTTGCAGCCTTTGAGCGTGCCGGGCTGCCAGCGTTCTTCGCCGTTCTCGTCGCGCAGCACCTTGCCGGTGAGGCTGCCGCCTTCGCGCATCTTGCGCCCTTTCTCGCGCACGTCGAAAGCGACTGCCATAGCGCGGCGCGTGGAGGTGGTGTTGAGGTTGAAATTGACGGCAATCAGGAAGTTGCGTGCGCCCACGTTGGTGGCACCGGCTGTGGCGACGCGGTCGTTGTAAGTGTCCGGACCGAAGTCGGGACGGCGTGCCGGGTCTTTCATTTTCTCAGGCAACGCCTCATATTCGCCTTCGCGGCAGACGGCAAGGTTGCGGCGCTCGGGGGTGAAAGCCGCAGCTTCGTAGCAGTAGCAGGCAATCTGCAGTTCCTCCCACATCCGCTTGGCGAGACTGCGCGCCAATTCGGCGCACTCTTCGAGGGTGACATTCGCCACGGGGATAAGCGGGCAGACATCGGTGGCACCGCTGCGCGGGTGCGCACCGTGGTGTTGGCGCATATCAATCAGCTCTGCAGCCTTACGCGCACCGCGGAAAGCTGCCTCAACGACGGCTTTGGGTTCGCCGACAAAAGTGACGACGGTGCGGTTGGTGGCTTCGCCCGGATCAACATCCAGAACATTGACTTTCAGTCCTTCAACTTCTGTAGCGGCTATTTCGGCTACAATCTGGTCAATCACCTGACGGTTGCGCCCTTCAGAGAAATTGGGCACGCACTCAATAATCTGTTGCATAGTATGTTAGTTTTTTATATCTATCTCTTTTTGCGGCTGTGCGGGCAATGAGCCGCATAGAGGCGGCAAGGCCGGCGCATATCACGTGTGCAAAGGTACGAAAAGAATTAAACACCCGCAAATTTTCCGGCACTTCTTTTTGCATTTTAGCAAAAGACACCGCTTTTTGGGCTGAAAAGACAGAGACAGAAGGAGCGGCATTTTTATTTTGTAAAAGATTTGCAAGAGTCGCGGAAAAGCAGTATCTTTGCAGACTGAACGCAGAAAAAAGATGAACGAACTGAACGAACTGAATGAGGCGCAGAGAGAGGCGGTTGAGTACAACGACGGACCTCTGCTGATAGTAGCCGGTGCGGGGTCGGGCAAGACCCGCGTGCTGACTTACAAGATAGCCTACCTGCTGCATGAAGGCGTGCCTGCCAACCAAATACTGGCACTGACCTTCACCAACAAAGCCGCACGGGAAATGAAAGAAAGGATAGTGAAACTGGTTGGCGAAAGCAGGGCGCGATATCTGTGGATGGGGACTTTCCACTCCGTCTGCGCGAAAATTCTGCGGCACGAAGCTGACAAACTGGGCTTCACACACGACTTCTCCATCTACGACACCGCGGACAGCAAGTCGGCACTGAAACAGATAGTGAAAGACCTGCAGCTTGACGACAAACTATACAAAACCAACACACTGCTCGGAAGAATATCAGCGGCGAAAAACGCTCTGATAGGCCCGCAGGAATATGCCCTGAACGCAGACATAACCAAGCAGGACCGCTACGACCGCCTGTATCAGATGGCAGAGGTCTATGACCTCTACACCACCCGTCTGCGCGAAGCCAATGCGATGGACTTTGACGACCTGTTGGTGAACACCTGCCGGCTGCTTAAGGAGCATCCGCAGGCACTGGAGTACTACAGGCAGATATTCCAATACGTGCTGATTGACGAATACCAGGACACTAACTATGCGCAGTACGTTATTGTACGGCTGCTGGCGGAGCCCGACCGGCACATCTGCGTAGTGGGCGACGATGCGCAGTCGATATACTCGTTCAGGGGGGCGGACATACGCAACATACTCAATTTCAGGCGCGACTACCCCAATGCGCGGCTGTTCAAGCTTGAGCGCAACTACCGCTCGACGCAGAACATAGTCCTTGCAGCGAACTCGCTGATAGCACACAACAGAAACAGGATTCCCAAAGACATCTACTCCGAAAACGCCAGCGGAGAGCGCCTTACACTGACAAGCTACATGTCCGACCGCGACGAAGCCATCGGCACCGCCGCCGACATTCAGCGCCGCAGCAAGGGAAGGTCGTATGACGACTTTGCCGTGCTTTACAGGACCAACGCGCAGTCGCGCGCTTTTGAAAACGAGCTGCGGAGGTTGGGAGTGCCGTACAGAATCTACGGGAGCACATCGTTCTACCAGCGGAAAGAGATAAAAGACGCAACGGCGTATTTCCGGCTGACAGCCAATCCGCGCGACAACGAGGCCCTGGTGCGCGTCATCAATTTCCCCGCACGAGGCATAGGCAGCACAACGATGCTGCATGTCGCGCAGTGCGCCGCCGAAAAGCACCTGCCGTTTTTCGATGTGGTGAAAGACCCTGCCGGTGCCGGTCTGGAGGCCGGAGCAGCAACGCAGAACAAACTGCGCGCTTTTGCCGCCATGATAGAGCAGTTCGCGCAGGATATAGACACTCTGGACGCATACACTTTTGCGGAGAAAGTGCTCCTCCGAAGCGGCATAATGACAGCCGCTGCCGCCGACCGCTCTGCCGAAGGAGTGGACCGCAAGCAGAACCTTGAAGAACTGCTGGCCGGGATACACGACTTTGTGGACAGAAGGCTGCAAGAGGGCATAGACTTCACCCCCATACAGGATTTCCTCGCCGAAGTGAGCCTCCTGACCGACCAGGACGAACACACCGATGACCATACTCCGCGAGTGACACTGCTGACTGTACACGCAGCAAAAGGACTGGAATTCAAGCAGGTATATATAGCCGGCTTGGAGGAAAACCTCTTTCCCTCGCAAATGTGCAAGTCAGAAACAGAGATTGAGGAAGAGCGCAGACTGCTGTATGTAGCTATAACAAGGGCAATGGAAAGATGCACAATCAGTTACGCGCGGCAAAGGTTCCGGAACGGGGCGGTTAACTTCTCCTCTCCGTCGCGTTTCCTTAACGACATCGACCGCCGTTTTATGCTCATCGAGGAAGCCGCAGCCCCCGCCCCGTCCTTCGGCTGGCGCAATTCTACATGGGCCGACGAGCGGCGCAGCACGCCCCCCTACACGCCTGCCGCATACGAGCCTGCGCAGCCGGCCAGAATGCGCCCTGTGGCAGAGGCGGCTAAAGTCGTGGCGGACAGCTCGTTCAGGAGCGGCGACAGAGTGACGCACCGCGTCTTCGGCGATGGGACGGTGAAGCGCGTCTATCGTGAAAACGACAACGACAAGATTGACATCAGTTTCGACAAGTCGGGCGACAAGACCCTGCTGCTGGCATACGCCAAACTCACTGCCATCTGACCTTACCAGGTGAGGGTGGCGACCACCGGATAGTGGTCAGAGCCCGAAGTGCGGTCGGTGCGGAAAGCGACGGGGACAAACGACGGCGAGCATAGTATATAGTCAATGCGCATGCCGAACCGGTGCCAGACAAGAGTATTGCCAAAGCGGAGGTTCGACGTGCGTAGAAAACAGTCCTTAAGTCCCATGCGCAGAGTCAGATAAGTGGCGGAAAGCGGTATGTCGTTGAAGTCGCCGAGGACTATTACCGGATAAGGCGAACTCTTGACGCATCTGCGCACCTCGCGCGCCTGACTGCGACGAAGCCGGCCTGCTGACTGAAGTTTGTCCATAAGCCGCCCGTGGGAGAGAGAGCGTGTCTGAATGACGGAGTCGATATCGTTCTGCTCAAGCCGGTTGGACTCCAAGTGATTGATAAAGAGCCGGAAAGTGTCGCTCCTGAGAATAACATCACAGCGCGAAGACATGTTCCCGCGCGAGTCGAAACCCACAGTGCCTGTGTTGGCAAGCGGGTATTTGGAGAACACCACATTGCCGTACTGCCGCCGCTTGTTGTCTATCTTGAAGTCGCAGAAAAAGTAAGGATACTCCTTCAGTGCCTTGCGCAGTTCCTTGAAGGTCAGATACTTGTGGCTTTTATACACCTCCACCTCCTGCAAGCACAGTATGTCCGCGTCCGACGAGCGCAGATAGCCGATAACGCTGTTTTTCTCCGGCTTGGCGAAGCCCCCCATGCGCTGTGTGTTGTAAGAGAGGACTTTCAGCGAGTGCGCCCCCGCATCGGCATGCCTGTACAGGCTTTTGTGGGAAACAAAGAGCAACGCTATGCCTGCAGCGGCAAGGCACAATAGGAGGAATAATATGCGCAGAAAGCGTTTCATCAAGGCTTGGGGGTCATCGTAACGAGCGGCACAAGCATCTCCTCCATGGAGATGCCCCCGTGCTGGAAGGTGTCACGGTAGAACTGCGCGTAGTAGTTGAAGTTGTTGGGGTAAGCGAAAAAGTCGTTCCCTGTGCAGAAAACATAGCTGCTGCTCACATTGGGCGAGGGCAGGCCCACCTGCTTCGGGCGGGTTATCTCGAAGCAGTTCTTGCTCTGGCAGACCAGCGCTTTCCCCACCTTGTAGCGGAGGTTAGTGTTGGTGTTCTTGTCCCCCACTATCTGCACGGGGTCGCTCACGCGGATGGTGCCGTGGTCGGTGGTGAGCACAAGCTTGTAGCCCAGGCGCGCTATCATGCGGAAGAACGCCAGTGTCGGCGAATGCCTGAACCACGAGAGGGTCAGGCTGCGGTAGGCGCTCTCGTTGTTGCACAGTTCGCGCATCATCTTCGAGTCGGTGCGCGAGTGCGAAAGCATGTCTATGAAGTTGATTACCGCCACATTAAGCGGCGTGCGGAGCTGCTTGAGCTGCCCTGTTATCTTCTCGCAGAAGTCGCTGTTGTTGATTTTGTAGTACGAGAAGTCGTAGCGCTTCAGATAGCGGTCAAGCTGTGTGCGGATCAGCTCTTTCTCGTTCAGGTTCTTCCCCTCGTCCGACTCCTCCTCCACCCACAGGTCGGGCCACATCTGCTGTATCTTCCAGGGCATCAGGCCCGAGAAGATGGCGTTGCGCGCATACTGCGTCGCCGTCGGCAGAATGGTGGGATAGACAGCCTCGTCTTCTATCGTGAAAAACTCGGCAAGAAGAGGCTGTATCACCTTCCACTGGTCGAGGCGGAAATTGTCGATGACAACAAAGAAAACCTTCTCTCCGCGGTCAAGCATCGGGAAGAGCACGCGGCTGAAAATATCCGGCGACATCAGGGGCCGCTCCCCCGACGTGAACCAGTTCTCGTAGTTCCTCATGACGAACTTCGCCCAGGCCGTTTCTGCCTCCTTGCGCTGCTGTGTCAGTATCTCTTTCATGGGCGACTGTATGTCCTGCAGCAGCATGTCCCATTTGACCAGTGTCCGGTGGATGGCTATGAACTCCTCAAGCGTGCCGGCGGTGGAAATCATGTATGAGATGTCGGAGAACTCCTCGCGGTAGTTCTTGTTGGTCTCCTCCTCCACTATCTCGCGGCTGTGGATATGTTTCTTGAGGCAGAGGAGAATCTGGTTGGGGTGCACGGGCTTTATCAGGTAGTCGGCAATGTGCTGCCCTATAGCCTGTTCCATTATGTGCTCCTCCTCGCTCTTGGTTATCATCACTATGGGGATCTGCGGGTGCTCACGCTTTATCTCCTGAAGCGTCTCCAGACCGCTGAGGCCCGGCATCTGCTCGTCAAGAAAAACTATGTCGAAACTCTGCTCCTTGCAAGCGTCAATAGCGTCTGTGCCGCTGCAAACGGGAGTCACGTCATACCCCTTCTCGCGAAGGAAAATGAGGTAGGGCTGGAGCATCTGTATCTCGTCGTCAGCCCAAAGAATCTGTTTTCTGCTGTTCATCGTTTTGTCCGTATTTTCTCCATTTGTCTATCAGGCCGCCCAGGTCGTCGGGCCAAGTGCTGTCGAAGAACATCTCCTCGCCGGTCTGCGGGTGCCTGAAGCCGAGTGTCTTGGCGTGAAGGGCCTGCCGAGGGCAGATGTTCATGCAGTTCTGCACGAACTGACGGTATTTCTGCGTCGGCAGTCCTTTCAGTATTTCGCAACCGCCGTATTTCTCGTCCGCAAAGAGCGGATGACCTATATATTTCATGTGCACGCGTATCTGGTGCGTGCGTCCTGTCTCAAGGCGGCACTCAACAAGCGTGACATAAGTCAGTTTCTCGAGCACGCGCCAGTGTGTCACTGCGTTTTTAGCCTCGGGGTGGGCATCGGTGTCCTCATATACGCGGAAGGCGGTGCGGTCGGAGGTGTCGCGCGCCAAAGCGCCGCTTATGGTCCCTTCGCTCTCGGGGAAAGTCCCCCACACAAGCGCATTGTACGTCCGCCGAGTGGTGTGGTTGAAGAACTGCAGCGCCAGGTCGGTCTTGGCCTGCGGGGTCTTGGCGACGAGGAGCAGGCCGCTGGTGTCCTTGTCTATGCGGTGGACGAGACCTATGTCGGGGTCGTTGATGTCGAGGTTACCGTTCGCCCTGAAGTGCCACGCAAGGGCGTTAAGCAGGGTGTGCTCGTAGTGACCGTGACCGGGGTGCACCACCAGACCCGCAGGCTTGTTCAACACCAGTAGGCACTCGTCCTCATAAACAATGTCTATCGGTATCTCCTCCGGAAGCACCGTGTAGTCGTGCGGCTCATGGTCCAGCAGCACCTGGATCAGGTCCGACGGGCGCACCTTGTAGTTGCTGCTCACCGCCTTCCCGTTGACCCATACATGACCCGCATCCGCGGCATTCTGGATGCGGTTGCGCGATGTCCCGGCTATGTGCTCCGCAAGATACTTGTCGATGCGCAGCGGGGTCTGACCCTTGTCCACTGTGCACCGCCACCGCTCAAAGAGTTCCTCCTGCTCGCCGCTGTCAGCCTCGGTGAAATATATGTCTTCGTCCTCCTGCATTGGTCTTTAGAAGAATTCGTCCTCCGCGCTCTCGTTTTCGGCGGTGGCGGCTTTCTCCAGATTGGTCGATAGCCTGATGCTCACCGCCTGACCTTCGCGCAGTTGTTCGCCGGCAAGAGGCGACTGGCTGTAAACGACATAGTCCTGCATGTTGGTCTCGTCCGGCGGCGTGTCAAACTCGTATGCCCCGAGCACCAAACGCCCCGCAAGCAGTATCGAGCGAGCCTCCGCCAGAGTCCTGCCCGTAAGGTCCGGAACGGCGGATACGCCCGTGCCCAGACCGGCTCCCACTACAAGCGTCACCTCAGTACCCTCGGTCAGACGGGTCCCGGCAGCAACGCTCTGCTCGCCTATGCGCACGTCAAGAACAAGGTCGCGGTAGGCGGAGGGCTCGTATATTATCTCCGCCACTTTCAGACCCTGCTGGCGCAGAGTGTTCTCAGCCTGCCGCGCGGAGATGTCTATCAGGTCGGGCATCACCACAGGGCGGTGCTGACGCGCATTGACCACTACATACACCGTCCGCCCGACTTTCACCTTGCTCTCCTGCAGCGGTGTCTGCTCCACTATCGTCCCCAGGGGCACCTTGTAGGAGTATGTCGAGTCTATCACCTCCATTTTCAGACGGTTGCCCGTGAGCAGCACGTCCGCTTCCTGAATGCTCAGACCCGTAATCTGCGGCACTTCCACCTCGTGCCCGTGGTCAGTATAGCGGCAAAGCCAGCGGTAAAGAAGCAGCACAAGCAGTACTGCAACTGCTACAGCCAAAAGCAACTGAATGACGACAAATCCGAGATTTGAAGACAAAAAACCGGTGTGTTTTGTAGTGCGTCCCATAATAAAATATTAAAATATGCCGCAAAAGTACGTTTTTTTTTGCATATATCCAAAAAACGATGTAATTTTGCAGCGTTTTTCGCAGAATTTTACGAAAAACACCATAAATTATTCATTAAAACAACCAGTTATTATGAAAAAAGTACTGTTTGTAGCTGCCATCGCTATGTGCGTAATGGGCTGCACAAAGAAAGCCGAGAACACCGCCGCCGAGGCTCAGCAGGAAGAAGCTGCTGCTGTTGAGGTTGTTGAAGAAGCTCCCGCTCAGGAAGAGGCTCCCGCAGAGGTTGTTGAAGAGGCTCCTGCAGAGGCCGTTGCCGAGTAAGCACAGGCTTTGCATTAAAGAGATGAGAGTGCGTCAAAAAAAATTGGCACACTCTCATTTTAATTACCCGAAAACATCACACATTATCTTTTTCTATGAAGCGAAAAGCAAAAAGTGCCCCAAAAGAGCACTTTTTACAGAACGGAGTGATGTACGCGTCCTTGTTATGAGATGGCTATTTGGCGTCCGACTTTGCCTTCTTCGCGTTTGATTTTCGGCAGTTCGACGGTCAGGATACCATCTTCGACCTTCGCGCTAATCTTCGCTTCATCCACATTGTCCGGCAAGGTGTACTTCTGCTCGAAGTTCGTGTAAGCAAACTCGCGTCTCAAGTAGTGCGAATGTTTGTCTTCCTCCTTGTGCTCGAACTTGTTCTCGATGGCGACGCAGAGGTTGTGGTCTTCATCGACGTGTACTCTGCAGTACTCTTTCTTAACGCCTGGAGCAGCCAGTTCGACTATATAGCCGTGCTCTGTCTCTTTGACATTAACCGACGGTGCCACATTGCTTGCCGTGTTCAGCATGTCATTGTTCAAAAACTCATCAAATACTGTCGGGAACCATCCGTTTGTCGGCAGCCAACTGTTTCTACGATAGATTGCAGGTTTCATAATTCAATCCTCCAAATTTAGTTAAACAATGTTTAACGTAGTTTGCGTAGTTTACGTTGTTGGCGTAGTATGCGTAGTTGCGTTTTCAGCCTCAAACGGGCAATAAGCGTGCCAAAAGCCCTCTCTCTGTCATTTTGGCAACTTTCATGCCATTTTGTCAGGATTCCTGCAAGTTTGGCAGACTGCTTTTTGGGCAAGGCAAATGCGCCGGTTGCGCCAAGTGTGACCTTCTTCGTTCTCCAAGCAGAAATGGTCATGTGTTATTTGGTCAAGGACCGGTACATCTTGAACTTGGTCAAGGACCGGTACATCTTGAACTTGGTCAAGGATTGGTACATCTTGAACTTGGTCAAGGATTGGTACATCTTGAACAACTCTGCCACACACTCGGATTCGGTCATCTTGGTAGAGAAACCATAGGCATCCTGCCTGCGGTTATTGTGTCCGCTATGGCTTTCGACCTTCGACTTTCGACTAATCAGGCTTTCAACCTTCGACTAAAAGTAATCCGGCTTTCGACCTTCGACTTTCGACTTTCGACTATGCTCTATAGTAATTCGGCTTTCGACCTTCGACTTTGAGCGAAGCGGTCTTTCGACTAAAGAACAATGCTGTCTTTCCCAAAGGTCGCCCAAAGGTCACCCATAGGTCGCCCAAAGGTCGCGCGTATGTCACACATAGGTAAATCATAGGTCACTCAAAGGTCAAACCTGCTCAAAGCCCGCTCACACCACACTCCCGACCCACTCCCCCTACAAAAACACCACACTTCCTCCCAAAAAACACCATATTTCCCCGCAAAAAACGCCATCCCGCCGCAAAAATCACAAAAAATCCGCCCCCTTTCTTGTGTATGTCACATTTTTATTATACCTTTGCCCCCGAAAAGAAAATAAATCATTCACTATGAACGCCGTTGCAGCAAATAATAATCAGTGTTTCTTTACAGTCGCAGTACCGGCTATTGAAATCAAGAAGTTCAAACAATTCATTAAATGGATGGGGTGGACATCAACTGTTGCACCCGCACAGACTAAAAAAGCGCGTTTGTACGACCCGGAAACAGGTGAGTACCTGAACAAAAAGACAATGCAAGTGATTGAAGATGTGCGTAGTGGAAAAGACAAGGGAAAAGTGTACTCATCTATGGAAGAGTTTGAAAAAGCAATGCGCGCACTATGAAGCAGGTTTACGATATCAAAACCTCAAAGCAGTACGAACGTGATGTCAAATTGGCTGTTCGGCGAGGATTAGATATAGAACAATTGCTTGATGTCGTTCGCTTACTACGTGCAGGCGAACTTTTACCGGCAAAATGCCACAATCACTTCCTTCACGGAGATTATAAGGGGTATTGGGAGTGCCATATCAATCCTGATTGGTTGCTGTTGTACGAGAAAGATACCGAGATACGCATCATATCATTGTACAGAACAGGTACACATTCTGATATTTTTGGAAAAGGAAAGAAAAAATAATTTCAATTAACACAATAAACTAATTTCATGCCTATGAAACACCGGCACTGGTAGGCAGTGCATGACATACATATTATAAAGCGTTATAAGCCAACACTTGACATTTTGAAACCTGAACAACTTCAAAAAGTCAGACCGTAAGGTCGAATTATTAACTCAAGCACTGGTTTTTATGTACGCTCATGCGTAAGCGTGAGTTTTCCGTGCGTAATTTGAGTTAATAAGGTAGTTCAGGACCTCAAAATGTCAGATGAAGCAAACGAAAGTTCGCGCTCATTTTTTGTTTGTACCTGTACAACAAAGAACAACGATAACAACAAACAAACGACATAGAGGTCGTAATAAACAACCAATCATTAACCAACAAAAACCAAACGTTTATGAAAAAACTAATCTTGTTCATGTCTCTGTGCTTGGGCATAGTGACACAACTGAATGAGGCTTATGCCGCCACTCACACCATCACCGTCACTGCCTCGCCTTCCGACAAAGGCTCCGTGCGCGGCGGCGGAAGTTATGAGGAGGGAACCACCGTTTATCTGGTGGCAGTGCCTGTTAACGGTTATTTCTTCCAACAATGGTCGGACGGTAACACCTCCAACCCGCGACAGATAACCGTCGGCACCGACCCCGACAGTTACACTGCCGAGTTTGGCAGTGCGGACTTTGAATACCACTTCGACTGGGCAAGCGATGTCAATGCAAGCAACAGCGGACGGGTCATGACCGGAAGTTATTCAAACAGAACGTTCTATATCAACCGCGTGTCGATATGGAAAGACTATGTTACCAACAACGCTGTCGGTTATCCCGGTATCAATATAGACATGTGTGCCGGTGCAGAAGGCTCAACATCCTCAAGCAGTTACAATTATGGCAACGGGAAATATTTCGCAAATCCGGGTTCATATGTAACAATACAGGATTATTGTCCCAACAATCTCTTTGTCTCTAATTCTGACGCAGGACGAATTATCGGATGTTCCCATAAAGTATGCGTAAACAATTCGGCACAATCGTTTGAGTGCTATACCAAACTCTATCTGTCTGCTTCGGAAGAATATCAAATAGAAAGAGGTTCGAAAATCTACTTCGCCCCGCAATCCACTGCCGGCTATCCGTTTATACGGGTGCAAGGCACATTCGGCACGACATCTGCTCTCATCACTATCGGTACCGCCCCTGTTTACACAATAACTTTGAACGATCAGGGCGCTACCACTTCAGGTACAGCAAGCGTGACGGTTACTTTTGGAGAAAGCACCAATCTGCTCACTCCTATCACCAAACCAAAAAAGACAGGCCACCGCTTTATGGGATATTCAGGGCGTAGCGGAAATACTAGTGACGGTTTTAGGGTTATAGACAAAGACGGCTATTTTATGCCGAATAAACGTGCCCAAACACCTTCTTCATCATCGGCTTATGTTACATCCGAGTCTATGCAATGGATTGCCAGTGCCGATGTTACTCTGTATGCTGTATGGGAGGAAGGCGAAGAAGAGGAAGAAACTCCGACTTACGATGTCGCAGCTACCGTCTCCCCCGTCGGAGCAGGCACGGTGACAGGCGCAGGCACGTTTGACGAGGGCGATGATGTGATACTTACCGCCAATCCTGCCAACCGTCGCTATGTGTTCTCGCACTGGACGGACGGAGGCGACAACGCAGGCACGGACGGCAATCTCGCCTACACCATCAGCAGCCTTGCCGCCGACCATAACAACGTGGTGGCCGTCTTCACCGAAGTGCCTGTCACACTCGCGGACAACGAAGAGACCTCCTATTACACCGCCACGGCAAGCACCTTCACCGGCGAGATGGACTTCCAAATGATGCGCACTTTCTATGCCGGAATGTGGAACACCGTCTGCTTCCCCTTTGACCTCACTGCATCGCAGATTACAGCGTCCGACATGAGAACCGCCACCTTCTACACCCTCTCTTCCGTTACAGGCGACGCTGCCGAAGGTCTGGACTTCAACGTGAGCGAGGTAACAGCACTCTCCGCCCGCACACCGTATCTCATGCAGGTCACAGGCGCGAACATCGTCGAGCCCGTCTTTAGGAGCGTAACATTGGATGGCTCTGCCTTCACCAACAACACGTCAGGCACTAATGTCGGCGATACGAAGTTCTTCGGCACAGTGCACCCCACCGACCTTGAGATAGGCGAGAACAGCGGCTTCCTCTTCCTCGGACAGAACAACGCCCTTTATTGGCCCAATGTAGCCAACAAGATTCGTGCTTTCCGTGCCTACTTCTATAGCGGCAACAGCACCGTGCAGGCCGTCCATCCCCGTGCCCGCATAGTGGTCAAAGAACAGACTGCCACCGACCTGTCCGGCCAGTCGGCCGAAGGCTCGTCAGCAGTCAATGTCCGCAAGTATATGCACAACGGCACACTCGTCATCGAGCGCGACGGCAAACGCTATAACGCTGTAGGACAGGAGGTGGAGTAGTCGAAAGACCAAAAGACAGATGCAGTCCGGCGGCGGGGTTTCATAATAAAGGTTTGAGGGAAAATACTTTTCCCGCCGCCGACCGCTATCTATAAAACTGTAGAACTGAGGACGGGAATAACTGTCCGTCTATCAACCACTAACAACCCAAAAACAAAACAACAACAATGAAAAGAGAATATGCACATCCGCAGACCACTGCGGCAGACACAATGTCAATAACAATGCTTTGCGCCAGCGGCGGCGCACCCACTCCGTCATACGACGCAAACAACAGCGGAGGAGGCGACCCGAATGATGCCATCTAACGGACAGACGGACAAAACGGCACAAGCCGCAAACTGTTCCGCAACGGCCGGATACTCATCATCCGCAACGGGAAAACCGTAAACATCTTCGGCGCGGAAATATGAGACTCTGCCACATTGTCATTTGGGCCGCCAAATCATACGACAAGACAACATACAACAAGATAAATATGTTGTAAAAGATTTCGCAAAATGCCTGTTACGGAAACATTTTTTCGGGAAACAGGCAAAAAAATACAAAAAAAGGGAATAAAATTTGCCTGTTCCCTTTTTTTATTGTATCTTTGTGCGCATTTTGTGTGAAAAGCAAAAAAATAATAAAATATAAGTTATCATTATGGCAAAAGTTTATCAGGCTAACGAAATCAAGAACATCGCCCTCATGGGAGGAAGCGGTTCCGGCAAAACCACTATGATGGAGTCGATGCTGCTCGAAAGCGGCATCATCAAACGTCGCGGCACAGTGGAGGCACAGTCCACAGTATGTGACTATTTCCCTGTAGAGAAAGAGTACGGCTACTCGGTATTTTCAACAGTGTGCAACATCGAGTTCGGCGGGAAAAAGCTGAATATCATCGACTGCGCAGGCAGTGACGACTTCTGCGGCGGTACAGTCACCGCACTCCACGTTGTGGACACCGCTGCTATCATGCTGACCGCCAACGGCGGCGTGGAAGTAGGCACACAGAACAACTTCCGACTGGCTGAAAACGCCAAGAAACCCGTGGTGTTCGTCGTAAACAAATGCGACCACGAAAACGCTAACTTCGAGCGCACTGTAGAGGCTCTGAAAGACAACTTCGGCAACAAGGTGGTGCTGGTTCAGTATCCTGTAGCCACAGGCGCAGGCTTCAACAGCGTGATAGACGTGCTGAAAGGCAAAATGCTCGTCTGGAAACCCGAAGGAGGCACTCCCGAACTGAAAGACATACCCGCCGAAGAGCAGGGCAAGGTTGAAGAACTGCTCGGTGCCCTCCACGAGATGGCTGCCGAAGCGGACGAAGCTCTGATGGAGAAATTCTTTGAGGAAGGCACTCTGAGCGAGGAAGAGACAATCCGCGGACTTAAAGTGGTGTTCGCCGAAGCAGGCGTTTACCCCGTTATGTGCGCATGCGGAGTACGCGACATGGGCGCACGCCGTCTCATGGAGTTCCTCGGCGAAATGGCTCCGAGCGTGGCTGAGGCTCCCAAGCCCGTTACAACCGACGGCAAAGAGGTTGCTCCCGACGCATCTGCTCCCACATCGATGTTCATCTTCAAAACATCGGTTGAGCCTCACATCGGCGAAGTCAACTACTTCAAAGTCATGCAGGGAACAGTGCACGGCGCAGACGACCTGCAGAACGTGGACCGCGGCTCAAAAGAGCGCATCTCGCAGCTCTACAGCGTGGCAGGAAGCATACGCGTACCCGTTGATGAAGTTGCAGCCGGCGACATTGCCGCCACCGTTAAACTCAAAGACACACGCACCGGCAACACGCTCAACGCGAAAGAGTGCGACAACACCTATCCCGCTGTGGCATATCCCGATCCTAAATACCGCCGCGCTATACGTCCGCAGAACGAGGCAGATGCCGAAAAACTGAGCGCGCTGCTCACACGCATGCACGAAGAAGACCCGACATGGATTATCGAACAGAGCAAGGAACTGAAACAGACCATCGTGAGCGGACAGGGCGAGTTCCACCTCCGCACACTCAAATGGCGTCTGGAGAACAACGACAAGATGATGGTTGTCTATGACGAACCTAAGATTCCTTACCGCGAGACCATCACAAAAGCCGCACGCGCTGACTACCGCCACAAGAAACAGTCTGGCGGCTCCGGACAGTTCGGCGAAGTCCACCTCATCGTGGAGCCTTACGTTGAAGGCGAACCGGTTAAAGAAGTCTATAAATTCGGCAATCAGGAATACCGCATCAGCGTTAAAGACACACAGGAGATACCTCTGGAGTGGGGAGGCAAACTGGTGCTTATCAACTCTATCGTCGGCGGTGCTATCGACGCACGCTTCATACCTGCCATCCTGAAAGGTCTGATGGACCGTATCGAGCAGGGACCTCTCACCGGTTCTTACGCCCGCGACGTGCGCGTCATCATCTACGACGGAAAGATGCACCCCGTTGACAGTAACGAAATTTCCTTCCGCCTTGCAGGACGTAACGCTTTCGCAGAAGCCTTCCGCAATGCTAACCCGAAAGTGCTGGAGCCTATTTACGAGGTTGAGGTGCTCGTTCCGGGCGACATGATGGGTGACGTGATGAGCGACATCAACGGCCGCCGCGGTATGGTGCTGGGTATGGAGGCGGAAAAGAACTTCACACGCCTCAAAGCACTCGTGCCGCTGGCAGAGATGTCAAGCTATTCCACCACACTGTCCAGTCTGACAGGAGGACGCGCAACCTTCACAATGCACTTCAAGAGCTACGAGCTGGTTCCGGGAGACGTTCAGGACAAACTCGTAAAGGCATACGCCGAAAGCCAGAAAGACGAAGATTAACAAACAAGAGGATGTCGGGATGCCAAAGAAAAGCATCCCGACATTTTTCAGTAACATACACTGCAGATGAAAACAACCATATCTACACCTCAGGCTCCGGCCGCCATTGGTCCTTACTCGCAAGGAGTGCTCCTCAACGGCACTCTGTATGTATCCGGCCAGCTGCCCATCGACCCGGAAACAGGCGGAATGCCCCCTACTGTGGCAGAGCAGACACAACGCTCGCTGCGTAACATAAGCGCCATACTTGCCGCAGCAGGCATGGAAACGGCTGACATAGTGAAGACCACCGTTCTGCTGACCGACATGAACGACTTTGCTGAAATGAACGAAGCGTATGCCGGATTCTTCACCGACAGCAAACCTGCACGCGTGTGCTGCGCAGTGGCTGCACTGCCTAAAGGAGCTAAAGTGGAAATAGACTGCATAGCAGGCAAATAATATGCCTATGAGACTCATTTCACCATCTGTCCTTTCTGCCGACTTTGGGCGGCTTAACGAAGAGGTGGACATAATAAACCGCAGCGAGGCCGACTTCTTGCATGTGGACGTGATGGACGGTGTCTTCGTGCCGAACATCTCTTTCGGCTTCCCCGTAATGAAAGCGCTGAAAGCACGCTCGCAGAAACCGCTGGACGTGCACCTGATGATTGTTAGTCCGGAGAAATACGTAGAGCGCTTCTGCGATGCCGGAGCATGGAGCGTAGGCTTTCATCTGGAGGCCGTTGACGACCCTATGCCCGCTTTGCAACTCATCCGCAACAAAGGGGTCAGGACGTGTCTCACTGTCAATCCCGACATCGACATTCACCGCCTCGACCCTTATCTCGGCGAAGTGGATATGGTACTCATCATGTCTGTTTTTGCAGGTTTCGGCGGACAGAGCTTCATACCTGAAACGCTCGGCAGAGTGCGTTATATAAGGTCGGAGATAGACCGCCGCGGGCTTGACACCCTGATAGAGGTGGACGGCGGCATCAACACGAAGAACGCAAAAGACGTGTTCGACGCAGGCGCTGACGTGCTGGTAGCAGGCAGTGCCGTCTTCCAGGCCAGTGACCCGCTGAAAGCGGTGCAGATGATGAAGCATGGGTGAACTGTTCAGACGGACTCCGATGCTGCTATGGCTGCTGCCTATAGTGGCCGTTATAATCTGTTCCAACCTGTGGAACAAGCCCTTCCGTCTGTACAAAGACACTGAAATTGACTTCGCGGACACGCTCCTTAACTTCACTGTTGTGGTGCAGGACATGCCCACTGAGCGCAAAAAAACACATCGATACGAAGTGGAAGTGCTCCCTTCACGTGCACGCGCGTACTTGTATATAAGAAAAGACACCGCCCGCACAATGCCTGCATGGGGCGACACACTGCTTGTCAGAACACGGTTCAGACAGGAGTGCATGCTGGGGGATTTTGACTATGGCAGGTACTTGCGTATCAACGGTATAGCAGCTACTGCTTTTGCCGGCGGCAGACAGTGGAAACTGATAGGCGCAAGTGGCAGGAAAGCACAGCAAAAAATGCACCTCTCTCCGCGATGGTGGCGCTACAGGCTGACGCAGCGTTACAAAGAACTCGGCTTTTCTGGTGCCGAATTGGGCACGCTCACTGCCATGACACTGGGCAGCAAAGAGGAGATGGACGCAGAAGTCAAACGCGCTTTCAGGCATGCCGGAGCCGCACATGTGCTGGCAGTCAGCGGACTGCACACAGGCATAATATATGCAGTGCTCTTGTTTGTTATTAGCGGCTTCGGGTGCTGGTACCCGATGTACGAAGAGAGATACAAACAACTGATAATGAGTGCCTTTATCATAACTGCCATGTGGCTTTACGCAGCCCTCACCGGCTGGACTCCGTCAGTTGTGAGAAGCGTGGTAGCAGTATCACTTATGGAACTTGCGCAAGTGTGGCATCGGCAGTCATCATTAAAAAACTGCATTGCGGCGGCTGCGGTTTTCATACTCTGCATACGGCCGGCTGACTTGTTTTCAGTAAGTTTCCAGTTGAGCTTTGCAGCAGTAACAGGCATAGTTATACTTGAGCCGTCTATAAGGAGATGTTTTCCGCTTCCTGATGCAATTAAGCGAAATACTGTTCTGCACAAAGCGTTCAGGTACATACGCGGACTTGTAACAATATCACTGGCGGCACAATTTGCCACACTGCCGCTCACATTGTTCTATTATCACGAAACCGCCAACTGGTTCATGCTGACCAACATTATAGTCCTGCCTCTCGCTTTCCTGCTTGTCACAGGTGCACTGGTTATGCTGACTCTGGGATGGCTGCCTGTCATCGATGACGTGCTGTCATGGGTGGTGATGGGGCTGACGAAATTGATCAACTGCTGGGTGGAGCTGATTGACAGCCTGCCCGGAGCCGTGACAGAGGCAAGTGCCACACCGGCAACCACACTGGCACTTTACGCCATAACAGCGGCGTTTGCCATTTTACTAAGATACGTAACACAATGAAAAACTACTCTTTATCCGAACTGGCATCACTGATAGAAGAGGCCCTGAGCCCGATGTCTGACAGCACGTTCTGGGTGCGTGCAGAAATAGCCTCCCTCACAACACGCAACGGGCACGCATATTTCGAACTGGCCGAAAAATCGGCATCAGGAATGCAGGCTGCCAAAATGCGCGCTACATGCTGGGCTAATCTATATAACATGCTGTCTGCCTATTTTGCGGAAGAAACGGGGCAGCACCTGCAAGCCGGCATGCAGATACTTGTGGAGGTGGAGGTCAGTTTTCATGCCGTCTATGGCCTGAGTCTGAATATCCGCAACATCGACCCGCAGTTCACTCTTGGCGACATAGCCAGACAAAAACAGGACACCATACGCCGGCTGCAAAAAGAAGGTGTTTTCGATATGCAGCAGTCACTCTCACTGCCTATGCTCACACGCCGTATAGCTGTCATATCGGCTCGGCAGGCTGCCGGTTACGACGACTTCCTTAACCACATACAGCAAAGCGCCTACAACATCTCAGTCACGCTTTTTCCTGCCTTGATGCAAGGCGAAAGGGCTGAACAGTCAATACTGGACGCACTGAACAACATAATGATGCGGGAGCAGGATTTCGACGCAGTAGTCATCATACGCGGCGGAGGAGCTGTCACCGACCTCGGCTGTTTTGACAACTACCTTTTAGCCGCAGCATGCGCACAGTTCCCGCTGCCGATAATAACAGGCATCGGACATACACGCGACGTGAGTGTGCTTGACATGGTGGCACACACTCCGCTCAAAACACCTACAGCGGTGGCTGATTTCCTCATTAACCGCTTCGACAGGCTTATGGAAAATATAGACTCTCTCCGACGGAGACTGAAACAATGCACGGAAAAACAAATTCTTGTAAAAAAACACCGCATTGAAATGCTGCGCCAACGCCTCTCTGCATGCTCGCCTGAACGGATATTCAACATGGGGTACTCGCTTACAATGGCCGGCGGACATGTCGTGCGCAGCATTGCTGACATAAGGCACGGACAGACAATAACCACTCACCTGAAAGACGGTACAGTCTCATCAATAGCGCAATGACACATAAAAGAAATCCTCTCTTACTGAAAAAACAATGGCTGGGCCTGGCAGTCCTGGCGGTTATGATAGCTGCTATAAGGCTCTTTGTATATTTCCTTCCTGAAGTAGGAAAAACAGAAGATGGTATTGTCTCTGACAGCATAAGCAGCTATTTTCCTGCCAATCCAAGATTCAGACGTGACACCGTTGTGCTGCGGCTGCAGCCTTTCGACCCAAACACAGCCGACTCGCTTACTCTGCGCCAACTCGGACTTCGGCCATGGCAGGTAAGAAATCTGCTGAAATACAGGGCTGCCAACGGCAGATTCCGTAAAAAAGAGGACTTCAGAAAACTGTACGGACTCACCGACAGTGCATACGCTGTACTCGAACCCTTCATTGCCATCGTCCCTGTCAGGCGCGACACGTTTTTCCGCGACACTATAGCCGACTCACTGCGCGTGCATTATGTCTCGCGCAAACGTGACACCATAATTGAACTCAACTCTGCCGACACTGCCACATTGCAATTCATACGCGGCATCGGACCTTATACAGCCACACGCATTGTGCTGTATCGAAAGCAGTTGGGAGGATATGTGTCGGCTGAACAACTGCGTGAAATAGACCGCATGCCGCACACTGACTGGGACTCTATCATCCCGCATTTCGTAGTCTGCCAAGACTCTGTACGCCGCATTAAACTCAACAATGCTTCTTTAGAACGGCTCAATGCACACCCGTATCTGTCTTTCACACAAGCAAAAACACTATATACTCTGCGCCGCAGATATATCACTATAAGCAGTATGGACAAACTCAAGCAACTGCTGCCTGAAGATTCGGTTCTAAGGACAAGCGACCTTGAACGCATTGCACCATACTTGGATTTCAGCAAACAAAAACACTGATTATTTCTGCTCCACTTTCTCTATTTTGCCGATGAAAAGGATAGTTCCTGATGTATATTCGCGCAAAAGAAGTATATACGGCCGCGTAACATGAAAATCTGTTATCTGCTCCTGCACTGGCATTGCTCCGGCCTTAAGCATAGTGACTGTTACAGCAGCCGCCTCGGTGCCGCATTCGTCTATACGTAGAAAACTGCTCTGCTTGACAAGACCAAGAAACAGCTTTTCTTTTGTCATGCGGCTCAAATCAGCCTTCGCAGGGTTGAAAACAGCCGACATTCCGAGTGCCGAAAGGTCGTTGTTCAGCTCGCGCTCGTATGAAAGCGAGAGTTTCGGAAAGAGCACATTCACTTTCCTTGCATGCCCACCCTTGAACCATTCGCCGAGTTTCTCAACCGAAAGTTTTTTTATAATATCAGTCGTAGCCACGTCTTCACGAGGCAGAATGATATCCATAACATATCTCGTTCCGTCCTCCTTCGAGGGCTTGTAAAACATTGATATACACTGCATATCCTTGTCTTCAACATACCTGAACATATCGGTTTTCTCCATCATGTCCACACTATACGGCTCTCCCTTCTTCGGCTTGAACAGCTCTTTATGTGTATCTATTGCTTCAAACGGACTTGACCAATCACCTTTGAACCATATCGCATTGGCTATCAGCATTCTGAGTGATGCCGGAATAGGTTCCTTCAGTATGTTGTTTATTTTGTCGTTTGTATGCTCTGCCGCCCAGTTATTTACAAGTGCTGCCGTTATTTTTTCCGAATATATCTCCGCATTGCGCTGCTTGCAATCAGCAAGATATGCCTCCTTTAGTTCTACATCAGGCTGAATAAACAATGCGTTTGCCGTTTTCAGTAATTCGTTGTTATTAGGCACAAAATCAGTTGTCAGCGGAAGTATTTCTTCTGCCGTTTCGCCTTCTGCACCTGCATGCACGGTGCGCATTGCTGCTGCTATGCTCCACGGACTGAGCCATACGTTGCCGCCTCTTTCGGTTCTCACCACCTGCTGCATCATTTTGATGGTGAGTTTGTTGAGTTGTTCAGTCATATACAATGTGTCGTTGTTATGTTGTTGCTGCATAAGCGTTGAAGTGTGCTTGCACGATGAACAAACAAATAATGAAAAGAGCAAAAAAAGAGCCACAAAGTGACCCTTTTTCCTGTAAATAGCAGTACTTGCCATATTACTTACGGATGCCAAGTGCCTTGATGATAGCACGATAACGCTCAATGTCTTTAGCTTTGAGGTAGTCGAGCATACGGCGGCGTTTTCCTACCAGCGTGGTAAGAGCGCGCTCTGTACCGAAGTCCTTGCGGTTCTGTTTGAGGTGCTCTGTCAGGTGGTTGATACGGAAAGTGAACAATGCAATCTGGCTTTCTGCAAGACCGGTGTTCTTGGCGTCTTTGCCATAAGTGGCAAAAAGCTCTGCTTTTTTTTCAGCTGTCAAATACATGACTTTAATTTATTATGGGTTTTACAATTATGGCGTTGCAGGATTTTATCATCACGACAATGCCACATTACTTATGTTCCGACTCCAAAACGGGGAATCGGGCTGCAAAGATACTGCTTTTTCACGGAATACCAAAACAAATATCATTTTTTTTCAAAATTTATACCTAATTTTATGTTTTATGCTTGCACAAATGAAAAAAAAGCACTAACTTTGCCGCATTATTATAGCCTTCCTCGCAAGGAAGCAAGACAAAGAATACTTATTAAAACAAAAAAATATTATGATGACTATCGAGAATTACAATTTTGCAGGCAAAAAAGCCATTGTCCGCGTAGATTTCAATACTCCGCTGGACGAGAACGGACACATTACAGACGACACACGCATAAGAGGTGCGTTACCTACGCTGAAAAAAATACTCAATGACGGCGGAGCTCTGATACTGATGAGCCACATGGGAAAACCGAAAGGCAAAGTCAATCCCAAATACAGTCTTAAACAAATAGTCGGTGCTGTAAGCGAAGCACTTGGAGTACCAGTGCAGTTTGCAGACGATTGTGCAAAAGCAAAAGCACAGGCCGACGCTTTGAAAGCCGGCGAAGTGCTGATGCTTGAAAATCTGCGCTTTTATGCTGAAGAAGAGGGAAAACCTGTTGGTATAGAGAAAGACGACCCCGCATACGAAGAAGCAAAAAAAGCAATGAAAGCATCGCAGAAAGAGTTTGCCAAAACACTGGCTTCATACGCTGACTGCTATGTGAACGACGCTTTCGGCACTGCGCACCGCAAACACGCTTCAACTGCTGTTATAGCCGACTATTTTGACGAACAGAACAAAATGCTCGGTCTGCTGATGGAAAAAGAAGTGGAGGCTGTTGATAACATACTGAAAAACATCAAACGACCCTTCACAGCCATAATGGGCGGCTCAAAAGTGTCCACAAAAATAGGTATTATAGAAAACCTGATGAACAAAGTGGACAACCTTATTATCTGCGGCGGAATGACCTACACTTTCATGAAAGCTACAGGTGGAAAAATAGGACAGTCTCTTTGCGAGGACGAGCAGTTGCAGCTGGCTCTTGACATACTGGCAAAAGCCAAAGAGAAAGGGGTTAACCTCATGCTCTGCTCCGACTCTGTTGTAGCTGACAAATTTGCCAATGATGCAAATACTGCTGTATGCCCGTCTAACGACATACCTGACAACATGATGGGTATGGATATAGGTCCTGAAAGCCGCAAACGCTTTGCAGAAGTTATCGAACAGGCAAAAACCATACTATGGAACGGACCTGCAGGCGTATTTGAGTTTGACAACTTCGCACACGGCTCAGAAGCCATAGCACACGCCATTGCAAAAGCTACAAGCAATGGGGCATACAGTCTTATAGGTGGAGGCGACAGTGTTGCATGCATCAACAAACTCAATCTCGGCAATCAGGTAAGCTATATATCTACAGGCGGCGGTGCTCTGCTTGAAGCCATAGAGGGTAAAGTTTTGCCCGGAATAGCAGCAATAAAAGGTGAATAAAAAAGAACAGAATATGGAAATATCAGGTAAAATCATCCAAGTACTTCCTCTGCAGGAAGGTGTAAGCAAAAATTCAGGCAATCCCTGGAAAGTGCAATCCTATGTACTTGAAACACAGGAGCAATATCCTCGCAAAGTATATTTTGAAATATTTGGAGAAGACAGAATAAAAAACAACCAGTGCAACATTGACGACATCGTAACTGTGTCGTTTGACATAGAAAGTCGCGAATTCAACGGTCGCTGGTACACTTCTATACGTGCATGGAAAGTGCAGCAAGGTATAGTTGATACTGCTGCACAGCAGCCCGTTCAGGCTGCTCCTGCCGCACAACAGACTGCTCAGGCTGCTGCACCAATGGCAGGCAACACTGCCACGTTTGATTCTGTCGCCGCAACAGATGACGGGACGGATCTTCCGTTCTAAACCGACATATATATTTGAAAAAAGTATTTTATATACTTGCTTTTGTCGTTCTGACGGGTGTAACTGTATTATGTTGCATCCGTTGGAACGCATGGTTCTACAATCCGCCTGAACCTAAGTGGCCTAACGATACACTCGATTTTCGTTTCATCACTTTCGGAGCCGACTCCTTGAAAGGCTTCACTAAAAACGAAAACAATGTCTGGAAAGACACTCTTTCGCCTGATACATTGCGTTTTATCATTTTCGGTGATGTCCACAATAATATAAACACAGAGGAGTGGAACGATATTTACAAAAGACATCCGTACATAGATTTCTATGCACAGGCAGGCGATTTTCTTGAGCGCGGGTATTTTTATTATTATCAGTTGTCCGCCTCTAAAATAAAGGAAACATCTTTTGACAGCCTTCCTCTTATTGCCGTACCAGGCAATCATGAATATAAAAAAGGTATTGTCAGACAACTTCCTGAACAATGGAAAGTCTGGTTTCCTAACCCCGATAACGGGCCTGCAAGATATAAAGGCACAAGTTATTACGTTGATTTTGATAAATTAAGATTCATCGTCATAGACACCAACGGCCTGCATATATTGTCCGATTACACTACCCTCGTCACCTGGATTAACAAAGTTATTTCAGAGGCTTCTGACAAATTTACAGTGGTTATGATGCATCATCCTGTATATTCAAGTGCCGTTGGAAGACAGAATTTGGCGGTAAGAATATTCTTGCGCCGTTCTCTCGGAAAAGCTGACATAGTCTTTTCAGGACATGACCATAATTATTCCCGCAGACTTCCTTTTATAGGCACCAATAGCGCAGAAAAGTTCTATCTGAGCAAAGTAAATGACGCGGATGAACGTATTTGTTCCGGAGAAAAATTATATGAAGAAGTAAGCGTGTCCGGAAATACAATGAGAGTGCGCACTTTCTTGATGAAAAACGGAGAAAAGTACGATGAAATAACAATAAACAAACTGCCGGACGGAAGCAGTAAATACACCTGCGATACATTGCTTATGCCGGAAATTATTGAATTGCCCGAAAAATACAAAAACAAGGACAACAATAAAGTCCGCACATTTTTAGAAAAAAGAGAAGTCAGGCTCAAAAACAGCGGACAAGCAACCATTGACTCAGTCGTAATAAAGACCGACTCCCTCCAGCAGTCCGACACTCTTCATATCTGACAGTTCCTCCATAGGCTCACCGCCGTATCCGAGCAACTCCGAAAGGCGGGTCAAAAAGCAAGATGGTATATGTTCCACCGAGTCAGCCAAGTCCAATTCGCGTATTACTTCCACAATATAGTCAAAAACCACTTGGTCCTCCATCGGGTGCTTTAATGTCTTGTAAAGCGCTTCTGCAATAAAAAGAGCTATACACTGCCTTGTCATGTCGCCGCTTATCCGGCTTGGCACATAAATCAAAGAAGCTGACTTCAGTGTCGGCAAAGTTCTTGATAAATTTGAGTCTGCTGTAATTTCCACCAACGAAAGCGGCGAAAATATATTGGTGCTCACACCTGCTTTTTTCTGTCGTGTCGCGCCTTTTCTGCCATATACTATGTACTGCACACGACCTTGTTCGCGAGTATAAAGATGCAGAATCGATGATGTGTCGGTGTGTTTCTGCAATGCAAGTACAACAGCCTCTGTCCTGACTAACAAAATTATATTATTATATATATTTTTCTTTTTTTTATATGATTATAATTGTCCGTTGAAACCGTAGAAAAACTGCATAAAAGTGTGGCTTTGTTTTTATTATATTATTTGCGGTTTTGTAACTGCGTTGTTTATTCTGTTGATAACTTTTGGTTGTTTACTTCTTTTGACATCTTTTTGCTTCAGTTGTCAATAATTTGTTCATAACCATTTTTTGAGCCTGAAAATCAGAAGTACAAGCATAGTGAATACCACCATCATCACAATGGCGAATGGATATCCCAGATTCCAGTGAAGTTCGGGCATAAAGTCGAAGTTCATGCCGTACATGCTTGCTATCAGGGTCGGAGGAAGGAATATTATGTTTACAACTGTAAATATTTTTATTATCTTGTTTTGCTCTATGTTTACAAGACCGAGGAATGTATCTTGCAGATAATCAAGACGGTCAAAGCCGAATCTTGTATAGTCAAACAGCGAATTTATATCTTTTATTATCATCGTCAGCCTCGGTTGCAGGTCTTGCGGAAACATGTCGCATTTTAGGAAGTTGCTTATTACGCGCTGTTTGTCCATTATGTTCTGCCTTATCACTGTCACTTTTTCCTGCAGGTCCTTTATCTGTATCAGCACTTCCTCGTCCATTTTGTCTGTCGCGTTAATTTCTGACGAAAGGTTGGTTATCAGGTCGGTGGTATCCTCAATCAGGTCGGCGTCTTTTTCTACACGGGTCTCCATCAGTGCCACAAGAACATGATAGCCGCTCGGAAAACTACGCGCATTGACAAACATTTTCTTCACTGTCTCGTTGAAACTGCCCAGTTCCACATCGCGTGTCGTCACCAGTATGTTGTTTTTTACAATGAAGTTCACCGGCTCTACTGAAAAGTCCTCGGTCAGGAAGTTTGAGTTGGCAACTATCGAATCGTCTGTCTGTATATAGCGGCTCGACATCTCGATTTCTTCCATCTCTTCGTCCTCCTGTATGTCTATTTTCAGGAAGCCTTCAAGCGTGTCCTCTGTCTTGTCGCTTACGTCAAGCAGGTCTATCCATATTATGTCGTGTTTGTCAAGTTCTTTCAGGGCGTTTATTGTCCTTGCTACCTTGATTTTCTCGTTGTCTTTATAGAATATTCTCAGTTCCGACATTTTTCAATCATTTTTGTAAGTTCCACAAATTCTTCTACATCCAGCTGTTCGGGGCGGCGCGTAAATATATTCTCTTCGAGGATAGGGTTTCCTTTTCCAGCCAGCTGTTGAAGAGAATTGCGCATCTGTTTTCGGCGTTGGTTGAAGGCTGTCTTCACCACGGTCCGGAACAGATTTTCGTCGCACTCCAGACATCGTCGGTTGTTGCGGGTCATGCGGATGACGGCTGATTTCACTTTCGGCGGCGGCGCGAATACATATTCGTCCACCGTGAAAAGATATTCTATGTCATAATATGCCTGCAGCAGAACGCTCAATATCCCGTAGGCTTTTTTCCCGGGCTTGGAGGCTATGCGTTCTGCAACTTCTTTTTGTATCATGCCTGAGCATACAGGCACGCGGTCTCTGTATTCTAAAACTTTGAAGAATATCTGGCTCGAAATGTTGTAAGGATAGTTGCCTATTATGCTGAATTTCTCCTCTTTGTATATCTCGTCCAGATTCAGCTTCAGGAAGTCTCCCTCTATTAGTTTCAACTCCGGATACCACTCTTTCAGATACTCCACGCTCTCACGGTCAAGCTCTACTGCCGTGAGGTCTATATCCTTGTTTTTCAGTAAAAACTGTGTAAGGACTCCCATCCCCGGACCTATTTCAAGAACTGGTCCGGAAGTTATGGTTTCAGCAATTCTGCGGGCGACTGTCAGGTCCTTCAAGAAGTGCTGCCCTAACGATTTTTTGGCGCGTACTTGTTGCATTTTCTTCGGGGTCGTCGTCCATATATTTTGCTTAAAATTTGGTCGTTTTATTTTTTTTCCGTACCTTTGTCCGCGATTGGAGCGTGCAAAATTACAACTTTTATTTTATCTATGCAACATTTGGCGGAAATAATTACTCGATTTGTCGATTTTTTCTATCGGCCCTTCCGTTTTTGGGTCTCAAGGCAGCTGTTCACCTATGCCGCTTGCGGCAGTGCTAACATGGTGCTCGACTGGGTGCTCTATTTCCTTGTCTATAATTTCGTGGTCGGCCATCAGTTGGTCTATATTACTTTGTGGTTCAGCGGTTTCACCTTGTGCCTCACTCCTCATATAGCCTCTTTGTGCCTCGTTTTTCCTGTCACTCTTTTCACCGGTTTCTGGCTTAACAGGCATGTCACTTTTGCCGGTTCATCGCTGCGGGGGCACAGGCAGCTGCTCAGGTATATTCTTGTTGTCGCGCTCAACCTCGCTATCAACTATTTCGGCCTCAAGCTTTGTGTCGAACTCTGGCACTGGTACCCCACTCCCAGCAAAATGTTCATCACTTTGCTCACTGTCCTCGTCAGTTTTTTCGGGCAGAAGTATTTTTCTTTCAAAAAGTGAAAAGTTCGATGAAAAGGTTGGTTTTGCTCTGTTTTTGCTCTCTGGCGCTATTGTCTGCTATGGCTTTTCCCGTCCACGGGAACGACACTGTGGCATCTTCTTTTTTCCGCGACCGCTACCACCAGGGCGACCTCCTTCACTGGCTTGACAATCTCTCCGACTTTGCTGTCGTCCTCTCCGAGACTACGGGACGCTGGAACATGCCCGACCAGCTCCTCTTCTCCGTACAGGGCAACACCTTCGGGCAAAACAGGTTTTACATCGACGGCTTCCGTGTAAACGACTGTTTTGCAAGCGGTTCCTCTCTTTTCCGCCCTGACATGACGCGCCACTCCATCTCCATAGACACTTGGCAGTCGCGCCTGTTTTTTATCTCCGACTCTCTCCAGCCCGATTTTGTCAGCCTCACTGGCGATGTCGGTGGATTGGGGGGCATCAACCCCACCACACGCTACCTCATCAACGTCTTGCACAAGTCCGCGCAGGAGCGTTTTTACCTCAACACCTCTCTCTCGCACCCTGACGACGGGCGCTCCACGGGCCTCAATCCCGAAAACTACAGGCCGCATATCATCGGAGCAGGACAAATAGAGGCGCAGTACTCTGTCCCTTCAAAATCACGCACTTACAGGCAGCATCTTTATGTCGATTTCGGCTGGCGCGCTGTACCTGAGTTTGACAGAACAGGCATCTCCGGCTCCTACACCGCCAACTGGTACAAGCTGCAGGCGGACGGCGAAATACCTCTCCGGCACAACCCCGCTGACCCCTCTTTGCACTATTTGCTTAACTTCTCCCGACGCAGCGATTTGGGGCAGGAGTTTTGGTTTAATGCCGATGAAATCATGCAAAACAGCGATTACTCCGCCTCACTTTATCTCAAAAACCCCTCCCTCCGCCGCACCGTCGCATACACTGTCGGACTCACCTGGCACTCTGCCCTCGTCCGCCACAACAACCCCTCCTTCACGCGCAATCTGGTGGACCAGGACGGCGAGGGCTTCGAGCCCTGGGTCCCTGACGGGGCCTCGCACTCGCTCACTGCTGCTGCCACGCTCAGCCGCACTTTCCTCCCCTGGCTCTCTCTCCACTACGACGGCAGCAACTCCCTTCTCTTCTTCCGCCCCGACAGGGACACATGGTCCAACCGCCTCGAGTGGCGCTCCATGTTCGGCACCGAGAACTACGACCTCGGCTATGTCACCTGGCACTCCAATCCTTTCACGGCGGGGCTGCTCGAAAACACGCTCTCTCTGCGCGCCTCATGGTCGCCGGTCGCCTGGTTCAGCCTTGACGCGAAAGCCGATGCCACGCTCGACGGAGTCCTCCTCGGAGCGCACAAATCCTTTGTCCGCCCCAATATGCAGGCCGCCGTCTCATTGGCTTTCAGGCCATGCAAGTGGTTCGAGGCCACTCTTTCGGCGGGCGATTTCCGCATGCCTTTCAATATTACGCACGTCCGCTTTTTCTCCGGCGACAGGCTCAACGGCACCTTCTATTTCTCCGACGGCACCGTCTCCGGCACAACCGGAGGTGCTTGCCACAGCCTCGGCAATGCACCCTGGCAGCCGCGATTTTTCCTCGTCGAACTGCCTTTCCGCTTTATCCTCGGCAGGCATGAGATTGCCGTCCACTCCTCCTATCGCAAGTTCCACAGCCAGTGGACTGTAGCCTTCAGTGGCTCCCCCGAAGACTATGGCTTCTTCGCCGAGCCCGACCTGCCTTACACGGGCGGTGTCAGGCAGGTCTTCTTCTTCAACAGCCCTGTCCGCAGCTATGTCACTGCCCCACTGCCGCCTATGGGAGGCAACTTCTTCAGCAACACACCCTTCTTCGCCTCCAACCTTGTCAGATACACCTACAACGGCATAAAATGGTATGTCTCAGTCAGTTGGCAGAGCTTCATTATGACCTCGCTCTCTGCTCTCGGCAACGGGCCCCTCGCCAACGACGTTAATGTCCTCTCCGAGTCCCTTGCCAACCCCAACACGGCAATGGTCACTGAAAACGGCAGAAGCATGCAGTATGTGGGGCGCGCCAATCAGGACAGGGCGTATATAGCACGCATCATGGTCGCTTACAACATCACGCGCAGCTGGAGGCTCGGACTGGTCGCCAAGTTCAAGGATGGGCAGCCCTTCTCCAATTTCTCTTATCAGTTCTTCACTGACGATGCCGGACATACGCAGGTGGCGCTCTGGAACCGACGCTCGCGAGGCATCAACCCCACCGACGGCAATTTTGGCTCCCGCAAGGACGCTTTCTACAATCTTGACCTTCATCTCGAGTACCGTGCTTTTTTCCGCAACAACTCTGTCTTGTCCGTCTTTCTGCAGTGTTGTAATCTTTACGACTTCGGCAACGAGCTGACCGAGTTCACTTTTGAGGAGAACGGCCGCAGCCACCGCTACGCCATGTCTCTTTCCATCCCCCGCACCCTCCTCCTCTCCCTCAAATACTCTTTCTAACCCCCATCTCTCTCTTCCCTCCCCTTCCCTCTCCTCTCCTCCCTTCTCCTCCTTTTTTCTCTTATCCTTTTCCTCCCCCTTTTTTCTCTTATCTTTTCCCTCCCTTCTGAGCATATATATAAATATAATGTTCGCACGCATATCCGCGCGCGCGTGCCCACCGGGTACGCAGGCTTCCAGCCTGCGGTAAGTCAGCAGCGAAGTCATTCTTCGGTAAGTCAGCAGCAATTAAAAAACAGCGTCATTGTGCGGAAATATTATTTCCGCCCCCTCCCTTCGCTGCATAGACTCCGCCTCTTCGCTGCGTTGTTGCCTGCGGTTGTTGTGTCCGCTGTGGCTTTTGACTTTCGACTTTTTACTAAAACTAATCAGGCTTTCGACCTTCGACTTTCGACTTTCGACTAATCTGACCTTCGACTTTCGACTAAAAAAAATGCAGTCTTTCCCATAGGTCGCCCATAGGTCACCAAAAGGTCACTCAAAGGTCACTCAAAGGTCACACCCGCTAAAAGCCCGCTAAAAACCTGCATTTTTAGTTTTATAAAAAGCCTGTTTCAGGATAATACACCAACATCAAAAATGGCCACAAAATACTGACTAAAGCCTTTATGGATATATAAAAGCCTTATTTTCAGAGAAAAATGCAAAAAAATGCAAAAAAATCCATGGTTTTCTTCGTGCCGGAAAAAGCACTCGGACTTGCGATTTCTCGCCTTCGCCGGTCTCTGCGTTACTTGCTCATTTACAGCATATAAGCATATAGCCATGCAAAATCCGCTGCAAAGGTACAACAAATTTTTTATAGCGCAAAGAAAACCATGGTTTTCTTGATGCCGAAAACAAGAGGCAACAACGTGACAATCAGGCAGATAGTGATTTGCACGATTTGCACGGAAGAAAGAAATACAACCCAACAATTAACCGGTGCGAAAGCACCAAATATTAACCAAACCAATTAAAAATATGCGTAAACTTTATTCAATCGTGCTGACTGCATGTGCTATGCTTGTCAGTGCAAGTCTTTTCGCTGTTGATGTAACCACTCTTGCAGAGTTGCAGGCAGCCATCGACAACACATCCGTCGGCGGAACAGTGACAATCCGTCTCACGGACGACATCAACATCGACAACACAAAAAAGCCTATCCGTGTGTATGCTAACTATGCAGACCCAGGCAAAACCGTTAATCTTGACCTCAACGGACACGTCATCATTGCCAGCAAGATGCGTGCCATCGAACTCTTCAAAGGCACACTTAACATTACAGGTAAAGGTGAAATTAGAATGGATGCTACCGGAAGTTATAAGCCCCGTACTATTTATGCCATTGGTGGTAGTACGACGAGCCTTGATGATGCAATTCTTGTAAGCGGTTCTTATGTGCCGAAAGATGCAGACTGGTCGGTGCTGAATATCGGCAAAGATGTTACTGTGAATTCTGTAAAGAATGCTGTTGTAATAATGGAGACCTTTGTTTATATGCCTAACCGCTACAGCAAAACAGCCGGTTTGAATATAGCTAATGTAAACGAGTACATGAAAACACAGGAAAGCACCTATGCAACAGACGGAATAAAATATGAAGTTGATCCTTATTTCACTGATGCAGAGGGCAATGCTATCATTGACTACACCACTGGAGAGTATTATCGTTGGAAAACTACTGAAACTTCCACAGGTTCAGGCAAGTATGACTTCTACTTGAGCGGGGGCTCTTATCCTGTGAGAGCATACGCTTACGGCGCAAAGGTTAACATAGAGGGCACAGTGAACGGAACAAAATATGGTATCAAAATAAACGGTAGTATCAGAGCCGGCAGCAATACCACCAACATGCCCTATGTGCATGTAGCATCCACTGCTACAGTAACTTCCCATGCTTCAAATAGCAATGCTACTGCTATATATTCTTCCGGTTATGGCAAGTTCCTGATTGAAGGTAACGTACATGGTGCCACAGGCGTATATGTCAAAGGTGGTGTTGTGGATATCAAAGATGCTGTCATTACTTCAGATTACACCGGCACGTATACAAATCCTACAGCTAACGCGCAAGCATCAGGTATCAATGCCAAAGGAAGTGCCATTATTATAGAATCAAATAAGAATTACCCTGGTGGTCAGCAGGTTACTATTTCCGGTGACACTAAAGTGAAAGGCGGTAGCGGATATGCTGTGCAGGAAGTTGTCACCAATGCCACAGACACAAAAGTGACGAGTGTGAAGGTTGAAGGCGGCACATTTGATGCAGGTTCTGAAGGTGCAATAATTGTGGATCAAAGAACAGCAGACAAACAGGCAATTGCAGTCGTAGGCGGTAATATTGACAACCTCACCTTTGTTAAGGGCTTGGACGGCACTAAATCGGCTGTCACAATGAATAACTTCTTCCTGACCGGAGAGGCTGAAAACTATACTACAGTCACCATCAAAGGAGATAAAGGTCAGGATGTCATAGTTGTTATCAAGACCGATGCTACAATCAGTGATGTAACCAGTGTTGCAGATGCCAGCGGTTCTATTTCCTGGACAGGCATGTCAGAGACTCTGAATAAAGACAAAGAACTTGATTTGCTTGAAATGAACGCAGGTACAGCTGCCGCCCGTCAGGTTTTGACCATAGGTGATGGCACCAACAGCGTTACTCTGAAAGTGGGACGTGTTATCTTGAACGCTTATGCGCAAGTAGTAATTAAGGCAGGCAGCCGCCTGATTGTTGATGGCGAGTATGGTATCGTTGCTCCCGTAGTTTCCAACATAGTTCTTGAGGCCAACGCAGAGAAATATGCACAGTTCCTCTTCAATCCTGCTGTCTCCAGTAACCGCCACCCGAATGCAACCGTTGAATGGATTTCCGCCTCTTACCGCGAAAGCGCTGACAAGCGTCTGAACCAGCCATTCGGCATTCCGACTGCCAACAAGATTGCCGACATCTATACAGACCGCACCGACCACCGTGTAGCTTTCTTCGAGTATGACTACGACGTGACGGACGACTGGGTGAACATTGGATACCTCAATCCGGAAAACGCTTCGCAGACCGCTCTTGACAAAACAAAACTGAACAAACCTTTCAACTTCTATCAGATTCTGTGCACCTCTGCTACACCAGGTACCAAAGTGACTATGGAAGGTGAACTGGTCGGCAACGTGAACAATACTGTTGATTATCTTGCACACTTCTACATGGGCTTTGCCAACAGCTACACTGCTGACATCGACCTGGCCACCATTCTGCCTACTGTTCCGGGGGCAAACGAGGCTGTTTACATCTACAGAAACGACGGTTACGGCTGGTTCTGGGATCCGAGTTCAATTGAAGCAATGAATGTGAGCAAGATTGCTCCGATGCAGGCTTTCGTAATTTTGAACCGTGGTGCAGAAGCATCTTCCGAGATTAACTACAAGAACTTCGTTTGGGATCCTGTAATGAATCCCAAGAGCTCTGCTCCTGCACGCAACAGCTATGACAACAAACTGCAAGTGCGCGTGGTTGGTCAGAATGCAACAGACCGCGTTACCATGATAGAGGCAAGCCGCTTCAGCACAGCCTTCGACAAAGGCGAGGCTGAAAAGTATATGAACAGCGGCCTGAACATCTATGTAACCGATGAAACCACGATGGGCATCTTCGCAAGCAACGACATCGACAATACCTATCTTGGCTTCAACTGCAAGAAGAGTGGCGTTTACACTCTGAGCTTCGAACAGATGGCTGGTGAGGGGTTGGCTTTGGTTGACCTGAAGAACAACACCGTTGTGAACATTGACAACAACGCCACCTACAACTTCACCGCAGAGGAGAACGAGCAGAACGACTACCGCTTCCAGATTATTAAGCGTCAGAACGTTGTTACAGACGTTGAGAATGTTGAGAACAGCATGAAGGACGGCGGTATTTACACCTTGACTGGCATGTACCTCGGCAATATGAGCGTTTGGAACACTCTGCCCGCAGGCGTGTATGTAGTAAACGGCGAGAAAATGGTAAAATAAATTTAACCTGCTTGCATAGAGACGGCAAAACCGCCGTCTCTATGTAAACACTTTCCACAGCGTTTATGAAGAAAAATATATATGAGTCACCTGCATGCCGCTTTGAGATTTTTGAAGTATGTGGCGTTTTGCAGCACACCTCTACTAATCCGGGTGGTAAAAATGTAATGGACGGCAACCCTGACGGCGCTCCTGCCCGCAGAATGAAGATTTAATAACTTTTAAGACAAAAATAACAATGAAGAAATTATTTATGTCGTTGCTCGTAGCAGCAACAATGAACGTGATGGCAGTTGAAACCGCACGTGTTGAACTGGAAATTATGAGTTCGGACAGCAAGGGTGGCAAGCTTACTCTGATTCTGAACGATGAGGCAACTGCAGGCGCAGCAACTGGTAGTGCCGAGATAAACATGACTGGTCGTGCAGTTGCTATTTATGCAATCAATGGCGGCTATAACTACCAGATTTACAAATCCAACAGCCTTACCGACCTCTTCATCGGTGTGAAGACCAATGCCAGCACAGCCTACACTTTCAAGGTGTTGAGCGCAAGCGGCGAAACTCTTTATCTGAAAGACGATGTTGAAGGTTGGACTATGCCTCTGACGGTAGGAACAACCCAGAGTTGCACTCTGCCTGCAGACCAAGCTGCTCTGAACACCCGTTTCCACCTTGCTCCTGCTCCTGCTGTTCCCGGCATCTGCCATCAGAACGGCCGTTTGGAGTTCACCGCATACAAGGATGCAAGCGTTGAAATAGTTGATTATGACGACAATACTGATGTACGCCTCAATGCCCAAGCCATCACCGCTGACTATCAGACTATTGACCTCACCAATGTTGATGCTACAGGCAAAAGCGGACAACTCCTCGTTATCGTAACGAAGATTGTTGGCGCAGACCAGATCGAAGAGAAACTCGTCATCAAGAAATAAGTAAGTCTAAAGTCAAAAGTCAAAAGCCGGATATGCATCGTGCAGTCGATAGTAATTCGGCTTTCGACCTTCGACTTTGAGCAGCGCAGCTGCGGTCTTTCGAGTAAAAAGCTGCGGTCTTTCGACTATTATTAAAAAATCTGCGCAGCAATAACACCCTTGGCGCAGATGTATATAGATTTTACGCTTTTAGGGAGCGACCGGCTTGTGAAAGTCGGTCCTCCTGCTCTCTTTCCGGTTCCCTTTTCCGCTCTCTTGCCTATTATCTTCCCTGTGCTCTGCCCCTGCTCTCTATTCCTGTTCTCTGCTTCCTACAACTTTCCTTATCTCCTTTCAGTACTTCAGCACAATCGGAAAGTGGTCGCTGTAGCCGTCACGACGGTATTTGTAGCCGTAGAAAGTGCGTTTCGGGCGGGTGCCGGTGTACTTGTCGTCGCGCTCTGACAGCCAGGCGGGTGCATACACCGACACGCTGCACATACTGTCAAGGGCGTGCGATAGATAGAACTGGTCGAGGCACGTCCACCGCCCCCTGTATTTCTCCGTCCCTATGCCCTTTTGCTGCAGTTCCTGCATGCGGTTGTGCAGTCCGCTTATGTCGTCCGCAGGACGGCAGTTCATGTCGCCCATTACTATTATCTGCGCGTTCCTGTTGCAGCCCAGAATGCTGTCGGTGCAGTGCCGCAGCAGGTCTTTGGCAGCCTGGCGCTTCCACTCCGAGGCCTTTGCGCCGCCGAGCATCGACGGCAGGTGGCACACAAACACGTGCAGCGTGTCGCCGTCTCGTGTCCCGCCTTTGGCATAAAGAATGTCGCGTGTACGCAGACCCTTGTTTGCGCCTACGCGCAGAAAAGCCGAGTCAAGCAGCTGGAACTGCTTGCGGTCGTACAGCAGTGCCACGTCTATCCCCCGCTCGTCCGGACTTTCTGAGTGCAGTATATTGTAGTGATAATCAGCCATTTTCCTGCACAGCAGCGAGAGGCACTTGCGGTTCTCCACCTCGCATAGCCCTATCAGTGCGGGCGTACTGCTGCCGCCTGCGTTGGCGAGCACGCGGGCTGTCTGCTCCGCCTTGTAGTCCATGCGCCCGCATGTCCAGTGCCGTTGGCCGGACGGGAGGAACTCATAGTCGTTGTGCAGCGTGTCGTGCTCGCAGTCGAAGAAGTTCTCGGTGTTGTAGAAGATGATTGTCAGGCTGTTACGCTCCTGCGCGCCTATGCTGCACAGCCCCCATAACATGGCGGCGATGCTTAGCAGAGTGCGGATACAGCCTTTCATCACTCCAGCATGGCTGCCGCCTTGCGTAGTGCGGTGGTGAAGATGTCTATTTCCTCGGTCGTGTTGTAGAGCGCAAACGACGCGCGGACTGTCCCCGGTATGCCTAAGTGGTCCATCAGAGGCTCGGCGCAGTGGTGTCCTGTGCGCACTGCCACGCCCTGCCGGTCAAGCAGTGTCCCCACATCAAAAGGATGTATAAGCTGCTGTGTAGCAGGGTTATATACATTGAATGACACCACTCCCGCCTTCGTTTGTCCGGCGGCATATACGCGCACGCCCTCTATCTGCCCGAGCTGCTCCTCGGCGTATGCGCTGAGCTGCTGCTCGTGCTGCATAATCTTCTCTCTGCCGGCAGAGTCGATATAGTCAAGCGCTGCGGCGAAAGCGACGCTGCCTATGAAGTCGGGCGTGCCTGCCTCAAATTTGTAAGGCAGTGTGTTGTAGGTCGTGTGCTCCCAGCGCACGTGCTCAATCATCTCGCCCCCACCCTGTGCTGGAGGCAACTGATTGAGCCACTGTTCTTTGCCGTACAGCACGCCCAGTCCTGTCGGCCCGTACATCTTGTGGGCGGAGCACACGTAGAAGTCGCAGCCGAGGGCCTGCACGTCTATCGGCATTCGCGCTGCCGACTGTGCACCGTCTATGCAGACAGGGATGTTCCGGCTGTGCGCAATGCGGATAATATCGCTTATCGGGTTGATGATGCCGAGCGCGTTGCTCACGTGGGCCACCGACACAAGCCGCGTATGTGCGTTGATGAGCGACTCAAACGCCTCCAAATCAAGAGTCAGGTCCTCGCGAAGCGGAATAACGCGCAGCGTGGCATGCTTGCGTTGGCACAGCATCTGCCACGGCACGATGTTCGAGTGGTGCTCCAGCCCGCTGACTATTATCTCGTCGCCTGCGCCTACAAACGCCTCGCCGAAAGAGAACGCCAGCATGTTGATGCTGTCAGTCGTGCCTTTGGTGAAGAGGATTTCGGCGGCGGAGGCGGCTCCTATAAAATCGGCGGTACGCTGCCGGGCTGCTTCGTGCCTGCTTGTCGCAACCTGGCTCAGGTGGTGAACGCCGCGGTGGATATTGGCGTTGTAGTGCAGATACCCCTCACGCAGACTGTCAAGCACTTGCAGCGGCTTTTGGGTCGTGGCGGCATTGTCTAAATACACTAACGGACGGTTATACACCTTCTCCTCCAATATCGGGAAATCTCCTCTGTTCATACTCTCTCTTATCATGGTTTGTAATAACTTTCTTCCAGTATCTTCTGCGCATCCGGCTCTGCCATCAGCTCCTGCATGCTCACTTGCGGATTGTGCTCCATGTAGCTCTCTGCTATGCGCCATCCCACCCATGTGCCGAGCCTGCCGGGCGACTCCTGCGATATCTCTGATGTGAAAGGCCCGTCGTTGATATACGATGTCAGCAGCCTTTGCTCGGTCTTGAACAGGTCGCGGCGGTCCATCAGCCTGTTCCATATCGCGCGCTCGTAGTGCAAGCACCATTCCCACTGCTCTTTCGTGTAGCCCATCACCTCATAATCAGCATCTTCCTTGAACAGCACCGAGAGCAGATACATTATCTTCCCCCTGTATATTATGTGGTCCAGCAGTCTGTTCTTGTTCGCCGTATAGGGGATGTTGCGGAACAGCCATGCGCTGACCACATCCACCGGAATGCACTCGGGGCGCATCGTCGTCTTCTGATAATCATACACTACGCGGTTGTAGTACTCATAGTCGCTGCCTAAATACATGTCGGCTCCTATGGCCACGCCGTCTTCTATGAAGAACACTGAAGCGTTGAAGCCTGATATGAAGAAGTACACTTCCGGCAGCTCCATGTCCGGAAACAGGTACTTCAGCCGCGCAAACACTTCCGACAATCGTTCCTCTAACTGCGACACGTCGCCGAATGTCTCCTGCTCCAGTTTGTTGGTGGCGGCAAAACCGTAGAGCGTATCATTCAGAAACTTAGGTAGTTGCTCGGCAAGATAGGCTGTGTCGGAGGAAGGAATGCCCAGTATGTTCTCCGTGAAAACAGGCATGAAATCAGGGAACTGCTCATATAGCAGACGTATATCGTCTCGTGCCGACTCCTCACGCACGTTCATCAGGGCGTTGTCGAAGCGCACTATCGATACTGCCTCCGAGGGCAGACGTGACGGATAGTAGCGGCGCTCTTTGTGGCACCCGCTCATTATCACTGCTATCATTGCCGCTATGCACAATGACACAACCCTTCCCCCTTCTGCTATCCTCGCAGACATTCTCTTCCCCCATTCTTCTGCCCTCGCAGACATTCTCTTCCCCCATTCTTCCGCCCTCGCAGGCATTCTCCTTCCCCTTTCTGCTATGCTTTGTAGCACTACTCTTTTCATGCTTGATAAACTCTCCGTTTTCATGCTTTTCCTCCGCTGTCTTTAGTAGGTAATTAGTAGGTGATTAGTAGGTGATTAGTAGGTGATTAGTAGGTGATTCCGCTGTCAATGCGCTGCCTTCTCACTTGTTGGGCTCATATATTACGCCGTCTTTTATCTCTATTATGCGGTCCGAAATCTGCGCAAGTTCCTTGTCGTGGGTGACTATTATTATTGTTTGGCCGTATTCCTGCCTGAGCAGCAGTAGTAGTTTGTTCAGTTCCTGCTTGTTGGCTTCGTCAAGACTGCCGCTCGGCTCGTCTGCGAGTATCACTTTCGGAGACATCATCAGTGCGCGCGCTGCCGCTGTGCGTTGCTGTTCACCCCCTGACATCTGGGCTGGCTTGTGGTGCATGCGGGCTTCCATTCCGAGGGCCGAAAGCAGTTCGGCGGCACGCTGTTCTGCATCCTTGCGCTTCCAGCCCCCTATCAGAGCCGGCATCATAACGTTCTCTAATGCAGTAAATTCAGGCAGTAGTTGGTGGAACTGGAAGATGAAACCTATGTTCCTGTTCCTGAAGTCCGACAGGCTCTTCTCTTTCATCTTCATCACGTCCGTGCCGTCAATCAGCACTTGTCCGCTGTCGGGCGTGTCCAGTGTCCCTATTATCTGGAGCAGGGTCGTCTTGCCGGCACCGCTCTTGCCTATTATCGACACTATCTCCCCCCGCTCTACATGCATGTTCACCCCGCGTAAAACCTTTACGTTGCCGAAACTCTTGTATATATCTGTTACGTCTATCATGCTTGGTTGGTTTTTCAGTCTGTAGTCAGTATTCTTTCTCCGTCCTCTGTTGTGCTTATATTTATATGGACTGTGTCCTCCGGCAGAAGTGCGCTGATTATCTCCGGCCACTCCACTAAGCACAGACAGCCTGAATACAAGTATTCTTCTGCACCCATGTCACGGGCTTCGTCTGTCTCCTTCAGCCTGTAGCAGTCGAAGTGATAGACCTCCTCGCTACCGGCACTGCCGTCACGGCGGGGAATGTCATACACATTGACAATGGCGAAGGTCGGGGAGTTGACAACATCTGTTGTCCCCAGTTCTTCGCACAGTTGCTTGATGATGGTGGTCTTCCCTGCTCCCATCGCACCCTCAAAAGCGAACACATTCCTGCCCGGGTGAAGATGCAGCAGGTGGCTTACCGGATAACTCTGTTGGTCGGCTGACTGTAGAGAAATAACGCCGTCAGAATCAATTTTTACTGTATAACTGTCCATCTTTTTGAAATATGCTATTCTCAACGCGATATTTTGCTCGCAAAATGCTCGTAAAGCTTTGAGCCTAAGTGCTTTCCGAGCAATTCTGTCCACTCCTCCGCAGATGCCTCTCCGGCACGCTTCACAGAGTGGAAATGATTTAGTATCTTCTGCTTCGTTACAGGGCCAACACCTTGAATATCATCAAGTTCACTCCTCGTCTGTGAGATGCTGCGCTTCTTTTTGTGGTAAGAGATGGCAAAACGGTGCACCTCGTCCTGTATCTGTACCAGAAAGCGGAACACTTCGTCTGTCACCTTCATACTGATCTCTTTCGGGGGAAACCCGAACAGCAGTGTATTGGTGCGGTGCTTGTCGTCTTTTTTCAGGCCTGCAATAGGTATATGCAGCCCAAGTTGTTCTTCGGTCACTTCGCGTATAGCCTCCATCTGACCTATGCCGCCGTCTGCAATAATCAAATCTGGCATTTCCTTGTTTTCATCGGCAAGATTGCTGTATCTGCGCCTTACAATTTCGCGCATCGAAGCATAGTCGTCCGGTCCTTCCACCGACTCTATTTTGAAATGCCTGTAGTCCTGTTTGCTCGGCTTGGCCTTCTTGAATACTACGCAGCTGGCAACTGCATCGCTGCCTTGCAGGTTCGAGTTGTCAAAACTGTCGATGAATACAGGCATTTTCTCTAATCCGAGCAGCTGTTGGAGTTTGCCTAATACACGTGCTGCACGCTGGTCCGGATTGAGGCGCGAGCTTTGCCGTATCTTGTCCTGCATGTATTGACGTACATTTTGCATGGCAAGGTCAAGCAGCTTCTTCTTGTCTCCGGAATTTGCAATGTATAAGTGCAGTTTTTCGTCGATGAAATCAGGAATAAACGGCACTACGATTTCTTGATTTTCGCTCTTTATCTGCTCGCGCAACTCATGTATGCCCATTGCCAGCACTTCTTCCTTCGGTTCTTCCAGTTGTTTGTGATATTCAATGGTCTGCCCTTGCACTATGCTCCCGTTGTGTATGCGCAGCACGGATATATATACCTCTTCCCCGTCTTCCTCGTAGCCGAATACGTCCAGGTCGCCGGCAGAGGCGTTGGTTATTATGGTCTTGCTGCAGAATTTGTCTAAAAGCTCGTATTGCTCTTTCAGAAGTTGTGCCTCTTCATATTTGTATTCATCGGCACAATGCTTCATCTCTGCCAGAAGCTGGTGGCTTATTTCGTGTGCATCGCCGCGTATAATCTTTTTGGCTCTTTCTATGTATGCCTTGTACTGCTCGTCGCTTACTTTGCCCTCGCAGATGCCGCAGCACTTTTTCAGGTGGTACTTGAGGCAGGTCTTGTATTTGCCTTCCGACACACCTCTTCCCGTCATCTGCATTGCACATGTCCTTATGGGGCATAGGCGGTGGATAAGTTCAAGCACCAGGTCCACTGTATTGCCGTAGCTGTATGGGCCGAAGTATTCACCCGCGCCCTTTATTATTTTCCTTGTCTTGAATATGCGCGGATAGTCTTCGCGGGTTATGCAGATGCTCGGGTATGATTTGCCGTCTTTCAGCAGTATGTTGTAGTGCGGCTGGTATTGCTTTATGAGGTTGTTTTCCAGCAGAAAAGCGTCCTGCTCGGAGGCTACAACCACATATTTGATGTCCGCAATGTGCTTTACCAGCTGGCGCGTCTTCGCCCACTCGTGCTCTTTCTGGAAGTAGCTGCTTACGCGCCGGCGCAGATTCTTTGCCTTGCCTACATATATTACTTTGCCTTCTTTGTTGAAGTACTGGTAAACACCTGGGCATTCAGGTAGTTGCGCCAGCAGTTGTCTGATATGTGCACTTGTGGTCGTCAAAGTTTGATAAGGCTGCTTATTTCCACATCACTGTCTATCAGGTCGCGCCCGTGCAGGTCCTCAAGCTCAATCAGGAAATTGACATATACCTTCTTTACGCCTGTTGATTTCACCAGCTTTATTGCCGCTGCAACAGTCCCGCCCGTGGCAAGCAGGTCGTCGTGAATGAGGACTACATCGTCTGCAGAAAGCGCATCGCGGTGAATCTGCATGGTGTCGGTGCCATACTCCTTGTTGTAAGCCACGGATATTACGTCTGCAGGCAGTTTGCCCGGCTTGCGCTCAGGGACGAAACCTGCACCAAGTTCTATGGCAACGGCAGGCGCAATTATAAATCCGCGCGACTCAAGTCCCACCACTTGTGTTATCCCCCTGCCCCTGTAGATTTTCACTATGCTGTCTTTCATCCAGCGCAGGCACTCTGGGTCTTTCAGAGCAGTGGTTATGTCCTTGAACTGAATCCCGGGCTTTGGGAAGTCGGGAATGTTTCTAATCTTGCTTTTGAATTCTTCTATATTCATAATGTCATAATGTTTCACGTGGAACAATCACATGTTTCAACGCCCTAATAGCACAAGCAGGACGCTTATGTCGTTGGGACTTATCCCCGGAATGCGGTTGGCATCGCCTATTGAGCGCGGGCGTATTCTCATAAGCTTTTGGCGGGCTTCGGTGCTGAGCGACTGTATTTGCCCGTAGTCAAAGTCCTCCGGCAGCCTGATACTTTCAAGGCGTTGCAGTTTGTCGGCTGCAAGTTGTTCTCTCTGTATGTAGCCGGCGTACTTGGTGCTTATTTCTACTTCTTCCGCTATTTCCTGCTCCCTCTCTCTGCCTACGTCGTGCAAAACGTTTAGTCTGGGCACAGCCTCGGCCAATGCCTGCAGCGACACTTGCGGACGCAGCAGCAGGTCGATCAGCCTTGTTGGGGCTTGCAGAGGCGATGAGTTTTGTGCAGCGAGCCATTGGTTGATGTCCTCCGGGCGGACTATTATATTGTGGAGGTGATATTCTATTTCTCCTTCCGCTCTCTGCTTGTCTTTCAGCAAGTCATAGCGGTATCTGTCTGCCAGGCCGAGTGTGTATGCGCGTTCTGTAAGGCGGGCATCGGCGTTGTCCTGCCTGAGCAGGATGCGGTGCTCGGCGCGGGAAGTGAACATGCGGTAAGGCTCATCCACACCCTTATTGACGAGGTCGTCAATGAGAACGCCTATGTAACTGTCGTTGCGGTGAAGGGTGAACTCTCCGCCGCCGTTGATGTTCTGGTGGGCATTTATTCCCGCTACAATACCTTGTCCTGCTGCTTCTTCATAGCCGGTTGTGCCGTTGATTTGCCCTGCAAAGAACAAGTTCCTTATCTGTTTGGTCTCTAATGTGTGATGTAACTGGGTCGGGTCGAAGAAGTCGTATTCAATAGCATAGCCTGGCCTGTACATTACTGCATGCTCCAACCCCTCCACCGTGCGCAATGCAGCTATCTGCACCTCCCACGGCAGGCTTGAAGAGAACCCGTTTACGTAATACTCGTTGCTCTCCACTCCTTCCGGCTCAATGAAGAGCTGATGCGCGTCTTTGTCGGCAAAAGTGACTATTTTGGTCTCAATGCTGGGGCAGTAGCGTGGCCCTATGCTGTGAATTTGCCCGTTGTACAGAGGCGACTCGTCAAGATGTTCACGCAGGCAGTCGTGGGTTTGCCTGTTGGTGTATGTAATCCAGCAACTCTGTTGGGGCAACGTGCGTCTTACTGTGTCCAGATATGAGAACTGATGCCATGTGTCATCGCCTTTTTGCTCTGTGAGCCGGCTGAAGTCAATGCTTCTTTTGTCCAGTCGGGCGGGGGTTCCTGTCTTCATCCTGTCGCTCCTGAACCCCAGTGATACCAGTTGCTCTGTTATGCTTTTTGAGGCAGGTTCGCTTATCCTTCCGCCGGGCAATTGCGTTTTTCCGAAGTGCATCACGCCGTTGAGGAAAGTGCCGTTTGTGAGGATTACCGCCCGCGCTTTCATCTCTATGCCGAGCATAGTCTTTACTCCGCAGACGGTGTTGTCGCGGATAATCAGCTCTGTTGCCATGTCCTGCCAGATGTCAAGACCTGGTGTTCTTGACAGAATCTTAACCCATTGCTCTATGAATTTTTTCCTGTCGCTCTGGCTTCGTGGACTCCACATGGCAGGACCTTTGCTTTGGTTGAGCATGCGGAACTGTATGGCAGTCAGGTCGGTAACTATGCCCGTTTGTCCTCCAAGCGCATCTATCTCCCTTACAATCTGTCCTTTGGCTATTCCGCCTACAGCGGGGTTGCAACTCATCTGGGCTATTTTGTTCATGTCCATGGTGATGAGCAGAGTGCGGCTGCCCAAGCGTGCGGCAGCAGAGGCCGCTTCACATCCTGCGTGCCCCGCTCCAACCACGATTATGTCATAGTCAAAATAGTTGTTGCTCATAATCAGCATTGCCAAACCACACACTCATGCATAGGCATAAGCATGTGCATACAATTGTTTTTTTCGGGTGCAAAGGTAGCACTTTATTTTTGATTATGCAAATTTTTAAGATTATAGATGCGCAACCTTGTCAAAAAGCATTGTTTATGTTGCCCTGCTGCTGCCTCTTAAAATGAAAGATTACAAGAGTCAAAGTGGCGATTATGGAGATTAGGCCGAGCCATAAAGTGGTGCCTGTGCCTATAGTGTCCACATTATCAGGGTTCAGCCCCGTCTTGAAGACCACAAAATAAGCCAAGACGGCAGCGGCGTTGTTGGTGAAGTGCATGATAACAGGAATCCATAGACTTCCGGTGCTATATAGCATATAGCCGAGCAGTGCACCAATGAGCATGCGCGGGATAAAGCCGTAGAATTGCATGTGTACAAGCGCAAAGATGAAGGCTACAGCCCATATTGCGGCATGCGGAGTGCGCTGTGAACCGGCAGAGTGTTGTGCCTTCCCCGCAAACAGATTGAGCATGAGTCCTCTGAATGTAAGTTCCTCGCTGATGGCTGGCAGTAGTGCCATTACAAGAATATTTGAGATGAGTCCTGTGGCGGAAGTGGTCTGCATGAAGCGCAAGGTGAGGGCAGCCGCTTGTTCCTCAAGTTGTTGCAGCACGGCCTCTATAGGTCTTAGGAAATCTGGCAATATAATAAGGCTGTTCCAGTGTGCCAGCAGATTGATTCCGGGAATGGCAATCAGCATAATGAGCACAGACATCGCCGTTTGCATAAGCGTCGGGCGCGTGGTCAAATGTAGCCATTGCGCCGGTGTGCGGCTCCATATATACGCCATCATCAATGGCGGCAGCATGAAGAGCGATAGTGTCTGCAGTGTCTGCAGCAGTTTGAGTGCCGTTGTGGACTGCTTGTCAGGCAGACAGTTCCAGCACAAAAGTGCAATTATAGTAAGTATAAAAGCGCTCCCCAACCACTGTGCAACTTTTAGCAGTGGCGGGGAGGCTTGGTATCGTCCTTTCAGTTTAGTCATTGTGTATCAGGTTCCTGCCTGTCATTTCTGCCGGTTGTGAAAGTCCCATAATATGGCAGAGTGACGGTGCCACATCGGCGAGTATGCCGTCCTGGCAAGTGATGCCTGCAGTCTTGTCGTCAGCCGGAATATAGACAAATGGGACGGGATTGAGGCTGTGGGCGGTATTAGGCGTGCCGTCGTCATTGACAGCGTGGTCGGCATTGCCGTGGTCGGCAATGATGATGACGTTGTAGCCGTTCTTCTGCGCAGATTTAACCACGCGGTCAACGCAGATGTCTATTGTTACAACTGCCTGTTGTATAGAGTTATACACGCCTGTATGTCCCACCATGTCGCCGTTGGCGAAGTTGAGTGTGATGTAGTCGAAGCGCTGGGTGTCCATAGCATTGCACAGGGCGGCAGCCACTTCTGGTGCAGACATTTCCGGCTGCAGGTCGTAGGTCGCCACTTTGGGTGAAGGTATGAGTATGCGCTCTTCGTTCTCAAATTCCGCATCTCGTCCTCCCGAGAAAAAGAAAGTGACGTGTGCAAACTTCTCCGTTTCGGCAATGCGCAGCTGGCGCAGGCCGGCTTTGGATACAATCTCGCCCATCGTGTTCTGCACATTCTCTTTCGGGAAAAGTATATGCAGGCCCTTGAAGGACGAGTCGTATGGAGTCATGCAGCAGTAGTGGAGTCCGGCTATTGTGTGCATACCCTCTTCGGGCTTGTCTTCCTGCGTGAGGACTACTGTCATTTCGCGTGCCCTGTCGTTGCGGTAGTTGAAGAAGATAACGACATCGTTTTCACCTATTGTGGCAACTGGCTTGCCGTTGTGCACATGCACAATAGGCTTGATAAACTCGTCAGTTACGCCTGCATCGTAAGATGCCTGTACTGCTTCGTGCATGTATTCCGCTTCTGTGCCTTTCCCGCCTACCAGGCAGTCGTAGGCCTCTTTGATTCGCTCCCAGCGTTTGTCGCGGTCCATGGCATAGAAACGCCCCTGCACAGAAGCAATCTCTCCGCAGCTGTGTTGCAAGTGCTCCTCCAGTTTGTCAATAAAGCCGAGTCCTGAATGTGGGTCGGTGTCGCGTCCGTCCATGAAGCAGTGTACAAAAGTCCGCCCCTGCAGGCCGTAGTCTTTTGCGATGTCCAGAAGGCAGAAGAGATGTTCCAGCGATGAGTGCACTCCGCCGTCAGACACAAGTCCCATTATGTGCAGGTTTTTTCCTGTAGTTTTTGCTCTTTCATAGGCTGCTACAATTTCAGGATTGCGCCGTATTGAGCCGTCCTTTATAGCCCTGTTGATTTTCACAAGGTCCTGATATACAATGCGTCCTGCACCTATATTCAGGTGCCCTACTTCAGAGTTGCCCATTTGTCCGTCGGGCAAACCTACGTTTTCGCCGCTTGCTTGCAGCTGACTATGCGGATATTTTTCCAAAAGAGCTGTCCAGTGCGGTGTGTTGGTAGAATAGATGGCGTTGGCTTTGGTGTGTTCTCCTATTCCCCAGCCGTCTAAAATCATTAAAAGTGCTTTGTTCATAAGTGTATATTGATGTTGATGGTTGTTTTATAAAATTCTTTTGTCAGGCAGTACAAAGGTGTGCCTTAGCTCCGCCATCTGCTTGTCGGTCATGCCTTCTGGCTCAAATCCCATTGAGCGTGCGCGTAAGTAGATGGTGGCGGCTTTGTTGAGCACGTCAGTTTGGTCAAATGCGTCCATAATGTCTTTACCGACGGAGAAGGTGCCGTGTTTCTCCCATAGAACCACATCATAGTCGTGTATTTGCTCAAGTGTGGCTTGTGCAAGTTGGAGCGACCCGGGCATCCGGTATGGCACTATGCCTATTCCTAACGGCGCAAAAGCCAGTGTCTCCGGAATCATCGACCACAAAGTGCGTGTCAGTCTGTTGGCTGTCAGCATGTCCTTTGTAGTCTTGTCCGCCTGCAGGAAATGCCTGTTATGGCTCATTGCCACCAGTTCGATGGGATGTGTGTGCAGTGTGGCCTTGTAGCGGCTGCCGGTGGCAATCAGATAGTTCTGCACCATCAGGTGTGAGGGTAGTTCGCTGGTAGGCATTATGTCGTTATCGGCTATGATGTCATAGTGTGCGCAGTCGGCGGAGATACGTATTATCGAGCCGTTCTGCATAGGCTGCTTGGCAAGGTCACGCATGCGCTTCTGGGTCCCTTTGGCATAGAAAAAGTGCCCCTTTATGTCTGGCAGTGTGCAGCCGAGAGGGAGGTCGGCTTTGAGTGCGGGAATCTGATTCCACTGCGAGCCGGCATATTCGGTGATATTGACCGTAATATTGCCTCCGTTGCGCTCTCCCCAGCCTTTGTCCCATATATAGCCGGCAACTTCGGCTATGTCATTTATGACTGCTGTCAAAGCCTGATTTCCGTTCAATATGCTTTCAGATGTTGTTGCCATATCTTTCTTTTGTTATCTGGTCAAGCGATTTGCCTTGAGTGTCAGGTGTGCCGATGAAACCTACAAAAAGTGAAATCAGTAGCAAGGCAACCATCGCCCACGCTGCAAGTGTAAACCCTTCGCCGTTTTCGCCGTAAATATATGTAAATATCAGTCCCCAAACAGCCGACAGACTGCGGACGATAAAGAACATCAGCCCCTGTGCACCTGCGCGGAACTTAGCTGGAAACAACTCCGACCCCCATAATGCATAGAATATCTGTACTGAACACCCGTTGTTCAGCCCCCAGAGTATGGTGAATGCCCATAGCCAGGCTATGCTGCTTACACCAATGCCGATTATAATCATCCATGCAGTCAGTGCGCAGAGCAGCCCCGACACATAAAGTATGCGGTGTGACACTTTGTCCACAAAGCGCGATACGACGAGCGTGGTCAGTACAACCACCAACCAGCTGATGCAACTCAGCATATTGGCATCTTTGTTGCTCAACCCGCCTGCCGACTCGTATATGTGCGGCTGGAAAAAGCCCATTACCGATGCCACAAGATTCCACGACAGATAGATTATCGTAAGGAAAACCACCGTTTTGACGGCTATGCGGTTGCTGAACAGCAGTCGTATATTGGTCAGAAGTGACGATTGTCGGGCGGCTGTTTTGTGTGTCTCAAATTCCGCACTTTCCTGCAGTTTCCGTTGCAGCAGCCAGGCTATCAGTGCCACCACGAACAGCGAAAAGAACACAATTCGCGAAGCAAACACCTGCACTTCGGCAGTGGCGGCATCTGTCCCTGCAAAAACGTGAGCTATATCCTCCACTCCGCCGTATAGTAAACCGTTGCTTTCCCCCTCGCTTCCCGGAGCAAACAGCATGCCGAGCAGCAGTATGCACATCGGTCCTATGCCCCACGACATTTGCGAGATGCAGATGTTTCTGCCTCGCAGTGTATTCTCCGAACTTTCTGAAATATAAGTCCATGAAGCCGGCACGCCTACCCCTACCGATATGCCTGTAAGCAGAAAACCTGCGAGAAGCATCGGGAAATTGACGGAGCACATAATTGTCAGCACTCCGGCCATATAGACAAGCAGATTGTAGGTGAAAATCATCTTTCTCCCGTAGCGGTCGGCAAGAAATCCGCCTATTATAGCTCCGATAGCCGCCCCCAGACAATTGGCACTTATGAAATTTAACCAGCCGAGGTGCAATTCTGTGAGGCCGAGATAGTTCTGCCAGAGAGTCAGTCCGCTTGCCCCTGCCACAATCGCCCCCGCGTCCAGATAGTTGGTAAGCGACACAGCGATTGTGCTTTTCAGGCTGCCTGTGTTCTTTTCCTCGTTCATTATCTGCAGATTATGTCTATTTGTACATTGAATATCTTTGCCACTTTTACGAGTGTGTCAATATGTCGTCCTACGGCAGCTGCCATGTGGTGGGTCGGTCCTGCTTCCGACCAGCGGTTGCAGAACTCGCGTGCGCCTATTGAGAAGCGTGTGCGCATGTTTGTGTCGCCGAACATGAATATGTCACCTTCTTCGTTCACACCTTCGGCAGCAACGAACTTGAATACGCCGTTCTTGTCCTGGGTGATGGCCAAATATGTTACAGGTCCTGTCGGTGGGTAGAACTGGGTCAGATAGCCGCCGCCTGTTTTGCCGTGGAACACAGGCACTGTTTTCATGGTCGGTTTGTGTGCCTGCGATATGTCTGCATCGCCACTGCCCGAGTGGCCTATTATGCAGATGTCGGCGGGGAAATCTATCGAGTACATCTCACTCAGTTGCCCTGTCCCTGATATGGTCTTCATTATTGACATTGCCATCGCCACTTTCATGTCTCCCTCTACGGCACACGCCGTATGTTGTTTGATAAGCATGGAGAAGGCCGGAATGAGCATTGAGTCCAGTTTCCCTGCTATGCCCTGTGCATAACCGTCATAGTGTGAGGCTATTAGTCCTATCTGTTCGTCCTTTACCCATTGCTCGAAGGCTACCACATACCGCGCCATATCCCACACTGTTTCCACGGTGGCACCGCCCTCAATCTCAAACGTATTGATTATGTCTTCCGCTTTGGTGCGGATAGCCTTCTCATCGGTGATATGGTCTGCTATAGCCCACATCTTCTCCCAGTCGAACTGCTTGGTATATAGCCACATGCGGTTATATAGGTTGGTCTCGTCAATGTAGAGGTCCATCATGCCCGGATATGGGCGGCCTATTTGTGCTATGTTGGTGTCGCGGAAGCGTCTGCGCACCTGTGCCGCACGGCACCACTGCTCTATTTCCCTTTTCACCTCAGGGTCTTCCCCCTGCAGGCCCGTGACGACAGCATGCCGTTTGTCGGCACGTTCCAGGTCGGCCACCATTTCTCCTACTGCTCCGCAGGCATATAGTTCGCCAAGCCATGTGGGGGTATCGGTGTTTTTGTAGTCAGGGGCGGCTTTTTTCTGCACATTCACCAGCACAACGGGCACGTCCAGATCTCTGACAGCCGGCAGCATGTTGTATGACGTGGCGTATGTGAGCAACTGCATGATTACGAGGTCCACATCGGCGGCGCGGAACTTGTCGCCTGCCGCTTGCGACAGTTCTTTGGTGGTCACCAGCCCGCCGTCTATTATATCCACAGTGTCTGGGAGTGTCTTTTTGAAGGCTTCGTACTGTGCTTCAAACTCAGGCACCAGCCCTGGAAACTGCGGTAGATAGGCTCCTAAGGCAATCGAGAATACGCCCACGCGGGCTTTCGTTGCTACTAATGGTGTGTTCATCTTATCTTCTTGTAGTGTTTTTGTCTGATATTCTTTGTTGTACCATGATGTTCCCTGCCGCTGTAGCCTCGGTCGGTCCGATGATAACTGGCACCCCTATAGCCTTCTCTGTCAGTCGGTTCAGCAGGGTGTTTTTGGCACCTCCGCCTATTATGTAGAGTGCACCGACAGGCTCCGGCAGTAGTTTTTGCAGCGTGCTGAACACTTCGCCGTAGCGTCGGGCGAGCGAGTGGAAGATGCAACTCATTGTCTCCGAGTCTGTAAGGCTCCTGCCGTTGCACACTTCCCGCAGCATGCTTTTGGGGTTGGCAAAGCGCTTGTCGTCGGGGTTGAACAGGTCCGGTACATGCTCCACGCTTTCTGCCATTTCTATGATGGTGCTGTGCTCGTAGTGCTTTCCTTGTGCCTCCCATTCTTTCCTGCATTGCTCCGTTATCCACATGCCCGTTATGTTTTTCAGCAGGCGTGTTGTGCCGTCTATGCCGCCTTCGTTGGTGAAGTTCTGCGCGGCACTTTCCTTGTTTATTACAGGCTGGTCGGTCACAGTCCCCATCAGGCTCCATGTTCCGCTGCTCAGGTAAGCCGTCCGCTTGCCGTTGTGTGTGCGCGGCACGGTGGCCACTGCCGAGGCTGTGTCGTGGGAGGCTACGGCCACCACTGGCACATCATAACCGAAGTCGGCAACTTCTTTCTTCAGCAGACCTATTGTCTCGCCCGGATATACCGTCTTCGGGAAGCATGCCATGTTGCCGCCTGCCGCTTCGGTTAGTTCGCGGTCAATCGTTTTTGCCCGTGCATTCAGCATTTGCGAGGTGGAGAGTATGGTGTATTCGTTGCTCAAGTTCCCTGTCAGCAGGTAGTTGAAGTAGTCCGGCACGAACAGGTAGGTCTTGGCTTCCAGAAATGGCTTGTATCTGTCTTTGTAGCAGGCATAGAATTGGTACAACGTATTGAAATTCAGGAACTGTATCCCCGTCTTCTCATATATCCTCTCTTTCGGAATCAGGCTGAAGAACTCTTCCATTCTTGAGTCCGTGTATGGGTCGCGGTATGCTCGCGGCCATGCCAAAGCGCGTCCTTCGCCGTCTAAAAACACCACATCCACACCCCATGTGTCAATGCCTATCGAGCGCACGCGTATATCGTCTCTGCCTGCCAGCTCTTGCAGTCCTTTGCACACATGCTCATACAAGGCGGGCGTGTCCCAGAAAAACTGCCCCGCATGCTCTTCTATGCGGTTGGGAAACCTATATACCTCTTCCAGTTTGCAGCCGTCTTCGGAGATTATAATACGTCCCGAGGTGGCACCCATGTCTATGGCACAATAAACCTCCCGCATCTTATTCCTCCACCTTGTCCTCTTCTATTACGAGGTTGTCGATGATGAATCCCTGGCGCTCGGTCGTATTCTTGCCCATGTAGAACGACAGCATGTCGCTCACTGCATCCTCTTTGCGCAGGTTCACTTGGTCCAGGCGGATGCTCTGTCCTATAAAGCCCTTGAACTCGTCCGGCGAAATTTCTCCTAATCCTTTGAATCGCGTTATTTCAGGGTTCTTCACCTCGTCCAAAGCGCGCAGACGCTCGTCTTCGCTGTAGCAGTAGCGCGTCTCCTGTTTGTTCTTCACGCGGAACAGCGGTGTCTGCAGTATATACACATGCCCTTTCTTCACCAGGTCGGGGAAGAACTGCAGGAAGAACGTCAGCATCAGCAGCCGTATGTGCATGCCGTCCACATCCGCATCAGTGGCTATGATTACCTTGTTGTAGCGCAAATCGTCCAGTCCGTCCTCTATGTTCAGGGCCGACTGCAGGCAGTTGAACTCTTCGTTCTCATACACCACCTGCTTGGTCAGCCCGTAGCTGTTCAGCGGTTTTCCGCGAAGCGAGAACACGGCTTGTGTCCTTACGTCGCGGCTCTTGGTAATGCTGCCTGAGGCTGATAGGCCCTCCGTGATGAAGATGCTGCTTTCTTCGCGCAGGTCGTCGTCCGCATCTTTGCTGCTGCGCACGGGCTTTGAGTCGTTGTAGTGCACCTGGCAGTCCCTGAGTTTGGGGTTGTTCAGCAGGTTTTTCTTGGCGCGTTCTCGGGCGGCTTTGGTCACGCCGGCAATTGCCTTGCGCTCTTTCTCCGAGTCTTGTATTTTCTGCAGCATCACCTCCGTCACTTCGGGGTGCTTGTGCAGGTAGTTGTCCAGTTGCTGCTTTACGAAGTCGTTCACGAACTTGTTTACGCTCACTCCCCCGTTGGGTGACATGTCTTTGCTGCCCAGTTTCACTTTCGTCTGGCTCTCGAACACAGGCTCTTCCACGTTGATGGCTATGGCTCCTACCACTCCGTTGCGTATGTCTGCCAGGTCCATGTTCTTGTTGAAGAACTCCTTGATGGTGCGGCCGATGGCTTCGCGGAAGGCCACTTGGTGCGTGCCGCCCTGTATCGTGTGCTGCCCGTTCACAAACGAATAATATTCGTCGTTGTTCTGGTCCGTGTGGGTCAGGGCTATCTCTATGTCCTCTCCCGTGATGTGGATGATGGGGTATAGCGGGTCCACTGTCATGTTCTCCGTCAGCAGGTCGAATAGGCCGTTCTTCGAGCTGAACCGCCGCCCGTTATACACCAGTGTCAGTCCCGTGTTCAGATACGCATAGTTGCGCATCATCGTCTCTATGTAGTCTTCCCTGAAACTGTAGTTCTCAAACAGTCCTTTGCTCCCGTCAGGCACGAATTCAATCAGTGTCCCGCGCTTCGGCTCCTGGCTTAGTCCCTGCTCCTGCATCCAGTCTTTTATCTCTCTGATGCCGCTGTCTTTGGTGAGGTGTCCCTGTTTGAACTCCGCACGCCGTGTCTTGCCTTCGCGGAACGATTGCACCGCAAACTCCATGCTCAGCGCATTCACTGCTTTCGTGCCAACGCCGTTCAGTCCCACCGACTTCTTGAAGGCTTTGGTGTCATATTTGCCGCCGGTGTTCAGCAGGCTCACTGCGTCCACCATTTTCCCGAGCGGTATGCCGCGTCCGTAGTCGCGCACGCTTACTTTCCCCTCCCGCACACTCACTTCTATCACTTTCCCTTCGCCCATGCGGTATTCGTCAATAGAGTTGTCTATCGACTCTTTGATGAGCACATATATGCCGTCGTCCGAGTGGCTGCCGTCCCCCAGCTTGCCGATATACATGCCGGGGCGTCTGCGGATATGGTCCATATCGTCCAAATGGACGATGTTGTCGTCGTTGTATTCCGCCGCTTTCAGGTTTATTTCCTCTTGTTCTGCCATAAGTCTGCTGCTAATTTCGCCCGTTTAGTATCCTATTTCGTATAAATATTCAGGTGCAAAACCTATTTCATCCGACCAATCAACACTGAACGGGTCAAGTTTGAAATTACGGAAATACACCATATCCTGCAACTTCGTGCATATACCTTGCTTTGAAAGAGGGGCAAAATCCACAAGTTTGCTCACGCCGTCGTTGAACAGCAGGCGAAGCACGTAGTCGTGCACATAATCCGCTTTCACTATTTTCAGGATTGGATTCATATTCCTATTGCAAAGGGTTTATTTTTATTGGGCTTTCCGACTTGCCGAGCCTTTCCCAATTCTGCATCAGTTCTTCTTGGTGTTGGTCGAGCCATTCATACACCAAGCGCAGGGCACGGCGCGGAAGTGAACCGGTTATTATGCCATCCTGTATGGTTATAATGGCTTCATAATCTTGATATTTGACATGAAAGTGAGGAGGGTTATGCTCGCTCATGTACATGTAAATGGAAATACCGTAAAAAGAGCTTATTTCAGGCATGGTTTTGTGTTTGCGCTAATTTCGCCCGCAAAGATAATGCTTTTTTCTGAAATATGCAAATTTTTGTTGTATTTTCACGAATACATCATGTATCCCGCCGCCCCCGCAAGCACCATCAGAAACACAGGGTGGCTCAGCACTCTCACTGCCTTGTTCTTTGCCCACTCTGGCCGTTTCAGCACTCTTGCCGCCTCCGGAAGCAGCATGCACAGCAGCACTGCGCCGAATATCACCCAGCTCCGCATGTCGGTAAAGGTGGCGGGGGTTATCAGGGTCCACGCTGCGTGCGCTATCAGCACAACCACCCCTATCCTTATCAGCCGCATCACCGCCTGATAAACCTTGTTCTCGCTCCAGCGCTTGCTCAGCTTGTCATATATTGCGCAGATTGTCAGCATTATAATCAGGCTCGGCAGCACTATGGCAAAAGAGGTCACCATGCTCCCCCACACGCTCCCTGTCGCCGTGTAGCCCACGTATGTCGCGCAGTTCATCCCTATCGGCCCGGGGGTCACTTGCGATATGGCCACTATGTCCACAAACTCCGTCTCTGTCATCCAGCCGTGCCGAAGCACTTCGTTCTGTATCAGCGAGATAATAGCCATGCCGCCGCCGAAACCCAGCAACCCGACCTTGAAAAACGATATGAACAGCGACAGATAAAGCATCACTCTCTCTATATGTTGCGGGCCATCTTTATCACCGCTGCGGCTATCAGTGCAACAACCGCCGGCCTCAGTCCCTTGAACACGGCCTCAACTGCCGCTATGTGCTTCAGCTGCCTGAAGAACACCGCTATCAGCAGTATTATCACTATCGACGGCAGCACCGCTCCGCACACTGTCGCTGCCACACCGCGCCAACCGGCTATCCTGTGCCCTATGAATATCGCCGAGTTCACCGCTATCAACCCGGGGGCGGCTTGTGCAAGGGCTATCATATTGACGAACTCTTTCTCGTCAATAAGATGCTGTTTATCAACTATCTCATGCTGTATCAGGGGCAGCATCGCATACCCCCCGCCGAGGGTGAAGGTCCCTATCTTGAGGTATGTCCAGAAAAGGCGCAGAAGCATCACTTGTCGCGCAGCTGCTGCTTGATGAACTTGGCCATCATGTTTATCGCCGCGTTGTTATGGCCGCCTTGGGGAATGATGACGTTGGCATAGCGCTTGCACGGCTCTATAAACTGCTCGTGCATAGGCTTCAGCACGCGCTGGTAGCGCTCTATCACGGCCTCCACCGTCCGTCCTCTCTCCACTATGTCGCGTTTTATCACGCGTATCAGCCTGTCGTCTGCGTCTGCATCCACAAACACGCGCAGGTCCATCTGCTCGCGCAGTTCGGGGTTGTGGAGGCACAATATCCCTTCCACTATCACTATCTCGCTCGGGCCTACCGGAATGGTCTCTTTCTGCCTCGTGGAGGTGATGTAGTCGTATATGGGCTGCTCCACCATCTGCCCTTCGCGCAGTCTCTGGATATGCTCTATCAGCAGCGGCCACTCGAAGGCATCGGGGTGGTCGAAGTTTATCTTCTGTCGGTCTTCGGCGGGGATGTGTGACGAGTCGTTGTAGTACGAATCAAGCGGAATTACAGTCACTTCCCCTTTCGGAAGACGCTCTATCAGTTTCCTTACCACCGTTGTTTTGCCCGAGCCGGTGCCGCCCGCAATGCCGATAATGAACATGTCCTTATTATTTGTTTTATGGAGTACTCTTCCTTTTCAGCCCGCAAAGTTACTGCTATTTTTTCGTCCGTGCAAATATCTTGTCGTTTTTTTGCAATATCAATTATCAATTATCAGTTTGTACATCACCTCTATCGGGTGCTGCGCCCGTATCCCTGTCCCGTCGTATATCTGTGTGCGGCACGATGTCCCGGGGGCGGCCACTATCACCGGCTTTTCCCCCGTGCCTCCTGTCGCTTGCCGCACGGCCGGAAACAGCACCGTCTCACCTATGGCGAGCGACGTTTTGTAGTGCCTTTTCTCATACCCGAATGACCCTGCCATCCCGCAGCAGCCCGACGGGATTACATGCACCTCCGTCCCTCTCGGCAGGTTAAGCAGCGCGGCGGTCTTCTCCACGCCAACCAACGCTTTCTGGTGGCAGTGTCCGTGGAGCCATATCTCTGCCGGCGCGTCGCTGAACATGTCGGCCGTGATGCGTCCTGCCTCTGCCTCGCGCATCATAAACTCGTCGAACAGCAGGCAGTTACGTGCCAGCCGCAGTGCGTCTTGCCTGTGTTCGGCACGCACTAAGTCCGGATATTCGTCCCTGAAACTCAGTATGCCCGACGGCTCTATGCCCACCAGCGGGCTCTCTTCGCTCACTATGTCCTTCAGCAGCCCCACGTTCTTCTCCGCGTAGCGTCGCGCAAGCCGCAGCATGCCTTTCGACACTGCCGCCCGACCGCTCTCTGCGTGCCTGGGTATCACCACGTTGTATCCTAATTTCTCTAACAGCCAGATGAACGTCAGCGCCAGCTCGGGCTCCTGATAGCGCGTGAACTCGTCCAGAAACAGATACACCCTCTTTCCGCCTGTGCCTGTGTGTCTGTGCTTGCGCAGTGCCGCGCCCGTTCTGCTGACGGCCGGGATACTGCGCTCCTGTGCAAACCCCGCCATGCTCTTTAGCAGCCTTGAAGTCAGCCTGTTAGAGGCGAAGAAGTTGTATATGTGCGGAAAATAGCTCCCCACTCTCTGTATGTCTGCATTGTGAGCCACAAGCCATGTCCGCAACGGTGTGCCTTTGCGGTCGTATATATGTTGCAGCACCTCGGCGCGAAGGCGCGTCATGTCCACTCCCGACGGGCACTCCCTCCGGCAGCCTTTGCAAGCAAGGCAGCTTGCCAGCACCTCCTCCGCGTCGCGGCTCTCGCCTTTCCCGCCCGACCGCAGGTACTCCCTTAATATGTTCGCGCGGGCGCGGGTGGTCTGCAGCTCGTCGCCGCTCACCTTGTATGCAGGGCACATCGTCCCCCCCATCGCCACCGGCTTGCGGCAGTCCCCTGCGCCGTTGCACTGCTCCACGCTGCACACTATCGCATGCGCCTGCGACCGGGCCCCCGTCGCACCTTCTGTCTTGCACTCGTCAAACGCTGCTTTCCAGTTCAGCACGCACTCCATGCCTGCCGGCTCGTCCTCTCCCGTGCTCACACGCAGATACTCGTCCATCGGCGGTGCGTCCACTATCTTGTGCGGGTTGAATATCCCCTCCGCGTCCCAGCAATGCTTCACCTCCCGCATCATCTTGTAGGCCTCTTCCCCGTATTGGAGCGGTATGAACTCCCCTCTCAGCCGGCCGTCGCCGTGTTCGCCGCTTATCGTCCCGCGGTGTTTGCGCACCAGCAGCGCCGTCTCCCGAGCTATCTCGCGGAACAGCCGTCTCCCCTCCTCCGTTTTCAGGTTCAGCACGGGGCGCAGGTGCAGTTCGCCCGTGCTTATATGCCCGTAATAGACGCACGACAGGTCGCTCCTCCCGTGCTCTTCCCCTATGCGCCGCAGCATCTCGCGGAAGTCGCGCATGTACTCCGGCAGACGGCTCGGGGCTACGGCGGTGTCCTCTATCACCCCTGTCGGACGCGCATCGCCTTTCATGCCGCCTAATATGCCTAAGCCCGCCTTGCGCAGGTTCCATACTTTGCTCACATCGCCCCCTCTTACTCTCGTGCATACTCCCGCTAACCCGCTCTCTTTCAGGGCTTCCTCCAGCCTGTCGGCCTGTTCTTCCAGGTCCTTCTCGCTCTTGCTCCTCAGCTCGGCTATCAGCAGTGCGGCGGGGTCGCCTTCCACGAAGAACCGCTCAACGTTCCCGTTCTGCTTGCTCAGCTCTAATATGTCGCCGTCCATCAGCTCCACGGCCGTCGGCTGGTGCCTGAGTGCTATGAGGTTGGCTTCAAAAGCCGCTTCAAGGCTCACGCAGTGGGCGCATACTGCCATCACATGCACCGGCGGAAGCGGGTCAAGCGACACTTTTATCCTGTACGCGAAAGCCAGTGTCCCCTCGCTCCCCGCTAACAGTTTGCACAGGTTTATCTTCCTCTCCTCTATCGGCTTGCTCTCGTCGCACAGACCCTCAATCGCCTCATCTACAGCATATCCGCAACTGCGTCTCGCCAGATTCTTGTCGGGGTACGACTCTTCTATCATCTGCCGCGTCTGTGCGTCCGTCGCCAGCCTGAGCAGCTGACTGTAGATGCGCTCTGCAAGCGGGGCCTCGGGCTTGTCCGTCTCCCAGAACCTGTGCCCGAAACGCTCCTCAAGCTCCCTCACACTGTATTCGCCAAAGTGCTCCTCTGTCCCGTCCGCCAGTATGCAGTCTGCCTCCGGTACATGCTGCCGCGTGCTCCCGTAAACAAGCGAGTGCGTCCCGCAGGAGTTGTTCCCCGTCATGCCGCCTATGCAGCACCGGTTCGAGGTCGATGTCTCAGGGCTGAAGAACAGGCCGTACTCCTTGCAGGCCATGTTCAGTACGTCGCGCACCACACCCGGCTCCACCCATGCGTAACGGCCTGTCTTGTTGATTTCTAAGATGTGGTTCATGTTGCGGCTTATGTCAGCCACTATGCCGTTGCCCACCACCTGTCCTGCTATCGACGTGCCTCCTGCGCGCGGGATGATGTTTGTCCCTCTCCGGCGTGCTTCGCTTATCAGCATCTTTATGTCCTCCGCCGAGGCCGGATAAGCCACTCCGTAAGGCACTTCCCTATATACGCTCGCATCTGTCGCGTAAGCCGTCCTGTGCAACCTGTCTGTCAGTATCTCTGTCATATTTTGTGCATTCTCAGTTACTATTTCTGTCATGTCTTTTTGTCTTCCGTGCAATGTCAATTATCAACTATCAATTATCAATTCCCTTCCCTTCTTCGCGCTGCAAAGATACGCTTTTCTTTTCATTCCCGCAACAACTCCCGAAAAAAAT